>JBFLZR010000003.1:107259-417271 GCA_040756055.1 Candidatus Zixiibacteriota bacterium
GGGAGACAACATCACGATATCGGTGGAGTTGATCACGCCGATAGCGATGGAGAAGGAGCTTCGTTTTGCCATTCGCGAGGGTGGCCGCACGGTTGGCGCCGGCGTCATTGCCGACATATTGGAATAGAAGGTAGTTAAACGATGGATGTTCAAAAAATAAGAATAAGGCTCAAAGCGTACGACCACTACGCCCTCGACAAGTCGACGAAGGAGATAGCGCGTACGGTACTTCGGACCGGAGCCAAAATAGTAGGTCCGGTGCCGCTTCCGACGAAGCGGACGGTCTACACGGTTTTGCGTTCGCCGCATGTGGACAAGAAGTCGCGGGAGCAGTTTGAGACCCGGGTACATAAGCGTGTCATCGACATCTATGAATCCACGCCTCAGACTGTCGACGCTTTAATGAAGCTGGATCTCCCGGCCGGTGTTGACGTGGAGATTAAGACCTGATAGGGTTTGATTGATATGAAAGAGATAATAGGCAAGAAACTCGGCATGACCCGCATATTCATGGCTGACGGTGAGGCGGTTCCGGTAACGGTAATTCAGGCCGGACCGTGCCCGGTGGTGCAGAAGAAGACCTCTGATAAGGACGGATACGTTGCCTATCAGGTCGGTTTTAAGCCCCAGCGCAAGAATCTGGTCAACAAGCCCAAGGCCGGCCATTTCGCCAAAGCGAATGTGGAGCCGACGCACTATCTCAGGGAGATCACCTGCGACGAGAGCGAATTTGAGGTTGGCTCTGAGTTGAAGGTGGGGATATTTAAGCCCGGTGAAAGGGTCGATGTGACCGGTATTTCTCGCGGATTGGGTTTTGCGGGCGCTATGAAACGTCACCATTTCCAGGGCGCCAACAAGACTCACGGTCAATCTGACCGCTGGCGCGCTCCTGGTTCGGTTGGTTCGTCTTCCTACCCGTCACGCGTCTTCAAGGGGCAGCGTATGGCTGGAAGAATGGGCAGAGACAGAGTGACCACGCTTAATCTTGAGATAGTCAAGATTATCGAGGATGAGAATTTAATGCTTGTTAAAGGCGCCGTCCCGGGATTCACCGGCTCGGTGGTTAAGATTCGGTCAACGAATCGAGGCTAGGTTGGAAATAGAAGATGGAAGCTAAACTTTATAATCAAGACGGTGCCGCGATTGGGACGGTGGAATTGAAGCCGGAGGTTTTCGAGGTTACACCCAACGAATCTTTGGTCCACCAGTATATCGTGACTTATCTTGCCCGCCAGCGTCAGGGAAACTCCAAGACGAAGGAGCGTTCCGAGGTCAGTGGCGGCGGGCGCAAACCGTGGCGGCAAAAAGGCACCGGCCACGCGCGCTCTGGGACTATCCGCTCGCCTCTGTGGAGAGGGGGCGGTACGGTGTTCGGCCCGAAGCCGAGACTGTACGGTAACGCCATGCCCAAGAAAATGAAGCAGATGGCTATTCGTTCGGTTTTCGCCGATAAGGCACAGGCCGATCGCATACGTGTTCTCGACGAGATCAAGCTGGCCGAGATCAAGACCAAGACCATTCTGGGAATACTTGACAAGTTCGAGCTCTCGGGCAAGAAATGTCTTATTCTGGACGAAGGTCAGAACGAGAGTTGCTTGCTCAGCTGTCGCAACCTGCAAAAGGTCAAATACGGCAGAGCGGCGCTCGCCAACGGGTATGATTTGCTCAATGCGGATTATATCCTTATGACGAAGGCCGGGCTTGAGAAAGTTCATGAGGTGTTCGGATGAGAAGAGACCCTCGAGAAATAATAAAACTTCACCTGACGACCGAGCGTTCGACGAATCTGCGCGAGGCAAACAACGAATACGTGTTCGAGGTGGATAAGACGGCTAACAAGCACCAGATTAAACTGGCTGCCGAGAGTCTCTTCAAGGTCAAGGTTGAAGATGTCAGAACGATGATAGTGCCGGGCAAGTCCCGTCGCATGGGCCGCAACGAGGGAAAGACCTCGACCTGGAAGAAGGCCATCGTGCGCCTCAAAAAGGGTGAGGTAATCGCGATGTTCGAGAATGTATAACAGAAGGTTGGTGTGAAAAATGGCTGTTAAGAAATTTCGTCCCACGACACCGTCGCTGCGATTCAGAACGGTTCCCGCCTTCGATGAGATTACATCGACGATTCCGGAAAAATCGCTTTTGCGGCCCCTGAGAAAGAGTGGTGGGCGCAACAATAAAGGACGTATTACGGCATATTGCCGCGGAGGCGGTCACAAGCGGATGTATCGGGTGATCGACTTCAAGCGCTGCAAGTACGATGTCCCCGCCCGCGTGGCTTCCATCGAATACGATCCGAATCGTTCGGCGAGAATCGCCCTGCTTCACTATGTTGACGGCGAGAAGGCATATATTTTGGCCCCGAATGATCTGAAAGTGGATGATATTCTGATGTCGGGCGAGTCGGTTGAGAATCGTGTTGGTAACTCCATGCCGCTCGGCAAGATGCTGCTGGGTACCGACGTCCACAATGTCGAGATGCGTCCTGGTAAGGGCGGACAGATGGCGCGTTCGGCCGGTTCTTTCTGCCAGCTGGTAGCTAAAGAAGGTGGCAAGGCCATTTTGAAAATGCCGTCGGGTGAAGTCCGTACGGTTCCAGATAAATGTTACGCTACGATTGGTCAGGTTTCCAACCTGGATCACAAGAATATCGTTTGGGGCAAGGCCGGCGCCTCGCGTTGGCGCGGGAAACGTCCATCGGTGCGCGGCGTGGCTATGAACCCGGTAGACCATCCCATGGGTGGCGGCGAGGGCAGATCTTCCGGTGGAAGACACCCTTGTACGCCGTGGGGTAAGCCTACCAAGGGTTATAAGACCAGAAGTAAACGGAAAAAGTCCGATCACCTTGTTCAGGATCGGCGAGTGAAAATATAGGGATATGGAGTAATATAGATGCCTCGATCGCTGAAAAAAGGACCTTTTGTTGACCATAGCCTGGCAAAGAAGGTTCAGGAATTGAACGACACCGGGCAGAAGAAGGTAGTCAAGACCTGGTCGCGCCGCTCGACGATTCTTCCGGAATTCGTCGGACATACATTTGCGGTGCACAACGGCAGCAAGTTTATCCCGATCTATGTCACTGAGAATATGGTTGGCCACAAGCTGGGCGAATTCGCTCCTACGAGAACTTTCCGCGGACACAGCGGCAGACTCACGGAACGCTCTTCGGCGGTGAAGGGAGAATAGCGATGCTGGTTAAATCATCCGCTCAGTTGAGATATTTGAGTATCCCGCCACGCAAGATGCGTTTGGTTGCCAATGCTGTAATCGGGATGCCGGTGGAGAAGGCGCTTAACATATTGAATTTTATGCCGAAGATCGCCGCTCACCATCTGGCCAAGACACTCAAATCGGCGGCGGCCAACGCGCTCTCCAAAGAGGGAACCGACAATCTGAATCCGGAAGTTCTCACGATTAAGAGTATCATCGTTGATGCCGCTCCGACCGCCAAGAGGATTCGTTATCGCTCGATGGGCAGAGTGTATCGCTACCGTAAACGCTTCTGTCACTTGATCGTGAATGTAGAAGGCCATACGATCGAACCCGAGGCGAAGAAAGCTTCGACTGCCGGCGCGGCTGCCGAAAAGACGGTCGAAAAAACCGCCGGTAAGAAAGAGTCAGCTTCGGGCAAGAAAAAAGCGGTGAAGACGACTAAGAAGGCTGTAAAGAAGACGGCCGCCAAGAAGACCGGCTCGGCCAAGAGTGATGCCAGGAAAAGGGCGACCAAAGCCAGGCCGAAGACTGAGAAAAAAGCTGAAAAATAATTTGATGATTGAAGGAGATTGTCTTGGGACAAAAGACACATCCAATAGGTTTACGTCTCGGAATAATAAGAACGTGGAATAGCCGCTGGTTTGCCCCCGTTCGAAACTTCTCCGATTTGATCCATGAAGATATGATGATCAAGCGCTACATCAACAAGCGTCTTGATAATGCCGGTATAGCCAACGTGTGTATCTCTCGCGCCCCCAAAAAGGTGACGGTTGATATCCATACCTCGCGTCCGGGTATCGTCATTGGTCGCAAGGGAGCCGAGGTGGATAAACTGCGTGAAGAGCTTCAGCTTTTGACCAAAAAGGATATCCTGCTGAATATCGTCGAGGTGAGAAAGCCGGAGTTGGACGCCAAGCTTGTGGCCGATTCGATAGCGCGTCAGCTCGAAGGCCGCGTGTCGTTCCGTCGCGCCATGAAAAAGTCGATTGCCGCCACGATGAAGATGGGGGCGGTTGGGATCAAGGTTCAGTGCGGCGGGCGTTTGGGCGGTGCCGAAATCGCACGAGTCGAAAAGTACAAGGAAGGGCGTGTTCCCCTTCATACGCTCCGTGCCGATATTGACTATGCTACCTCTACCGCCCGGACCACTTACGGATGTATCGGAGTGAAGGTGTGGATCTGCCGCGGCGAGATTCTTGAAGCCGGTCAGTATTACCAGGACGAGGAAGCGGCCAAGCCTGAGGTGGAACAGGAGGCCCCGAGCTCCCGTCCGAGAAGACCCCACGGAGGAGATAAGGGTCGCAAGCGCCCGCGTGGTCGCATCCGTCGCAAAACCGGTGATGGTGAAGGTGGCGAGGAAGGCGCTCCAAGAGGGCGTCGTCCCGAGCGTGCCCGCTCCGATGAAGGCCGCTCGGAGGGTGGTTACAGAGGAGCCGGCGGACGCCGTGGCGCCGTTCGCAGACCGGAGAGGCAAACCGGTGGTGGGACTGAGTCCTCTGCCAAGAAAAGCGATAAACCCGCGTCGTCGGATAGTGGTTCCGGCAAGGCGGAATAGTAACTGAGAGAACCGGGAGACAACATAAATGTTAATGCCCAAGAAGACCAAATTTCGCAAGGCCCAGCGCGGTCGGATGAGAGGAAAAGCGAAAGGCGGTTCCGCGGTTAGTTTTGGTGAGTTCGGTTTAAAGTCGCTCGAGCCGTGTTGGTTGACCAACCGGCAGATCGAGGCGGCCCGTGTCGCCATGACGCGCTATATCAAACGCGGCGGCAAAATCTGGATCCGGATATTCCCGGACAAGCCGGTAACCAAGAAGCCGGCCGAAACCCGTATGGGTAAAGGCAAAGGCGCGCCGGAATACTGGGTGGCGGTGATCAAGCCGGGACGCGTGCTGTTTGAGATTGAAGGTGTGTCGCGGGAAATGGCTCGTGAGGCGCTCCGCCTGGGGGCCAACAAGCTGCCGATGAAAACCAAGTTTGTAACAAGAGCCGATACGGAAGGAGTCTAAAGGTGTTGAAAGTTCAGGCATTACGTGAAATGACGCCGGAGGAACTCCGCCTGAAGGTGAACGAGCTCAATGACGAAATGTTCAATCTGAACATGAGGCGTTCGCTCAAGGCGCTGGACAACCCGCTCCGTCTGCGGCAGATTCGCCGCGAGATCGCTCGTATCAAGACTGTTCTTAATGAAGATAAACACGGCATCAGAAAGCTGGCCGAAAGTAGCACATCGATTCTGGGTAAGAGCGGTGCTAAGGATAAAGAGAAAGAGAAATAACGGAGTGATATATGGCGGATGAGGTGAGAAAAGATGTAAGGAAAGTCCGTGTCGGGACGGTTATCCAGGATAAGATGGAGAAGAGCATTGTTGTCCGGGTCGACCGTACCATGCGGCACCCCTTGTACGAGAAGATCTTTCGTACGTACTCGAAGCTGTATGCTCACGACGAGAACAATGAAGCCCGGGTTGGTGATGTTGTCCGCGTCGCCGAGACCAGGCCTCTTTCGAAGAAGAAGCGCTGGCGTCTGGTTGAGATTTTGGAGAGGGCCAAGTAGGCCGCTCAGGAAGGGTGTGAGTAAAGATGATTCAAGAATTCACCATGCTCTCAGTGGCCGATAACTCCGGCGCCAAAAAAGCCATGTGCTTCAGAATCCTTGGCGGTCGTAAAAAATATGCCAGTATCGGTGATATTATTGTCGTGACTGTCAAAGAGGCTCTGCCGGGTGGCACTGTGAAGAAGTCCGAGGTGTGCAAAGCGGTGGTGGTTCGTACCAAGGCGAGCCTGAAGCGCAAGGATGGCTCGGTTATTAGGTTTTCGGATAACGCCGCGGTTATTATCAACGAGCAGAACGAGCCGCGCGGTACCCGTATTTTTGGCCCGGTGGCCCGTGAATTGCGTGAAAAGCAGTTTATGAAGATCGTGTCGTTGGCGCCGGAGGTCCTGTAAGAGGAATAGTTACTTATGAGAATACGCAAAGGTGATACCGTATACGTTCGCAGCGGTTCTTCCAAAGGCAAGAACGGAAGAGTCCTGCACGTGGATGTAAAGAAGCAGACGGCCCTGGTGGAAGGCGTTAATATGCGCAAACGTCATCAGCGGCCGACACAGAAAAACCCGAAGGGCGGGATTATCACTATCGAGGCCCCGGTGCATTTGAGCAACCTGGCGCTTTACAGTACGACTCTCTCCGGCCCGACCAAAACATCGACCGCAGTGGTAACCGAAGGCGGCAAGTCTAAGAGAGTTAGAATCTGCCGCAAAACCGGCGAGCAGATCTGAGGATTGTGACATATGGCAAGGCTTAAAGAGAAATATTTAAAAGAGATCAGGCCGAAGCTTATGAAGGAAAATAATTATTCCTCCGTAATGCAGGCTCCGCGTCTGACGAAAATCACCGTCAATATCGGCGTCGGCGAGGCTACTCAGAATCCGAAGCTGCTCGAGGCGGCGGTAAACGATCTGACGCTCATCACCGGACGCAAGCCGGCCGTGATGAAGGCCAAGAAGGCTATATCGAATTTCAAATTACGCAAGGGCGTGGCTATCGGCGCCAGTGTGACATTGCGTCGCGAGGTTATGTACGAGTTTCTGGATCGTCTGGTAAGCATAGCCATTCCACGTATTCGTGACTTCCGCGGCGTCAGCCCCAAGGCTTTCGATGGCCGGGGGAATTACAACCTGGGACTTAAAGAACAATTGATATTTCCGGAAATAGATTACGACAAGGTAGAGAAAATTCGCGGCATGAACATAACTATCGGGACGACGGCCAGGACGGACGAAGAAGCACGTCAGCTGCTGACCGAATTGGGCATGCCTTTCCGTAAGTAGGGAGACCAATGGCTAAGAAGTGTCTTTTAGAGAAACAGAGACGTGAACCGAAATTTCAGGTTCGTTCATATAACCGGTGCCGTCGTTGCGGCCGACCGCGGGCCTATATTCGCCGGTTTGGGCTGTGCCGCATTTGCTTTAGAGAGATGGCCCTGGCAGGCGAAATCCCGGGCGTCGTTAAAGCCAGTTGGTAAATTTTAGGATTTTGGAGTTACTGTTATTATGAGTATGACCGATCCAGTCGCCGATTTGCTAACGAGGGTGAGAAACGCCTCAAAGGCCAAAAAGAACGCCGTAGATATCCCGGCTTCCAAGCTGAAACGGGAGATCATACGCATTCTTATCGAACACAATTATGTCAGGGATGTGGTGGAGCTTCCCGACAACAAGCAGGGTATCCTGCGTGTCTACCTCCGCTATACGAGAGACGATAAGTCCGTTCTTAAGGGGATCCAGAGAATTTCTTGTCCCGGTTTGAGAAAGTATGTGCAGGCAGAAGAAATTCGCCTGTCCACCCATAATATGCGTGGTATGATGATCTTGTCTACCTCGCAGGGTGTCATGACCAACTTCGATGCCGCCAAGAAAGGCATCGGAGGCGAAGTAATCTGTAGGTGTTGGTAAAGGAAGGATTTCAGATGTCGCGCGTAGGTAAGAATCCGATAGTGATTCCGGACAAAACGAAAGTCGAGATCAAAGACTCGTCGGTCACTGTCACCGGTCCCAAGGGTACGCTTTCGAGAGAAATCCATCCCGATATGACGGCCGTGATCGAGGGTAAGGAGCTTTTGGTTTCGCGTCCGTCGGACGCCAAGAAACATCGCGCCCTCCATGGTTTGACCCGGGCCCTGCTCAATAATATGGTGGTCGGCGTCACGAAAGGATACAAGAGGGAACTGGAGATTATCGGAGTCGGCTACCGGGCCGAAATGAAGGGCAAGATACTGATGATGTACCTGGGATACTCGCATCCCATCGTATTCACGCCTCCCGATGGTGTGACGATCACGGCTTTGCCCAAGGAAAATAGAGTCATTGTTGAAGGCATAGACAAAGAGCTGGTGGGTCAGTGCGCCGCCAAGATTCGTTCGTTCCGCAAGCCGGAGCCTTACAAAGGTAAGGGTGTCCGGTACTTGGGTGAGTACGTTCGGTCCAAGGCTGGCAAGACCGCTGCCGGATAAGATGGTTGGTGTAAAAAATGGCTGATAAGAATATTGTTAAAGCAGAGAAAGCGCTCCGGCGCCGCATGAGAGTCCGCAAGACAATCGTCGGCACACCCGAGCGCCCGCGCCTGACGGTGGCGAAGTCGCTTAAGAATGTCTTCGCCCAGGTTGTCGACGATGTCAATCACGTCACCCTGGTGGGAGTGTCGACGAACTCGAAGGCTTTGGCCGGTGAGCTCAAGGACGACATGAACAAGACACAGCAGGCTTTTGAAGTCGGTAAGAAGATCGCGCAACTGGCCAAAGACAAGGGGATCGAGACGGTTGTTTTCGACCGCAACATCTCCCGCTATCACGGTCGGATCAAGGCTGTTGCCGACGGTGCTCGCAAGGGCGGATTGAAATTCTGATAATACGTGGAAATTATAGAATAAGAGGTTTAGGTGGCAAAGTTTGACGTTGATAATCTCGAGTTTGAAGAGCGAGTGATACATGTCAACCGTGTAGCCAAAGTGGTCAAAGGCGGACGTCGTTTCAGCTTCACGGCTCTGGTGGCCGTGGGCGACAAGCGCGGCCGCGTTGGTGTAGGGCATGGAAAAGCTTCCGAGGTTTCCGATGCTATTCGCAAGGCGACCGAGGCCGCTAAGAAGGAAGTGATCAATATCAACCTGATTAACGGCACGATTCCGCACCGCATTGACGGTCAGTTTGGCGCGACGACGGTAATGATGCGTCCGGCCTCGCCCGGTACCGGCGTTATCGCCGGCGGCGCTGTTCGGACAGTGCTGGAATCGCTCGGCGTTCAAGATGTCCTGACCAAGGTTCTTGGCAGTCGCAACCCCAATAATGTGGTGAAGGCTACCATGGATGGACTGTTGGAACTGAAAACTCGCGAACAGGAAGAGAAAGCCCGCGAGCAGGCTTAAAGCCGGCTTGACGACAGGTGGTTAGGATATGACAAGACTGAAAATTACACAGATTAGAAGTACGATCGACCGCAAGGAGCCGCAGAAGCGCACAATCAAGGCTCTCGGTCTGGGCAGGATCCGCCGCACGGTGGTGCACAACGACACCCCGCAGATTCGCGGCATGGTAAGAGCCGTCCAGCACCTGGTATCGGTCGAAGAAATTGACTAAAGACTATAGGGCGGGATACAATGGAACTACATACATTAAAACCTCCGGCAGGTTCAAAAAAGACGCGTCGTCGGGTCGGTCGCGGTTCCGGCAGCGGTCTGGGCAAGACTTCCGGTCGCGGTCACAAGGGCGCCGGCGCCCGCAGCGGTTTCAAGCAGAAACCGGGTCGCGAGGGCGGCCAGATGCCGCTGCATCGCAGACTGCCAAAACGCGGCTTTACCAACATCTTTAAGAAAGAGTTTCAGACAGTCAATCTCAGCGACCTGGCCAGATGTCAACCCGGCGAGGTTACGGCCGAGACTTTGAAAAAAGCCGGCCTGATTAAAAAGCTGTCCATACCGGTCAAGTTGCTTGGCAACGGTACTATAGATAAAGCTTACACGGTGAAAGCAGCTGCCTTCTCCAAGTCAGCGAAAGAGAAGATCGAAGCAGCAGGTGGAAAAGCCGAGGTGATTTAGTGTTAGGGACTTTTAAATCAATTTTTAAGGTCGAAGAGCTTCGTAAAAGAATCCTGTTCACCATGGCCATCCTTGTCGTCTACCGGGTCGGCGGACATATCCCTACTCCCGGTATCGACGGTTCAATTCTGGCGCAGGCCCTGTCATCGAATTCCATTTTCGGACTTCTCGACCTGTTCGCTGGCGGAGCTTTTGCCAAGGCCACTATCTTTGCGCTCGGAATCATGCCTTACATTTCGGCCTCGATTATGCTCCAGTTGCTGGGAGCTGTCGTGCCGTGGCTTCAGAGACTCCAGCGCGAGGGTGAAGAGGGACGCCGCAAGATCACGCAATATACCCGTTACCTGACCGTGCTGATCGCCGCGCTCCAGGGATGGGGTACAGCCGGATTCCTGACTACCATCAATCTCAATGGTATCCCCGCGGTACACATGGACACCAGCGGTTTTATCCCGCTCACAGTGCTCACGTTTACCTGCGGGTGTATCTTTATTATGTGGCTGGGCGAGCAGATCACGGAAAAAGGTATCGGCAACGGTATTTCCCTCATCATCTTTATCGGTATCATAGCTCGCTTCCCCGAAGCGGTGTGGGAAGAGATTCAGATGGTTTGGTACGGCAGCCGTTCTTTTCTTCTTGAACTCGTGATGGTTGTTATGATGGTGATTGTGGTCGCGGCTGTTATTCTGGTCACTCGCGCCCAGCGCAAGGTTCCGGTACAGTATCCGCGCCGCGTGGTGGGCCGTAAAGTGTACGGTGGCGCCGCCACACACCTGCCGCTCTCGGTGAATTCGGCCGGTGTTATTCCGATTATTTTCGCACAGTCGATTATGTTTTTGCCGTCGACGCTCGCGCAGCTCTTCCCCAATACCGACTGGGTTCAGAACCTGGTGGCGGTCTGGCTGGCTCCGGGCGGCGCGTGGTATTCGATTATATACGGTATGATCATCATATTCTTCGGCTATTTCTACACCGCGATTGTTTTCAATCCGATGGAAATCGCCGACAACATGAGACGCAACGGTGGATATATTCCGGGTATTCGTCCGGGGAAGAACACTTCCGAGTATATCGAGAAGATTCTTACCCGAATCACGTTGCCGGGAGCGATATTCTTCGCTGCCATAGCCATTCTGCCGTGGATTCTGATCTCGCAGGCCAACGTCAACTTCTTCTTTGGCGGCACCGGTCTTCTGATTGTGGTTGGTGTGGCGCTCGATACGCTCCAGCAGATCGAGTCGCACCTGCTCATGCGTCATTATGACGGCTTTATGAAGAAGGGCAAGATTCGCGGGAGGTCGATGTAGGCATGAATCTGGTGTTTCTTGGCCCTCCCGGATCAGGCAAAGGTACTCAGGCTGTCAGGCTCGCTGAAAGGCTGGGCCTGGTTCATCTATCCACCGGCGACCTGCTGCGTGACGCGGTCAAGCGTTCCACGGAGTTGGGCAAGAAGGCCGAGGGGTACATGAAGCGCGGCGAGTTGGTGCCGGATGACCTGATTATCGGGCTGATAGAAAACCAGATCAAGGACGGTAAACTGGACGGTGGGTTTATACTGGACGGTTTTCCCAGGACGATCCCGCAGGCCGAGGGTCTTAACGGGATGCTTGAAAAAAACGGCATAAGCTTAGATAAGACAATACTTTTTGATGTAAGCGACGACGAGATTGTGAAGCGGCTGTCCGGGCGGTGGTACTGTCCGCAGTGTTCGGCCGGTTACAATTATCCGGCTCAGATGCCGAAAGTAGAGGGGCGCTGTGACCATGATGGCGCAAAGCTGCAGAGGCGTCCCGATGACGAGGAGTCGGTCGTTCGCAACCGTCTCAAAGTGTACAAAAAGCAGACCAGGCCGATTGAGGATTTCTATCGCAAACAGTCGATTCTGGCCGAGGTCGACGCTCAGCAGACACCCGATGAGGTGTTTCAGGCGGTGCTTGACGCAGTGTCTTCGAAGGTCGAATGATAATCAAGTTGAAGACACCTGAGGAAATAGAGATTATGCGCCGGGCCGGGCGCATCGTAGCCGAGACACTTGAGATGGTAGGAGAGAACCTCAAACCCGGTATGACGACCGGCAAGTTGAATGAGATGATTGAAGAGTATATCAGATCCAAAGACGCCATTCCGGCTTTCCTGAACTACCAGGGATTCCCGGCGTCGGCTTGTGTCTCTATCGACGAGGAGGTCGTTCACGGTATTCCCGGCAAGCGGGTGATTCGAGAAGGCGAGATTGTGTCGGTTGATGTCGGTTCCATTTTCGAGGGTTTTTACGGGGACGCTGCTCGGACGTTTGCGGTTGGCGAAGTGTCCGAACAGAAGCTTCATTTGATGGAGACGACCGAAAAATGTTTACGGGCCGGTATTGACAAGGCTCGAAATGGCAATAAATTAGGACAGATTTCGGCGGCTGTTCAGCAGGTTGCCGAAAATGAAGGGTATGGGGTGGTTCGTCAGTTGGTCGGTCATGGCATCGGCCGCAAAATGCACGAGGAACCGCAGGTACCTAATTATGGTTCAGCCCAGGAAGGTCCGGTTCTCAAGACGGGTATGGTCCTGGCTATAGAGCCTATGATCAATATGGGCACATATGAAGTGAAGACATTACCGGACGGCTGGACGTTTGTCACTCTCGACGGGCAACCGTCGGCTCATTTCGAGCACACGGTGGCGATTACGGAAGACGGTCCGGACATTTTAACTTTGGTATAAGGAAGCTATGGCGAAAGAGGAAACCATTCAGGTCGAAGGGAAAGTAATCGAGACGCTTCCTAATGCCATGTTCAAGGTAGAGCTCGACAACGGCCATGTGGTGCTGGCGCACATTTCGGGAAAGATGAGAATGCACTTTATCAAGATTCTTCCGGGTGACAAGGTCACTCTCGAGTTGTCGCCGTACGATTTGAACCGGGGCCGGATCACCTACCGGTATAAATAACGATATGAAGATTGGGTGAATGTTATGAAAGTGAAATCGGCCATAAAGAAACGCTGCGAGTTCTGTAAGATAGTCAAACGCAGGGGTGTTTTGCGGGTTATCTGTTCGAAGAACCCCAATCACAAGCAGCGTCAGGGTTAGAATAGAAGTTTTTGATTTAAGATAAAGGAGTTACAATTGGCTCGTATTGCCGGTGTAGACTTACCGAAAGATAAAAGAATCGAAGTCGGGCTGACTTACATATTCGGAATCGGTCCCTTCCGGGCGAAGGAGATCCTCAGGAAGACCGGTGTTAGCCCCGATGTTCGCGTGAACAAGCTTACGGACGACGATGTCGCCAAGCTTCGCAGCGTGATTGAGAACGATTACACTGTCGAGGGTGCGCTTCGCGGTGAAATCTCGATGAACATTAAACGCCTTATGGATATCGGCGCCTACCGCGGTCTTCGTCATCGCCGGGGTTTGCCGGTGCGCGGCCAGCGTTCCAAGACGAACGCCCGCACCCGTAAGGGCCCCAAGCGTCAGGTTGGCGGTCTCAAGCGCAAGCCTGTGGCTAAGAAGTAAACTGTTTATAGATAGAGGTGATTAGGTGGCTGATCCGAAGAAAAAGGTACGGACGAAGAAGAAGGCTCGAAAAGTTGAGATCAACGGTGTTGTCCATGTGATGGCCAGTTTTAATAACACCATTATTACCATCGCGGACTCCACGGGAAGGACTATTTCCTGGGGTACTGCGGGCAAGGTCGGTTTCAAAGGCTCCAAGAAGTCGACCCCGTTCGCGGCGCAGATGGCTGCTTCCACCGCGGCAAAGGAAGCTATGGACATGGGTCTTCGGAAGGTAGAAGTATGGGTCAAGGGCCCCGGTTCCGGTCGTGAGGCGGCAATTCGTTCACTGTCTGCGGCGGGACTTGAGATTACCGTAATAAAAGACGTAACGCCGATTCCGCATAACGGATGTCGTCCGCCAAAGCGTCGGCGCGTTTGATTTGACTGTAATGTGATTGGTATTTGAGGAGAATTAATGGCTCGGTATCGTGAAGCCAACTGCAAGCTGTGTCGCCGCGAGGGTGAAAAGCTTTTTCTGAAAGGTTCTCGCTGTCACACTGAAAAGTGCGCCGTTGAGAGACGTGAGTACGCGCCCGGTCAGCACGGGCAGCGTATGCGCCGCAAGGTTTCCAACTATGGTTTGCAGTTACGCGAAAAACAGAAAATTCGTCGGACCTACGGCCTTCTGGAAAAGCAGTTTCACAACTATTTCAAGAAGGCTGATAAGCGAATCGGAGTAACCGGTGAAAACCTGGTTCAAATGCTGGAAACACGTCTTGACAATGTTGTCTACCGTCTCGGTTTCGCGCCTTCGCGCAAGGCCGCCCGGCAGCTCGTCCGGCATCGTCACGTTCTCGTCGATGGGCGAATCTGTGATATTCCATCGCTCGGTCTAAAACCGAATCAGGTGATCAAGATTAAGGATAAATCCAAGAACCTTGACCTGGTACACGCAGCTTTGAAAGAAGTGGGCCGGGGCGAAGAACTCCCGTGGCTCAGGCTTAACAAAGCGGCTCTCGAAGGAGAGTTGCTGGAAATTCCCAAGCGCTCCGATATTCCGTTAACAGCCAACGAACAGCTGGTTGTGGAGCTTTATTCTAAGTAATCCCTTTGGGAGGTCTAGTAAGTTATGAAATGGAAGCCACTAACTATGCCCAAGGAGGTCGTTATCGACCAATCTTCGGCTACTGAAAACTATTCGCGTTTTATCGTCGAGCCCCTCGAGAGAGGATTCGGCACGACCCTCGGCAACAGCCTCAGGAGAGTCCTTCTCTCGTCGATTCAGGGGGCGGCCGTGGTCGCGTTGCGGATAAAAGGAAGTCTGCACGAATTCTCCACCATCGAAGGCGTTTACGAGGATGTTACCAATATCGTCCTCAATGTAAAGAACATACGCGTCAAGATGCATGCCGACGAGATGCGTACCCTCACACTGAAGGCCAATACCAAGGGTAAACTCACCGCCGGTATGTTCGAGGGCACGCCCGATGTTGAGATTCTGAATCCCAATCAGCATGTCTGCGAGCTCACTAAAGACGGCGAGTTCGAGATGGAGATAGATATTGATGCCGGCCGCAGCTACTCCGTGGCCGAGCAGAACAAACGCCCGGACGCTCCGGTCGGGACTGTCTTTGTTGACGCTCTGTTTTCGCCGGTGACCAAGGTGTCCTACCAGGTCGAAAACACCCGCGTCGGTCAGAAGACAGACTATGACCGGCTGATTCTTGAAATCACGACTGATGGCTCGGTGACGCCGGAAGACGCTTTGAGCTTCGCAGCCAAGCTTCTGAAGGACTACGTCCAGTTGTTCATTCATCTTGACGAAGAGATCATGGTCGAAGAGGAGCCGGAGGAGGATGAAGAGGTTGTCCGTACTCGCAATCTGCTCAATATGCGGGTCGATGAGCTCGAGTTGTCCGTCCGGTCTTCGAACTGTCTGCGGGCGGCCAATATTCAGACGATCAGGGACCTGGTTACCAAGTCCGAGAGCGAAATGCTCAAATATCGTAACTTCGGTCGCAAGTCACTGAACGAGATAAGTTCGATTTTGGAGGAGATGGACCTGTCGTTTGGCATGGATATCTCTAAATTCGTTGAAACCGAGAAGAAGTAAGAATATATACAGGTCAAATCATGGGACATCGAGATAAAGTCAAGAAACTGGGTCGCACCAGGTCGCATCGTGAAGCCATGCTGGCCAATATGGCCATGTCGCTTTTTACACACCGGGTAATTAGAACCACCGATGCCAAGGCAAAGGCCCTCAAGCCCCTGGTCGATCGCATCATTGCCACGGCCAAACAGGACACTCTGAGCGCCAAGCGCCAGGTGGCCCGGACGGTGAAGAACAAAGAAGTTTTCAAGAAACTGTTTTCGGAGATTGTACCCCAGTTTTCGGAAAGACAGTCCGGTTTTTCGAGAGTCATCAAGCTCGGCGTACGCCGCGGCGATGGTGCTCCGATATCGGTGGTTGAGCTTTTAACGCAGCCGTCGAAGGCCGAGACCGAGGGCAAGTCCAAGAAAGAAAAGAAATCTGCTAAAGATCTGGCCAAGCCCAAAGTCACCGGTGGTCCTAAGGGTACCAAGGCTTCCAAAAAGGACTCCAAGAAGCTTCGCAGCGGCAAGAAGTCCGGCGGGAAGAAGAGAGCCAGCCAGCGGACCAAGAGCAAATAGCCCGTCTTTTCCGGCCGTTAATAAATCAAAGCCCGCCTCTGGCGGGCTTTTTTCGTGCTTCAACCGACCGCCGGTAAGATATTTATCCGCTTGCCATCACTGTTTGCGTGTGTTATATAATCATTATGCGGATGTGTCAACCAACGCTTGACATGACTTTGTTATCATTATATAAATCAACAATAAAGAAATTATTCAAATAACCCTTAGCAGGTTGGGAGCTATGACAGAGGTAACACCACAAACCACCCCGAAAAAGGGACTTTCGAAGGGCTGTCTGATTGGGCTAATCGTCGCCGGCGTTTTGCTGGTCATGATTATCGTGGCTATCGTTGTGATTTATATCTATCGCGAGGATGTAGCCAAAGCTTCTGGCGGGCTGTTGATTGGAGAGATACAAAAGATGGCGGTAACCGATCCGGCGCCCGGAGTGGATACGGTTAAGTTTAACGCAGTGTGCGACGGACTGAGGGAGAAAATAGAATCCGAGCCGCTCGACGCTGAAAAGTTCGCCAATATGCTCGGACAAATGAAGACTATCCCGGGCGACGAGATAGTGGACTCCGTTGAGGCCGAGATGTTCTATGAAGCGGTCTTCCAATCGTATCCGGACCTCAGGGATCTGGTGCCGGCCGCACCCGAAATGGATAGTCTGTATATCGAAGAGACCCAAGAAACCGGGCAGACGGACCAATAGTCGCGGTCGTCTGCGTAAACATTTGTTTCTGACCAACGGGATGTCCGCGGTATGCTCGCTGTTATAATCATAGTTATGGCCTATCTCATCGGGGCGATTCCGTTCGCCCTGATTGTCTGCGCCATTTTTGGCGTCGGCGACATACGCAAGCAAGGCTCCGGAAACATTGGCGCCACCAATGCGTGGCGGGTCGCGGGTTTCAAGGTGGCGGTGTGGGTATTCATAGGGGACATAGGCAAGGGTGTGGTGGCGGTGTTGCTGGCCCGATACGTTACGTCAACGTACGATACCGGTCCGCTTTCGCCTGACCTGTTCATCGTAGCCTGCGCTCTGGCGGCGATTGTCGGACATGTTTTTCCGGTGTATCTCCGGTTTAAAGGTGGCAAGGGGGTCAACACCTCTCTTGGAGCGGTGGTGACGATGCTTCCGGTTGAGGCACTGATCAGCTTTGGCGTTTTTCTGGCAGTCGTTCTGGTGTTCCGGTATATATCGCTTGGTTCCATTGTCGGAGCAGTCGCTTTTCTGGCTTCAGTGGTGATAGAGAAATTCGCGATGGACGTTCAAATGTCGTCGGTTTACGTATATATGGCGGCGGTTCTGGCGGCGCTGATAATCGTGGCGCATCGACAAAATATCTCGCGCCTGCTTGCCGGTACGGAGAACCGTTTTTCGTTTTCATCGAAAAAAAGCGGGGAAAGATCTGATGGCTGAACGAATCGGAATCCTTGGAGCCGGTTCCTGGGGTATGGCTATCGCGGCTCTTTTGGAAAAGAACGGTTGCGAAGTGAAGCTGTGGGAGTTCAACAAGGATGATTACGAGAAAATCCGCGGGCTTCGCTACCACCCCGACAAGCTCAAAGAGGTCCGCCTGGCCGACAGTATAGATGTCACCAACGATCTTAATCATGCTGTTACCGATGTAAAGTGGCTTGTCCTTGCGACACCCTCGCAGTTCCTTCGGTCCGTGCTCGTGAAATTGAAAGACCGCAAGTTTGACGGAGTCGGGTTTGTCAATCTCGCCAAGGGCATTGAGACGACCACCCTGATGAGGATGTCCGAGGTGATAGAGCAGGAGCTCAGCGTCGATCCGGCTTTTGTTTCCACGCTGTCGGGGCCCTCGCACGCCGAGGAAGTGGCGGCGGATTTACCGACTGCGGTTGTCGCGGCCGGCAGTTCGGGCGATCTCATCCGCCGAATTCAGAATCTTTTCAGCAACCAGACATTCAGGGTGTATCAGTCCGATGATCTCATCGGCGTGGAACTGGGCGGCTCGCTTAAGAACATCATCGCTATCGCGGCCGGTATTACTGCCGGGCTGGGGATGGGCGACAATACGATGGGCGCGTTGATGACTCGCGGTCTGGCAGAGATGACCCGTCTGGGCGTCACTATGGGTGCCCAGGCGCTCACGTTTGCGGGATTGTCGGGAATCGGCGATCTGATCACCACCTGCTCATCGCGTCACAGCCGCAACAGGTATGTTGGCGAGCATATCGGCAGGGGGGAGAAGCTCAAGGACGTTCTCGCCTCGATGAAAATGGTAGCTGAAGGTGTTCAGACGACGAGGTCAGGATTCACGCTGGCTGAGAAATATCAGGTGGAGATGCCAATCACCAAAGAAGTATATGAGGTATTGTTCAACGGCAAACCGCCGGCCGAGGCGGTGGGCGACTTGATGGGAAGAAAACTTAAGGCCGAGATATGGCAATAAACAAACCCTGAAACGGGGGTACGGTATGGCTAAAAGCGGCGAGGAAGGTAAACTATACTACTCGATAAGCGAGGTGTCCAAAATCACCGGGCTTGAGGCCTATGTGCTCAGGTACTGGGAGAAGGAATTCGATATCCTGCGGCCCAAGAAAAATCGGGGCGGAAATCGGGTTTACACGCAAAAGGATATCGATATTATCAACCGGATCAATTACCTGCGAAAAAAGGAGAAGTTGACTATCGAGGGCACCCGCAGGAAGCTGATGATGAAGAAGCCGACCGAGGTGAAAACAGCCGCGGTTTCATCGGCACGGACAAAAACTCTCATAGGGCAAATACGCAAGGATGTGCTTGATTTGCTCAAAGATTTCTCTTGAACTTTGGACGATTTTGGGTACCTTTAGCCTTGCACAAAACGGCTTATTTCCGTTTATCGTATATAAAGCAAAGATTTAGTCGGAGCGTAGCGCAGTTTGGTTAGCGCACTCGCTTGGGGTGCGAGAGGTCGGCCGTTCGAATCGGCTCGCTCCGACCATTTTTTTTGCATTTTTTCACCTCCGGTGCATCCTTACCCGGCCTCGCGTTTATAAGAGCTAACAACAAGAGTTTTATCTTCATGCTTTTTTCTTAGATAGTCGGTAAGGCGAAAGGTCCCGGTTCAACACCCGGGACCTTCACCGTTTTTGGTCCATAAGGCTGTGGTGTCAGGTCTCAGTTTACTCAGGCGGAAATCAAGAACAGACACAACATGATCATGCATCCTTAGAGAAATGCAGCTTTATAATAGTTGCCTGACAGTTTGTGTAATTCTATCGTATCGGTGGATGAAGCAGTTTGCCGAGGGAGAAAAGCTTGGCTGAAATATATATCGATGCCGCCCTGGTGCTGGTTCCGGCCTACAACGCCGGAAAATACATACCCGAGCTCGTAAATCGTCTTCGACAATTTGTGTGCAGCGAGAACCTTCTGTTTGTCAACGACGGTTCATCCGACAACACCCTTGAACTGCTCAAGCAGCACAACGTAAATCATATTTCTTTTCCACAAAATAGAGGCAAGGGGGCGGCTTTGATGGCGGGATTTCAGTATGCTATCGAGAACAACTACCGGTCGGTCTTGACAATCGATGCCGACCTGCAGCATCTACCGGAAGAAATACCCCGTTTCTATGCCCTCGATGACGGCCGCCGGGTGATAATCGGCACGCGCAAGATGGACCTGAGGATTATGCCCTTTGACCGGTGGCTGACCAACAATCTCACGTCGATGATAATATCTGTTTTTTCCACCCAGCGGGTTCGCGACAGTCAGTCGGGGTTTCGCCTTATACCGACATGGCTGTTGAGCGCGATCCAGCTCAAGACTGTCGGGTACGATTTCGAGTCGGAGATGCTTTTCAAGGCGGGAGCGGTTGGATGCCCGGTGTCCGAAGTGCCCATATCGACAATCTATGAAGGGTCGACATCGTATATCAATCCTCTCAAAGATACCGGCCGATTTATACGCCAGATCTGGAAACGAATCTGGGCCTAAATGTGATTTTTATACTCCCCGCATAGCGGAACAATCGCTTGCTCCACAGGCTTCTATTAGTTACAATAGCGCATACGGATTCTACGCGGAGTTTTTTATGTCGGCAAAACGAATATTGATAACCAACGATGATGGCTATTTTTCAGAGGGAATAACCACGCTGTTTAAAATCCTCTCGCGTAAACATCAGGTTTATCTGGTCGCTCCGGATCGGGAGCAGTCGGCATCGTCTCATTCGCTGACTTTGAACCGCCCGCTGCGGGTGCACAAAATCGGTAAAAATCAGTACACCACCGATGGCACCCCGACCGACTGCATCATGCTGGCGATACACCTGTTGTACAAGCGCACGAAGCCCGATGTTATAATCTCCGGAATCAACCACGGGGCCAATATGGGTGATGATGTTACCTACTCGGGTACGGTGGCGGCGGCGATTGAAGGCTCGATCTTGAGGATTCCGTCGATAGCCGTTTCGATGGCAAACTATGAGCCGGGAATGCCGATGAACCGGGCCGCTAATTTTGTCAAGAGACTCCTGGATTCGTTTGAGCGGATGAAGCTCGACCCGAGCACTTTTCTCAATGTCAATTTACCGCCCGATAACGGCCGGGCATATACTAAGTATGAGTTCACTCAGTTGGGTTTCCGTCACTATAAAGATATAGTTATTCACAAGACAGACCCCCGCGGCAAGCCGTACTACTGGATCGGCGGAAGGCCGAAGTGGCGGACCACTAAGGGCTCCGATTTCGAGGCGGTTAACCGGGGCGTGGTTTCGATTACACCTCTCAAGCTTGGCTTTACCGATATGGTTACGCTGGCCCGGTTGGGCACAAACGGGATTAAACTGTAGTTGTTGAAAGCTTTCGGTTTAGCCTCAAAAAGACATTGACATATTCGAAAAAAGTAATATCATACGTCGTTCTCAACTATCCTCGGGGCGTGGCGCAGATTGGTAGCGCGCTTGGTTCGGGACTAAGAGGCCGCTGGTTCAAATCCAGTCGCCCCGATTTTTATTAAATGTTGAACTACTAAGCATCTCGAAACCTCAATAACATTTAATAACGGGGGGTAGGAAGGGGTTCTTACCATGAGTGTTAACCGCAAGCCGGTTATCGCTGTAGTTGGGGCAAACAAATGTTCGAAAAAACTTCGGGACATGGCCGCCGAAGTCGGACGCTACGTGGCTGAAAATGGGGGCATCATCGTGTGCGGAGGGCTTGGAGGAATCATGGAGGGAGCTGCCCAGGGAGCCAGAGAAGCCGGCGGCACGACTATCGGAATCATCCCCGGCGACAACCCCAACGACGCGAACGAATTCATCGACATCGTCATTCCCACCGGCATAGGTGAAGCCAGAAACGCTCTGGTGGTGCGCACGGCCGATGCCGTGATCGCGTTTCCGGGCAAGTATGGTACGCTCTCGGAGATGGCCTTCACGCTTCAAGCCGGCAAGCCGCTGATATCGGTAAACGCCTGGAGTCTGGGCGATGATGTCGTTCAGGCCACCACGCCGCGCGAAGCTGCCGAGATGGCGATGAAAATGGCGAAGGAGCGCCGGTGAGTTCGGTTGCCGCCGAACTGGTGGTGCGCGGCCTCGTTCAGGGCGTGGGCTACCGCTACTACTGTCTTCGCAAGGCCCATAGTCTGAATCTAAAAGGGTGGGCCAGAAACAACCGCGATGGAACCGTGACGGCTTTTGTCGAGGGAGACCGCTCCGCAATCGAGGATTTCATCAAAGATCTCAAAATCGGACCGCCATCGGCGTCGGTCAGCGATGTCGTCGTAAGGTGGTCCGAGTTCACCGGGGGGTACGATGATTTTGACATTACATTTTAAGGGTGACTGACTGACATGGAAGATTTGAAGAAATATATACGCTCGGTTCCGGATTTCCCCAAGCCCGGAATCAATTTTTACGATATCACCACTTTGCTGGCCGACCCGAAAGGGTTCAGGATGGCTCTCGATGCTATGGAGAAATTCGTGCGTCCGAAAAAGCCGACCAGGATTTTGTCGGTGGAGTCGCGCGGGTTTATTTTCGGCGCCGCGCTGGCGGACCGTCTGGGAGTCGCCTTCATTCCGGCCCGCAAGCCGGGCAAGTTGCCGTACAAAACCGTTTCGCAGGAATATGATCTGGAGTATGGCACCGATACGCTCGAGATTCATGCCGATGCCGTGGCGAGTGGCGACCGGGTGGTCATAATAGATGATCTGATAGCTACCGGCGGGACTCTTTTGGCGGTGTGCCGGATGATTGAGAAGCTTGGGGGAGTGGTGGCCGGGATATCGGTGGTTATTGATTTATCGTTTCTGCCGTGGCGGGAGAAGCTCGATGGTTACGATGTAAATTATTTGATATCGTTTGACTCCGAGTAGATTTTATTCTGCTCTTGCCTTTTGGGATAATCTTCAGTAAAATCCTTTGTCTTAAGTCGAGGCCGACCGGCTCTCGGATAAGACGATCAACCTCAGTGCCCCCGTAGCTCAGTAGGATAGAGCGACGGTTTCCTAAACCGCAGGTCGCAGGTTCAATTCCTGCCGGGGGTACCAGTTTTACTGGATTCAACACATAGCACTGGCCTTTACTCTGATTCCCCAATTTTGCGTAGGCATTTGATTAATCAAATGCCTACGGAATTTTAGCGCATTGCGGACCATGCTTAGTCTCGATCCGATTAAACAAAGCATCGCAGCTAGCCGTCAATGCAGCATTGGCGCGGTCCTGGCTCAGCGCCAGCGACTTCGTCACGGGGAGACTTCAAGGATTAGCATCTCAATCTCAAGACTATTAGCGGGGGGATCACCTCCCATTGGTTAAATATCACGCTTTCTGGAGGTAGGGGAGATGAGTAGATTGTTGGCTGTGATTGCGATTGTGGTTGTGCTTACTACATCACAGGTGAGCGCGCAATACAGTTTCGATTTTTGCGGCGGTGGAGCACGCGCCGAGGGTATGGGGAAGGCGTATCTGGCGGTCTCTGATGAGATAACAGGCATAAGCTGGAATCCGGCAGGCATTTATACAATCGAGAAACCGGTATTTGGTTTAAGTTGGGGTTCGTTGTTGCCGCAAGGATCCTCGAACGTGGCTTATTTGCCCACCGTCACTCATTATGACCATTCCGGGTCTTTTAACGCGATCGGCTCTCTGTGTTTTGCTGCTCCCGTCCGTATTAAGGGTCATCCTTTTGTCGGGGGCGTCAATTACACGCGGAATTTCGATGTATTTCGGTCGTTGTATTCTGAAGGCTCTATCTGGCAGATATACGTGCCGAACGAAAACGATCCTTATGACTGCGACACTTCACTGACTCACGTGGCGCTGAAGTGGCAGCGGGACGGCGGGGTGAATTCAATCAATATCGGATTTGGTACTCGTCTTTACGACAAATTGTCGCTCGGAGCTGCTATCAATATCTATACTGGTCGCAGTCTGGCATTCGATGATACTCACATCGTCATTGAAGATTCTCGTTATGATCCGATAGCGATGCAGCGGGGCACATTGCGGATAGACAGCACGGTGGTCGATACCAACAAGTTTTCCGGGGCGAATTTCACAGTTGGGTTCAAATTCAATGGTGAAAAGCTGGCGGCGGCGCTGGTAGTGAAGACACCTTTCAAGCTCAAGGTGAAATACGACAGGCTGGTATACAGCATTCATATTTTCAATGGCCTGCCACTCGACAGCGAGACTGATACGGTTTACTACATGGACAATCTTATAAAATGCGATATGCCCTGGATGGTTGCCTCTGGATTTGCATTGAGATTAAGGGAAAACTGGCTTCTAGCGGCGGATGCGGAGTTTCGAGCATTCAAAGGCGGTAAGATCAACATTAGGGACGACATCACTATAAATCCAAGCGGAGAGAATTTGGAGACCTATATCGAATATGATCCCCGGTGGAACAATGTGTTCACCGTGCGAGTCGGGTCGGAATATCTGAAATCAACAAAATTCGGCACCATACCAATTCGTCTCGGAATAGGCTACCAGCCCGTACCAGAGCCAAATTATGACTCTGTGGGCAAGGCCTCAAAAGCGAACGGCTATCTTGCGGCGCTGGGAAGTGGTATTCACTGGGAACAGATTCATCTTGATATCGCTTATTCTGTGTCGACGATCGACGTTCAGTACTACGGGCTTTACGATTACACTAACAGAAACGGGCACTGGAATATTTCGTTTACAGGAGTGTTTTAGCCTCAAGACCGTCGATAGCCTCGAGCCCTGTTGATTTTCCGGCCGCAGGGCTTGGCCGGGCAAAACGCCCCTCGGCTCAAGATATTTCATTCGCCTCGCAACTTCTTGCCAATTAGCAGGATAAACCGGCTATTTCTGCCCGAAATCATTTGACACGGGCCTAAACTTGTCATATATTCGTTAATTATTTTTCGCATAGCAAACGTCTATGAATAAGTAAGAGAAGTAATTTCTATTTTCGAATAAGGAGTCAAGAGGAATGAAAGGGTCTTTGACAAGGGCACTGGTATTGGTACTGGTATTATCCTCAACCGCCTTTGGGCAATATAGCTTCGATTTTGTGGGTGGTGGAGCCAGAGCTGAAGGTATGGGGAAAGCTTATTTGGCAGTTTCTGATGATGTCAGCGGTGTTAGCTGGAACCCGGCCGGTATTTATGGTATCGAGAAACCGGTTCTCGGCTTCAGTTGGTCTTCTCTTGCTCCGCGTGGAGCGGCGAACGCCGCCTTTATTAACACATGGGAGCACCTGGAGCATACATCGTCTTTCTCAAATGTAGGTTTGTTCAGCTTCGCCGCACCTTTGAGAGTGAAGGGACACCCGTTTGTTGGCAGCATCAGCTACACGCGCAATTTTGATGTCTTTGCCTCCATTGCCAGTTCCGGTTCTTTTGAGCGCACTATTGACACAACCATAGCGGGTATTCATCTTCTAAACACCGAGTATCTTGATATTGTGAACAATTATAGCCTCGATGGTGGCGTAAATTCCGTGAATTTTGGATTCGGGACTCGTCTGTATGACAAGCTGTCGTTCGGTGTCACTGCCAACGTGTATACCGGAAGTGCTCTTCAGGTCGACAACATGTACGCTGTTGTTGAAAACTCACTTTATGGAATTATGCAGAATGGAACGGCCATACAAGACAGCACCATAGTAGATACCTTCAAATTCTCAGGCACCAACTTCACTATAGGTTTTAAATACAACGGCGATAAGACGAATGCCGCATTGACCATTCGCACCCCCTTCAAGCTGAAGGTTGAGTACGATCGACTCGTTTACAATATCATTTACATGAACGGGCTGGTTTTGGATTTTCTGACCGACACGACCTACTACATGGATAACCTGGTGAAATACGATATGCCGTGGATAATCGGCGGCGGTTTTGCCTACAAAGTAAGAGACAATTTCCTTGTGGCCATGGATGCCGAGTATCGCGCTTTCAAGGGCGGCAAGATCAACGTTCGGCAGGAGATCACAATTAACCCCGGCGGTGATAATATCGAGACCTATCTGGAATCGGATCCTCGATGGAACAATGTCTTTACGGTTCGCATGGGCACGGAATACCTTAAAGAGACAAAATACGGCACCATACCGCTTCGAGCGGGGCTTGGCGTTGTACCGACACCGGAGCCAAACTATGACGCCGACGGCAACACATCCAAGGCGGTTGGTTACTATGGCAGTCTGGGAACCGGTATTCATTGGGAGCAGATCCATTTCGATGTAGCTTATAGCCTCTACACGATTGATGTTCAGTATTACGATCAGTATGACTACACCAACCGGAACCACCACCTAAACGTATCATTCACGGGAGTGTTCTAGGCGTAATTTGCCTTAGAGAATAGAAAATTTCGAATTCCGTTTTATGCAGGGCCGGCTCATCCGGCCCTGATTGGTCTTAAGAAAAAGTCAGTAGCGTAAACAGTATCGGGAGCACAAATGTACGGCAAAGTCAAGCTTACCAAGCGACAGATAAAAGAAGATAAATTCATGACCTTCATGCTCAACGCCAAGCATGAAATTCTTGAACGCTGGCAGTATTATGTTATTGGCGTGGCGGCGGTCATTTTGATTGTAGTCGCGGTCATTTTCTATTTCAACAGCCAGGAAGCTAACCTTCAGGAAGCATCCGAGAAATTCTCCCGCGCCCTGATCGACTATCGCTCGGGCAGCGACCAGGTGGCGTTGCTGGGTCTGGCCGATGTTGTCAACAACTACCCCGATACCAGGGCCGCGCGCCAGGCCGCGTTCCTGCTGGCCAAGATCAACTACGAATCACAAAACTATTCCGAAGCCCTTCGTTACTTCGAACTTTTCGCCAACAAGTACAAAGAGGACGCTCTCCAGCGCGCCTCGGCTCTCGGCGGCATAGGAGGCTGCTATGAAAATCAGGGCAATTACGCCGAAGCGGCCCGACGGTTCGCGATCGCGGCCAACGAATATCCCGAGGGACCTCTCGCGGGGGACTATCGCATGTCGGCTATGCGCAACTTTCTGCTGGCCGGTGATATCGAATCGGCGCGCACGCATCTCGATGTTCTCAAGGAGAAGTTCGCGGGTACCACGCTGGAGCGTCAGGCGGTTCGTCTGTTTGCCGAAAAAAGCGAAAGCTGATCCCACTTAGCAGGGGGACTATCATTGACACAGGAAAAGCCCGTCAAGCTGGCCATACTGTGGCATATGCATCAACCCAACTACCGGGAGCCCGGGTCGAATCGTCTTGTCATGCCCTGGGTGCGTCTCCACGCTATCAAAGACTATCTTGATATGCCCCTGACGGCGTCGCGCTTCGAGAAAGTCAAAATCACCTTCAATCTCGTCCCCTCACTGCTCGATCAGATTGATCTGTATATTCAGGGCGGCACCGATACTCATCTGGATTTGTCCCGCGCGAAAGCCGAGGAATTAAGCGAGGGGCAACGCGTGGAAATTCTGCGCGGCTTCTTTGCCGCCAATCCCTCGACAATGATTGCTCCCCACCGTCGCTTCAACGAACTCTACAAGAAAGTAAAGGAAAATTACGCCCAGCCGATTTTACCGGCGCTCTTCACCTCGGAAGAACTCCGCGACCTTCAGGTCTGGTCGAACCTGGCGTGGATCGACCCGATGTTCCGCAAGGAAGAGCCGGTGCGGTCCTTGTTCGAAAAAGGAAGGCACTTCAGCGAGGAAGAAAAACATCGGGTGCTCGACTGGCAGATTGAGTTGATGAAGCGGATCGTGCCGACCTACCGGAGGTTGCTCGAGGAGGGCCGCATTGATATATCCTTTACGCCCTACTATCATCCGATTCTGCCGCTTCTGTGCGATACCAACGCCGCTCTTGAGGCTCTGCCGAAAATCAACCTGCCGCAAAAGCGGTTTACGCATCCCGAAGACGCTGAGAGACAGATTTCGATGGCTATGGAGAAATATGAGGCGCTGTTTGGGGTGCCGATGAAAGGCATGTGGCCGTCGGAAGGTTCCGTTTCCGAGCAGGTCGCCCGGATCATGATCGAGCTGGGAGTGAAGTGGATCGCCACTGACGAAGAGATACTTTATAACTCGCTTAAGAAGTCCAATCTCGATACCAGGGCAAACCCGATTCACGCCGTTTACGAATACGGTCCGGGACTGAAGGTATTTTTCCGTGACCATCTGCTTTCGGACCGAATCGGCTTTGTATATTCGGGAATGCGACCCGAGAAGGCGGTCAATGATTTCATCGGTCATGTTCACAAGATAAGAGACCTTTTAAACAGCGATCTCGACAACGCCGTGATACCGGTGATACTCGATGGTGAGAACGCCTGGGAGTATTTCCCCGATGATGGTCGGGAGTTCCTTGCCGAGTTCTACCGCCAGCTTAACGACGACCCGCTTATCGAGACGGTCACGATGACCGATGTTGTCGAGAAAGTGCCCGCGAAGAAGCTTCCGTCGCTTTTTGCCGGGTCGTGGATCAACCACAATTTCCGGATATGGATCGGCCACCCCGAAGACAACGCCGCGTGGGATCTTCTCACGAAGGCCCGCGAAACGCTGGTGGCGTTCGAGAAAAGTCACAAAGGGTACGACGGCGAGAAGATCAAAAGGGCCTGGGACCAGATATATATTGCGGAGGGTTCCGACTGGTGCTGGTGGTACGGCGATGAACATCGCGGGGCGCACAACGAGGAGTTCGACCGCGCTTTCCGTCGCCATCTGGTAGCGGTGTACGAGCTTTTGAATCTGGAGATTCCTTTCGAGTTTCTTAAGCCGATTTATCGGGGCGAGGCGGCCATCAAGGCGCTTTTGCCCGACGAGCTCATCACGCCGGTTATCGATGGCCGGTTGAGCCATTTTTACGAGTGGTCCGGCGCCGGTTTTTATGATTGCCGCAAGGCGGGCGGGGCGATGCACCGTGTTGACCGCAGTATCGCCGGCATATACTTCGCCTTCGATTATGATTCGTTCTATATTCGCCTTGACTTCGGCGATAAAAACAACATAGAATTGATCAAAGACCTGAAATGCCGGGTATCACTGTTTACACCGGAGCTTAAGGTGGTCGAGTTCGCTATCGGGAAGGACGCCGAGCCGGCGAGTGCGGCGGAGGGGTGTTGTGTCCACGCGATGGACGCCTTGCTCGAGATCGCGATTAAGCGCAAGTTCATCTTCGAGAGCGGTTTCGGTAATCTCGGCTTCAAAGTCGCGCTGGTGGAAGAGGGCAACGAGGTCGAAAGCTGGCCCGAGACCGACGCGATAAGCTTCGAGATGCCCGAAGAGGGGCGCGAGTTGTTCTGGCCCCGTTAGCCAACTAAAGTCATGGAGGACACATGACCGAATCTTTTTTCAAAAACGAACCGAACGAAGAACCATCCGGGACAGTTCCGGAGCTTGACGATAAGGCCGAAGGCCAATCCTCACAGCCGCATCCCGACAGCGAGAGCTTTCGTTCCGAGGAAGGGCGCATGGCGGCCATCATGTCATACATACCGGTTTTGTGCTTCATCCCTCTTCTCAATATGAGAGAGAACAAGGAAGCGCATTTCCATGCCCGCCAGGGAGTGCTGTTGTTTCTCGTGGAATTGCTGGCGCTGATATTTCTGGTCGACGGCATCTCTGATTTCGTGTTCAAGGCGATCCTGATCTGCGCGGTGGCTCTTTCGGTGGTCGGGATATACTTTGCCCTTCAGGGTAAAAATTATAAGTTGCCGATAGTCGGCGATCTGGCCGACAAGGCCAAGCTGTAGATAACAAATGAAGTCCGGTTAGATATTACGGGGGGACTTATGCGTAAGAGATTATTCGCCTCGATTGTATTGATTATTCTGATGTTGATGCTGTTGTCGTGCGCCACCACAGGGCCCGGCGGCAAACAGTCGTTTATTATTATCCCTACCAGCCAGGAGGTCGCGATTGGCGCCGGCATGGCCGAGCAGGTCGAGCAGACGGAGAAACTTCTAAATGACCCGGTGTGGCAGAGCTATGTTGACGAAGTGGGGCAGAAGATTGTCGCGGTTAGCGATCGCAAAGATATCAAATATCATTTCGCCGTTATCGAATCAGATCAGATAAACGCTTTTGCCGCCCCCGGCGGGTATATCTATTTCTACACGGGGCTGCTTCGCGAGATGGACAACGAGGCGGAGATGGCGGCTGTGATGGCGCACGAGATTTCGCACGTGGTCGCCCGTCACGGGATTAAGCGACTTCAGACAACCTTGGGCGTTGCCACGGCCTATCAGCTCGTGTTCGGCGAGGAAGGGGCATCGGATGTTCTCAATGTGGCCATTAATCTGGGCATGAGTCTCGCTTTTGCCGACTATTCGCGCGACAACGAGCGCGAGGCGGACGAGTTCGGCATCTATTATATGAAAAATGCCGGTTATGATCCCAATGGCGCTCTGGGGATGTTCGATAAGCTGGCCGCGCTGGGAGGCGGGGGAGACTACAACGTTTTCGAGAAGTTGGCGTCATCGCATCCGGCCACACAGGAGCGAATCCGCAACGCCAAGGCGCAAATCGCCGGCATGCAGCCGTTGCCGTCGAATCTGACCCTTGGCGCCTCGCGCTACCAGCAGATGCTCGCGCGGCTGCCCGCGAAGAAGTAGTGTGTGAGCCAAGATATATCGCTTCGCGCCGATCTCTGAAGATGTCCTTATAAAACTCAAAAAAAACAGGCGACACCAGATTGAGTGTCGCCTGCCGTCAGTATATCTCTGTAAGCCTGGATCAGTTCTGGGCCTTGACAATCCTCTCGGTGTCGCGGGCAATCACGAGTTCTTCGTTGGTCGGAATCACCAGCGTTTTGACCGTCGCGTCTTCGGCCGAGATGTCCATAGCCTTGCCGACAGCCTGATTGTTTTTGGCCTTGTCCAATTTGATGCCAAGGAATTCGAGCTTTTCGCAACTCAGCCAGCGAACATCGGGAGAATTTTCGCCCACACCGGCGGTGAAGACTATGCCATGTACACCTCCGAGAGCGGCGGCGTAAGCGGCAATATATTTCTTCAGCCGATAGCAATAAGCATCGAGTGCAATCTTGGCATTCGGGTTTTTGTCTTTGGCCGCAGCTATGATTTCGCGCATATCCGATGATACGCCCGAGATGCCGGCCAGTCCGGAGTGCTTGTTCAAAAGGGTATTCGCCTCGTGCAGGGTCAGCTCTTCGCGGGCCATGACGTGGAGAATGATGGCCGGGTCAAGGTCACCGGTACGCGTGCCCATGATAAGCCCCTCCAGCGGTGTGAAACCCATCGAAGTATCAACCGATATGCCGCCGTCAACAGCCGCCACCGAAGCTCCGTTGCCCAGATGGCAGGTGATCAGTTTTAAATCGGTCAATGGTTTGTCGAGCATTTTGGCGGCCTGTTCGCTTACGTACTTGTGCGAAGTGCCGTGAAAACCGTAGCGTCGGATGCCGTAGCGCTTGTACATGACGTAAGGCAACCCATAGATGTAGGCGTGTGCCGGCATCTTGTAGTGGAAGGCAGTGTCGAACACAGCCACCATTGGCACGCCGGGAAGTGTTTTGGTGCAGGCGTTGATACCGCGAATATTGTGCGGATTATGCAGCGGCGCCAGTTCTATCAGATTGCGAAGCTCGGTCATCAGGGCCGGCGTAATGAGCACTGAATCGGTGAATTTTTCGCCGCCGTGTACGACGCGGTGTCCGATCGCCTCGATTTCACTGCGGTCTTTTATGACGCCGTGATTTTCCGACATCAGAATCGACACAACGTATTCGACCGCCACGATATGATCGAGAATTTCACCGGATACTTTTACTTCCGGACGGTCATGCGGCTTGTGTGTCAGAACCGAGGCCGACATGCCGATTCGCGACACCATGCCCTTTGCCAGAGCGAGACCGGCCTTAGTGTCGATAAGCTGATATTTGACCGAAGATGAACCGCAGTTTATCACTAATATTTTCATATTCTACATTCCTGTTTTGGCCAGTCCGGTCGCCATGCCGCTGCCGTTGATTTTGTTTCCTTCTTTATCATACTCAAAAAAGCCGCTGCCGGTCTTAACGCCCAGATGTCTCGCGCGGACAAGTTTGCGCAAGATCGGGCAGGGATTATACTTGTGCTCGGAAAGCTCCTCCAGAAGGTTCTCCATCCACGACATGACTACATCCAATCCCATCATATCGGCCATGGTAAGCGGCCCGACATTGAACCCGAAGCCGAGTTTCATGGCGTTGTCGATATCCTCGGCCGACGCTACGCCTTCCATGAGCACATGCATGGCTTCATTGAGAAGCGGGACAATAATGCGGGTCGTAACGTAGCCCGGGTATTCGTGGACAGTAATCCACTTTTTGTCGAGGAGTTCCGCGAAGGCAACCGCTTTGTTGAAGGTGTCGTCGTCGGTGCGCAGGCCTTTGACAATCTCCACCAGGGGAATCTTAGTGACGGGATTGAGAAAGTGCATGCCGATGATTTTTTGCGGACGTTCCGTCGTGGCGCCGATCTCGGAGATCGAGAGTGTACCGGTGTTGGTGATCATGATCGCATCACTATTGCATATCCGGTCGAGTTTTTCGAAAAGCGCCCGCTTGAGGTTCAAATCCTCGGGAATAGCCTCGATAACTATTTCAGCATCCTCGGCTTCGGACAGATCGGAAGAGGGAGAAACGCGCGAGAGAATTGCTTTCTTGTCGGACTTCGTGAGTCCCCATCGCTCGATCTCGCGGTCGATTGATTCGGAGATGCCCTTGATACCCGCTTCGGCCAGCTTGGTGGTTTTGTCGATGAGAGTAACCTCGGTGCCCGATGTGGCAATAGCCTCGGCCAGCCCCTGACCCATTATGCCGGCGCCGATTATAACGATCGAAGTTCGTGCCATATTTTCAAATATCCTTTCAAATCTACTTTGTGAATTTAGTAACAAATTCACTTCAGTCAAGCGATTTCGCGGCTTTGCCTGATATTCTCAAATCTTCAATTAGGGCATATATTTAACAGTGTACCTGGCCGCAAAATAACGGTCTATGCATCTAATTTTCGGCCGGAAGTTTATAATATTTACTATACGGTTTGACTGCGCCGAATAAAATACGTATTTAGGTAGAAAAGTCTGATAAGTCCTCAAGTGATAGGAAGATATTATGATTAGAAAAGTTCTTGCCATAACCATGGCGACGGCGGCTATTTGTTTCGCGGCCAGTTCCACCTCTGAGGCCGCCATCACCAAAGTAGCCAAGAGACTCAATGTTCTGGAATTCTACGGCGGCTACGCCCACCCTGTCGGTAGTTATGATGGTATCGATATTATCGACTTTCTGGATTCACAGGACCGGCTGGTGGAGCTCGATGCTGATCAGGTTTATGACCCGGGCTTTTATTTCGGGTTCAATTACGGTCAACTTCGGAGTAACCACATCCTGGTGAGCCTGGGCTTCAGGTGGACACACATCAACACCCTGGATACCTTTTACACTGATCCGCTGGTGCCAAATTACGGATGGGCGTTCGTTCCGGAAACGCCGACCTTCAACCTCTACGACCTTGACCTTAATGTTAACTATTTTTTCCTCGATCCATCGGTGTCGGTTGTCGCTCCTTATGTCGGGTTGGGCGCGCACGCCGGCATACTTTCGGTTTCCGGTGATTTGATTGAGACTGAGAACGACTTAAAATTCGCTATGGGGCTTAATTTCGGCGCAGATTTTACCTTTTGGAAAGCTCCCGGAGGGCGCTCCATGATGGCGCTGTCATCAGTAAACGAGTGGGTTGTGGCGGGTTCGATAGACCGTCCCAAGTATCTGAATTTCGGGGCTGCGCTAAAATACTATTTCCGTCCGTGAGCGCTTATCGAGCCAGGTGATGGCCGGGATAGTGTGTTTTTTGGACCATTTTCCCGGCGGGTTTCAATCTTGACAGCATTTTGCGCAACAGATATATTCGGCGCAAAATGTTAAATCACATACAATACACGAGGTTAAAGTAGATGAAAAGAGTTACCTTTATTTTGATTTTTGGTCTGGCTTTGGTGGTTGCCCTTGGATGCTCCAAGGATGATAAAGCCGGGGATACTTCCGGTCAGACCGGCGCTACCGCCGATTCGGCTGCTCCGATGACTCGCTGGGACAGCCTCGCCGCTATCCGGTATCCGGTCCGCGACGAAAACAACAAATTCGTGACTCTGGTCACGGATTACGGCAACATGACCCTGGAGCTGTATCGTGATGTCGCTCCGGTCCATGCTGATTCGTTCGTGGCCAGGGTACAGGATGGCTTCTACGACAACAGCACGTTCTTCAGAGTTATCGATAACTTCATGATTCAGGGTGGCGACCCGACCGGCACCGGCAAGGGTAAGGTAGGCTATTACCTGGCGGCTGAATTCAGCGATCTTCCTCATCAGGACGGAACTCTCGCCATGGCCCGTTCGAGCGACGTAAATTCGGCATCGACACAGTTCTATATTTGTTTGGCCCGAAACCGTCAGACAGCTTCGCTCGATGGTAAATATACTGTTTTCGGACAACTCATTAAGGGGTATGATGTCCTTCATAAGATGGGTTCGGTTGAAGTTGTGGCCAATCCGGAGCGTGGCGGCGAGGTCTCCGAGCCGGTGGAAGAGATATTCTTGCGCGCCGCTTTTGTATCTGATGCCGAAGGCAACGAGATACAGTAGGCTCGCCTGAACGCCTGAAAGATTGAATTGGGCGGGATAAGATTGTCCCGCCCTTTGTTTTGGGGCCGCATTTTTATCTGGAACAGCGCAAAATAACTTTCGTTATAAAACAATATGACGCCGAAAAAACTTGTCATTCTCGGCTGTACAGGCTCGATTGGTAAATCCACCCTGGAAGTACTCGATGCTCATCCGGGGCGGTTTTCTGTCAGGGCGCTGGCCGCGTATTCGAACGTCGATTTGCTCGTCGAACAATACCACAAGGTCAGGCCGCAGTACTTGTGTGTGGTCGACAAAACCGCCGGCGCCGAGGTCCGCTTGAGATTGAAAGGCGAGCCGGTGGAGGTCCTGACTGGTGAAGGCGAGCTTATCAAGCTGGCGGCGTTGGACGATGTCGATATAGTAGTCAACGCGGTAGTCGGGGCGGCCGGACTGAGGGTGTCGCTGGAGACCGTGAAGGCCGGTCGTACGCTGGCGCTGGCCAACAAGGAATCGCTGGTCTGCGGCGGTCCGCTTTTTCCTGCGATAATCCAAAAAACGAACGCCAGGATACTTCCCATAGACTCGGAGCATTCAGCAATATGGCAGGCACTCGCGTCGGGTAAAGAAAATGAAGTCAGAAGACTGATTATCACTGCCTCGGGTGGGCCATTTCGTAATCTACCAATGGAGAAGTTCAATCAGATCACACGCGAGCAGGCGCTGAGCCATCCGACGTGGAATATGGGCCCCAAAATCACCATCGACTCGGCCACCCTTGCCAACAAGGGTCTCGAAGTAATCGAGGCGGTCGTGTTGTTTTCCGTTTCGGTGGAGAAGGTCAAGGTGGTCATTCATCCGCAATCGATTATTCATTCCATGGTCGAGTTCATCGACTCATCCATAATGGCGCAACTCTCCCGACCGGACATGAAGCTGCCGATTACCTATGCTCTGTTCTGGCCCGATAGAGTACAATCCGATTTCGGCTTGCTTGATATCGACAAATTGCGGGAATTGACGTTTGAGCCTCCGGACCTTGAGAAATTCCGGGCTCTCAAAATAGCGTTCGAGGTTGCCCGAGTCGGCGGTACGGCACCGGCCGTTTTCAATGCCGCCAACGAGGTAGCCGTGGGAGCTTTTCTGAAATCCGCTGTCAAATTCACCGATATTACCGATATAATAGAAGATGCCGTAGATAAAATAGACGTTGTTTCTCAGCCTTCTCTGGACGATATTTTACAGGCCGACAAGAGGGCTCGTGAAACGGCCAATGATATGATAGGTAGATTACAGCTATGCTGACAATGCTTGCGTTCATATTCGTGCTCGGAGTGCTGATTTTCATCCATGAGCTTGGCCACTTTTTGGTGGCCAAGAAGGTGGGGATAAAAGTCGAGAAATTTTCGCTTGGCTTCCCGCCTAACATATTCGCTAAAAAGTGGGGAGAGACCACCTACTGTATCGGGTTGATTCCGCTGGGTGGGTATGTGAAAATGGCGGCCGAGAACCCGGGCGAAGAAACCACCGGATCTCCGGATGAGTTTATGTCGAAATCGGTTGGCGAACGGGCCGCGGTCATCTTCGCGGGACCGTTCATGAACTATGTTCTCGCCATCGTGCTGCTCATCGGCATATTCATGTTCTCTGGGAAAGCGGTTTACGATGACAACAAAGTGGTGGTCGGCGAGGTTGTAGACGGCAGTCCCGCGCAACTGGCGGACCTGAGGATTGATGATATTATCATCGCGATTGATAATCACCCGATCGCCAATTTCGATTCCCTGAGAAACCGCATTAACGCGGTTGTCGAAAGGCCGATAGATCTCACCTGGACCAGGGGCAACGACACTATCAACGCTGCCATGACCACGATAATATCGGAGGTGCCTAATCTGGACGGGAGTATTGATACTGTCGGTGTGATAGGTTTCAGCCAGAAACCGGTGCGATACGAAAGCTATGGTGTCGGCGAAGCGTTCGAACAGGGTTTCATAACCGCCCATGTGATTGTCTGGGAGACCATAAAGTTCATCAAGAGGATTGTTTCGGGTGAGGTATCCGCCAAAATGATTGGCGGGCCGATTTTTATCGCGCAGCAATCCGGCAAGGAAGCCCGAAAAGGAGCCGCCAACCTGTTTTTCTTTATGGCGCTTCTCTCGGTAAATCTGGCCGTGCTCAACGTGTTGCCGATACCGGTCCTCGATGGCGGCAGCTTGGTGTTTCTGGCGATGGAAAAGCTCAAAGGCTCGCCTTTGTCGATGAGGGCCAGGGTCATAGCGCAGCAAGTTGGCCTGGTGGTGCTGCTGGGATTAATCCTCGTTGTCACCTATAATGATATTATAAGATGGCTGCAAAGCATCTAAGCGTAAGGCGCCAGGGATAAAAAGAACGCGGACGAATCATTTTTGTCTAAAAACAGTATAATAGGGTAAAAGTACGTTTATTTAAGCAGGTTAGTAATGAGCAAAGCAAGTCTCTCGGATACGGTTTGGGATAATTTCAAACAGATATTCATCGCGGTGATCCTCGCCGTGATAATCAAGACCTCAATCGTCGAGGCCTACAAGATACCATCGCAGTCAATGGAAGACACTCTGCTGGTCGGCGACTTTCTCTTGGCGAATAAATTCGTCTACGGAGCCAGGTTGCCGCTGGTGGATTGGCGGTTGCCCGCGCTGGACAAACCTCAGCAGGGGGATATCGTAATCTTCATTTTCCCACGCGATGGTGTGACGAAGTATATCAAACGTTGCGTAGCCGGGCCGGGCGATACAATCGAGATTAAAGACAAGGTCGTTTACGTCAACGGAGATATTTATTCGCTTCCCGAACATGGGAAATATATTGATGTCAATTCAGCCGGCGAACTTAATGTCCAGCCAAGGCGACCCGGAGGCGGCGACAGCCGTGATAATTTCGGGCCGTTTGTCGTACCTGAAAATTCATATTTCATGATGGGTGATAACAGGGATAACTCGTTTGACTCCCGGTACTGGGGGGTTGTCCCTTATGACCACGTGCTGGGTGAAGCTCTCATTGTGCATTGGTCGTGGGATGACTCGATTCACCCGTCACCCGATGTCTCTGTTTCTGACCCGCTCTCGGTGCCGCGCATGTTTATATACAACGCTGTTCATTTCTTCGAGAAAGTGCGGTGGGGCAGACTGTTTGGGATAATAAGATAGCGGAGGGATTTTGCGGGGTATGTTCAGGGGAACGACAATCATCTTAATCATTGGGATGGCGTTTGTCTCGACAGTTCTCGCCGCGCCCAAAGCCACCATCACTGACAACAGTTTTGATTTTGGCAAGATAGTCCAACACACCAAGGTGAGTCACACCTTTTGGATCAAATCCACCGGCACGGAGCCTCTTCGGATCACCAAAATTGTTCCGGGTTGTGGCTGTACACAGATACCGCTGACGGATTCCGTCATAGCCCCCGGTGATAGCACCGCCCTTGAAATCCTATTTTCCAGCAAGTCGTTCTATGGCCGTATTGTCAAAACGCCATCGATTTTCACCAACGCCTCGGATGAAAAAATCGGGCTGATGATCAAAGCTGAGGTGCTGCTCGAGCCGGACAGTTTAATGCCGTTGAGAGTCACACCTTACGAGGTCGACGTGTCACAGGCCGGTGAACGTGAACGCCGCTACAGCATTTTTCTGATTGAGAACCTAACCAATCGCGACTATACGTTGAAGCTTGTTGACGGCAACGCCGGTACTTTCAAAGTCACGCTGCCGGAAATGATAAAGGCGGGGGAGACGGTTGAAGGAATGGTCGTGGTGAACGATGTATCTACAGCCAAAGATTTCGAAAAATCTATCACTTTCGAGATAGGCGATGATTTCCATACCCGTTACACTCTGCCGGTTAAGCGACTGACCGGCTCACCATGAGGGTTATCGGTAAAACTGGCATTTTGAAGGTGGCTGAACCGCTCTTTGGTCACCTTTTCTTTAAGCTTGATTTTGGACGTTGATTGGCGTTATTGCCCGTGATGTTTAGTCTCAAGGCGCATCAGTTATCGAAAAGGTTCGGCGCGAGAAAGGTATTCTCGGATATAGAGATTGACCTCGCTACCGGACAATCGCTGGCCGTGGTGGGTCCCAATGGCTCCGGAAAGTCCACTCTCCTGAATGTCCTTTTGAAAATGCTTCGCCCCACGAAAGGTACGGTCGAGTACTCCGAGGATGACCGTTTGCTCGACGAAGATGCTGTCAGGTCGAGGATCTCGTTTGTCGCTCCGTATCTGAGCCTGTATGACCACCTGACAGCAGAGGAGAACCTCAGGTTTTTCAGCACGGTCGCGGGGGATTTTGTCACCGGCAAAGAAATCAATGCTCTGCTGGCGAAGGTTGGCCTTGAGGGAAGAGGACAGGATCATGTGGCCGGGTATTCATCGGGAATGAAACAGCGTCTTAAATACGCCGTGGCTCTCTTGAACCGGCCGGCCTTTTTGTTTTTGGACGAACCAACGTCAAACCTCGACGAAGCCGGGAAGGCGCTGGTTACGAGTGTGATTGAGCAGTATCGTCGGGAGTGTATTATCATAATCGCCACTAACGAACCACAGGAGTATGGTTTTGCCCAGCAGGTCTGCCGGCTTAGTTAGCAAGTCGTTCGCTGTGTTCGCGAAAGATATCCGTCTGGAGCTGCGAACACGCTATGCTTTGAACGCTATCCTTATGTTTGGCATCACGACTCTGGCGGTGGTGTCGTTCTCATTGGGGCAGAGCGGGCTTTCGCCGAAGCTGCTGGCCGCGCTCTTCTGGGTTATCATGTTCTTTTCGGCTATGTCGGGTCTGGCACAGGTTTTTATCAGGGAAGAAGAGACCGGGACGGCTTTGGCGCTCAAGCTGACTGCCGACCCGGATTGCATTTATATTGGGAAACTCGTTTTCAATTTCGTTTTGCTGTCGACCATGACAGCCATCGTAACGCCGCTGTTTTTTGTTTTCACCGACGCACCCGTTGATAATCTGCCGTGGTTCCTGGCGGTGCTTGCTCTGGGAGTTGTCGGTCTGTGTGGCGCCACCACTTTGGTAGCTTCGATTATTGCCAAAGCCTCGGTTAAAGGAGCCTTGTTCTCAGTGCTCTCGTTTCCGATTTTGATGCCGCTATTGATCTCCCTGGTCAGCGCGACACAAAAGACGCTCGAGAACGCACCCTTCGGCGAGTTTTCAGCCGAGCTCCAGTTTTTGGTGGCCTACGCCGTGGTGATGGTCACGGCATCCATAATGCTTTTCAAGTTTGTCTGGCAGGAATAGCAGAATTGAAAAAGATGACCAAATGGCTGAACTTTGTTGCTTTTTTACTGTTTGGCTGTATAATTGTGAGAGTTTAACTTAGACCAGCGGGTATTATAGCTCATGTGGTGGAAAATATTGTTGTTCTTGGCGATGTCGGCGGTGATAGTTTTCAGTTTTATCACGCCGATGCCTCAGCAGCAGATTGGTGAGGCCAGCCGTATTTTCTATTACCATATCCCGCAGGCCTGGATTTGTGTCATCGCCTTTGCCATGTCGATGATTTACTCCATCCGATATCTCAAATCGAAAGATTTAGTTGAAGACGACAAGGCTGTTGTCGCCGCCAAACTGGGATTCGTATTCTGTATTCTCGCCACGATTACCGGCTCGATTTTTGCCAAAGTAACGTGGGGCTCATTCTGGAACTGGGATCCCAGGGAAACATCGATATTTATCTTATTGTTAATATACGGCGCTTATTTCGCCCTGCGGGGAGCGGTCGAAGTCGAGGAGAAGAAAGCCTCGCTTGCGGCGGTTTATTCCATTTTCGCTTTTATAACGGTGCCGTTTTTGATTTTCGTGGTACCAAGAATAGTACCATCGCTTCACCCCGAAGACTCAATCGTCGACCAGAACCTCGAGTTCACGATGGGTCCGGTGGTGAGAACAATATTCTTTTCGTCGCTGGCGCTTTTCACGGTTGTCTATTTCTGGATGTACAGCCTGGCGCGCCGGGTTCAGATTTTAGAAAGAAAGCAATTGGAACTGGAGGATTAAATGGACGGCAATTACGTAACACTTATTGTAACGCTGGCCGTATGGATAGGTCTGTTCCTGTTTTTGATGAACCTTGACAAGAAGGTTCGGAAAATCGAGGAGAAAATTAAATGAAAGCCAAGTATATAATTGGCGGGATTGTTATAGTGCTTTTTGTCGTGTGGGGGGCATCCGCCTTTCTCAAGACTACCATTCAATATGTATCGATTCAAGAGGCATCGCGGGCCGATCGTACGGTTCAGGTGATGGGTAAAATAGATTTCGAAAGAGTCGTCTACAACGCCGACCAGTCGCGTCTGGAGTTCGCTATCTATGACGCTGAGGCTTCCGATAAAGCCACTGCCCGGAGCATGAATGTCGTTTATTACGGCGTCGTGCCGGGAAATTTTGACCAGGCAACTTCGGTGGTGCTCAAGGGCAAGGCCGATGGTGACCATTTCGTGGCCGACCAGATGCTGGTCAAGTGCCCGTCGAAATACCAGGGCGAGGGCAATCAGGAGTATCAGGACATAAAGAAACATGACGAAGCGCAGGAGGCCGGAGTATAAATATGAGCGACAACGCACCGGGCGACCTGCTGATTTTTCTTGGTTTCGCTTTCAACATACTGGCCGGCGTGTTCTTCTTTCTTATGGCTCGCGGCAATAAATCGTATGAAAGCCTCGCGAAGAAAAGCTACCACGCCTTCACGATTTCGACAGTGCTGGCGTCGGCCTACCTGTTTTATCTGTTTTTCAGCCACAATTTTGCCATAAAGTACGTTCACGACTATTCCGACTCGACCCTTCCGTTTTTCTACCTGCTTTCGGCGTTCTGGGGTGGTCAGGAAGGCACCTATCTTCTGTGGCTGATGTTCAACGCCTTTTTCGGCTACATTATCATCTACAACGGCGAGCAATACCGCAACTGGGCGATGGTTATTTACAGTTCGGTCAATCTGTTCTTTCTGGTCCTCCTCACGAATCTGTCGCCGTTTGCCATGATGGATTTCATCCCGGCCGATGGCGCCGGGCTCAATCCGCTGTTGCAGGATGCGTGGATGGTGATTCATCCTCCGATTATCTTTGTCGGATACTCGATGGCGGCGATTCCGTTCGCGTTTGCTATGGCGGCGTTGATTAAGAACGATTATTCCGGCTGGCTCAAGAAAGTGTTTCCGTGGGCGGCCATAACGGCGCTTATGCTGGCCGGCGGAAATATCCTCGGTGGATACTGGGCATATAAGACTCTCGGATGGGGCGGTTACTGGGCATGGGATCCGGTAGAAAACTCATCTTTCATTCCATGGTTCGCATCGCTCGCCCTACTTCACGGGCTGGTCATCGAAAAACGCAGCGGGGCTCTTCGCAAAACGAACTTCCTGCTCACCTCTTTCGTTTTTCTGCTGGTGATTTACGGAACGTTTCTTACCCGAAGCGGTGTACTGGCCGACTTTTCGGTTCACAGTTTTGTAGATCTCGGCATCAACAAGTATCTGGTCGGTTTCCTCGTTTTTTATCTCTTGATGACGCTAGTGTTATTCGTGCCGCGCATCAAATCGATAGGACACAAGCCGCTGAATTACAATTACTATAACAAGGAGTTCATCCTGTTCGCGGGCATGACCCTGTTGACCATCTTCTCCATCGTCGTTTTGTTCTGGACTTCACTGCCGATACTTTCGGGTCTATTTTCCAACGAACCCCGCGCTGCCGATTTGGCGACCTACAACGGCTTTGCGCTGCCGTTTGCCATTATGTTTGCTCTGCTGCTTACGGTGTCGCCGTTTTTGAACTACAATAATTTCGTGCCAAATAACTGGAGCAAGAAACTGGTCATAACGGCGATAATATCAGCCGCCATCGGTTTCGGGCTGTTCTATTTCGGATCCGGCTCATCGCTGGTGTTCGCCGTGGTTTTCACGCTTGTTTTGACGGGTTTGGTCATGTTCTTCTTCAAGCGCGACCTCATCAAGTTGATAGTACCCGCGATTGTCACGTTCGTTATTGTTATAGTGATATGCGAGTTGCTTTCGATAGACAAATATCTCTATGTGCTGTTTTTCGCCACCGCGGCGATGGCTGTTGTTTCCAATCTTGTCTCGATCTTCAGTTTCCTTCCTCATCGATGGAAAATCATGGGCGGTCAGCTCACCCATCTGGGGTTCGGGCTGATGCTTATCGGGGTACTCGCGTCTTCGGCATTTACCAGTGATGAGAAACTGGTCCTTCCACGGGGGGACCAGGCTCCGGCGTATGGGCTGGAAGTCTCTTATGAAGGGATGGAACACGATATCACTTTTCCAAAGAACAAATTGTTGCTCAGCTATGAAGAAGACGGCGAGAGTTATGACATCCATCCCCAGTTGTATTTCTCCGAGCGTCTGAACGGCATCATGAGGAAACCGTATATTCAGCGAAATCTGCTCTATGATTTATATTTCTCGCCCGAACAAATACAGGATATGGGTGGAGAGAGTGGTCTGATACTGGCGAAGGGGGAAACAAGGTCGGTCGAAGGCTACGATTTTACTTTCACTGGCTTCGAAATGGGCGGGCATGATATGGGCGAAGGTATGTCGGTTACCGCCAATGTCCTGGTAGCCAAAGATGGAGACACCACTGAGATTCGCCCCGCCGTATCCATTGCGTCCGACGAGAGCGGCAAGCGCACGGTTGACACTCCCGCCACTTTCGGCGAGAACGGTCAGTTCAATGTGACCATCAACCAGATCATCGCCGATCGTCACGCGGTTTCATTGAGTATCCCCGGCTTGTTCAAAAGTCAGGCGCCGGACAGACTGATTCTTTCCATAACCAAAAAACCGGTGATCAATCTGGTCTGGGCCGGTACAACCCTGATACTTCTCGGCACGATAATTGTCTTTCTGCGCCGACGGTCGGAGCTGAATTCGCAATAGTCAGAGCGTAGAATTATTCAAGACACGAATCTTAATTGCCGATTAATGCTCATAGGGAACTATGAGAACAAGATCGGCAATTTTTATTGGCGTGCTCTTACTTCCGGCCATGCTTCAAGCCGGGTCAATACCGTTTAGTCCCCACCGAGGGCTGGTGGAAGTAAATGTTACGCTTGACGGCTACATTAACGGGAGTTTCGGAATCGACACCGGAGCCGATGGGCTCTATATCGACCGTGAGTTCGCCGAAAGCCACAATCTCTCCCTGGGCCCGGTCTCGCAATCCAAAAGAGTCGCCGGGGTCAGCGGTGTCGCTGAGGCTTCTCCGGTTTCCCTGCGGTCGCTGAGGATCACGGACGATGAAACAGTGTACAATCTCTCGGCTGTTGCGGTCGATATTGGCGCGTTGAGCAAACAACCCGAATCGGGGCATCCTGACGGCCTCATCGGCCATGACATTCTCAGGCGATTTTACGTTACGGTTGATTATCCATCACAGCGGATGGAACTTCACGCCTCCGAGCCGGATTTCATCGGCGAAGAATCCTACGAAGAGATCCCGTTCGAGATGCGGGGGCATTTAATAATCGTAAATGTAACCGTCAACGACGATATCACCGTTCCGATGGTGTTCGACTACTGTGCTTCGTTATCGACAATCTCACCTTGGCTGGCCGGACAGATAGGCTATGATCCCGACGAAGACTTAAGGCAGACTCTCTCGAGCGTATCGTTGACCGACGAGGTGTTTTCGGAGAATGTTCAAGTGGCGATAACCGACCATTCATCTTTGCAGGGGACAGTTCCGGGTGCCCGGTTCGAGGGCATTCTGGGGGCGAGTTTTCTCTATCGCTTCAAGATGACGGTTGATTACAAACGCCAGAAAATTTATGTTCACAAGTAGTTCTTGTCACAGAACGTCTTAGAGCCACAACTTCAATAATTCTCCGCTTTTGCTTGACAGGGCAAAGATCAACCATGATTTTACAGTTACATCGTTACGGTGCCGTCGGTGTAGACGGGTAATAGGGAAGACGGTGCGAATCCGTCGCAGCCCCGCTACTGTGTCGGTTACTCTTCGGGCACTTTGCCACTCGTTTGTTGCAGACGGGGAAGGCGCCCGACAGGGGTTTGAGACCGGAGCCAGGAAACCTGCCGTAGCCAAATCATTGTGTATGTCGTCAGCGCGGGCTGAACGTTTACGGGCGAACTCGCCGGGCGTTGGCGGCAGGCCATGGAGGATGCCGTGAAGCGCATTTTTTCTGTCCTCTTGTTGGCAATGCTGGGTGCGACGGGACCCCGGGCAGCCGACACTTTATCTCATTATTCGCAGCAGCCAAGACAACTATCCGACAGCATCATCGTAACAGCCAATCGAGTGGGGATTCCCGCCGAGAAATCGGTCTGGCCGGTTGCCTCTGTTGATCGGAGAAGCCTCGAAAATCAATCGGGACTTGAGACCGCTCTGGAAGGAAGGGCCGGGCTCGACATTCGCAACCACAGCGGGTTCGGATCAATATCGACTCTATCCAACTGGGGGCTTTTCAATCGGCACATGCTTCTTTTGTACAACGGCCGGGTGGTCAAAGATTATTCGCTGGGAGGGTTCAATCTTTCGGATTTCAGCAGTGAGGAACTTCAAAGGGTCGAAATACTCAAAGGCCCGCAGTCGGCTTTCTATGGGGCCGATGCTATCGGCGGCGTTGTTAACCTGATAACGCCGGACGCAATGACCAATCGCGCTGCGCTATCGGTCAAACAGGGAACATTCGGCTTTCAACGATACCTGCTCAATCTGTCGCGTCGTTTTGGAAGTTTCGGTTTTGCCGGATACGCGGAAATCAGCGAGGCCGCCAACCACCGGGAGAATGCGGGCGCTGAGCGTATGGTTTTCGATCTGAAAACATCGTACCTCAGCGCTGACGCGCGGCACAGCCTATCGGTCTCCGCCAGGTATTTCGAAGACTCTCTGGGTGTTCCGGGACCGGACCCTCTTGACGCTTATGTGCCGATTTACGGCTCGGATGATGCCTGGTCTATGTATGACCATCAGCTCGATGAAAATTACTCGATGGATTTTCAATACCGTTTCGATGACAGCGTTTTCGGGTCCGCGCAGGTGGATGCCTTCTGGGAAAAGAAGAATCTCGACTACAACTCTCTGTATAATTACCAGTATTCCTATTATACCTATGATGAAAGCGTGACCCCGGTGGATTCGTTTTTGAATGTGGAGTCGGTCGATGTTCTGTCGCGCTCCATCTATAATAAGCGTTCATTCGGGGCCGGCGGTCGTTATGCGCGCGGATTCGGCCCCGGACAGCTTGCCGGCGGAATTGACTTTCTTTCCGGATCAATTCGTTCTACCACCGATGAAACATCGTTGGCATCTAATATTGAGGGTCCCTACGCCCCGTACTCGTACGAATACGGCTCTTACAACTACTGGCGGGGGTCGCAGGATCAGTTCGATATCTGGTCAAGCGCCGTTATCGATGCGGTAGGAGGCTTTCAGTTTGACCTCAGCGGCCGTCTGCAATTTGTCAAATCTCGAACGACTCAACCATCTTATAATCTTGGCGCCACCTTTTTCGCTACGGAGGAGTTGTCTCTGAAAATTGGCTACGCCTATGCCTTCCGGTTGCCGTCGATATCGGAACAGTTTGCCGAAGATGTTTTCACCGCCGGTAATGAAGAGATTAAACCTGAGACCTCGCGTTCTCTTATCGGAACCGCCGAACTTTCACTGCCTCGGCAGGCGCTGCGAGGCAGACTGACGATATTTCACCAGACGGTCGATTCGCTCGTCCAATACCAGTTCGATCCGACCAGTTTCTATTTCGTCCCCCGAAATGTCGATCGGTTCAAGACAGTCGGTATTGATATCGACATCCAATATCGTCCGTTTGTAGAGCTCGGACTGAGCTTGAACACCGTTGCGCAGCAGGCCCAACAGACGATTGAAGGGACGGGAGTTTATGTCGACGCGTTTTATGTTCCCGATCTGAAATGGCGATTCGACGTGACGGGTCAAAGGGACATCTTTGGCTATGGTTTAAATCTTACCTACACTTCGGATCGGTCTATCTTACAATCGGGCAGAACTCGGATTATCGATGCTGTATATGAGTTGGGGTTTTATCTGAGTGCGTCAGTGGGAAGCAATATCTCGCTGAGTCTTACCGGCTATGACCTCACCGACCAGAGACGGCCGGATCAGTTCGGTTTTTCGGAATTCGATGATAATTATCCTTCGCCCGGAAGGCGTTTCATGATCGGGGCCACCTACAGTCTCTTTTAGGCGGAGGCGATGATTCGCGTGGGCGAGCTTGCCCCTAGATAGGCTTGCCCACAAATTATCTCCAGCCGGGAACCTTTGCGTCCCGAAAGTTATTAATCAGATACCGAATAATATTTTCCAGCAACTTAGTTCAAAGCAATTCGAATATTGTTGACAATCTGCGGGGCCGAAGGTATATAGCCGGCCCGACAATTACGTTACCTTTATTAATCTTGGGCAAGCAATAAAATGAACAAATGGCATTTTGAGTACAATCTGGATCCCGATGTTGAGAACGGCATCATGTATGAGAAGATATACGGCATCTGGCGAATTGAGACCGCCAACCATTATTATGATGATTATATCGAAGAGGCGAAGGAACTGGTTAAGAAACCCTGGGCAAAGTTAATCGATTTGTCCAACTGGAAGACCGGTTCACCCGAAGTAATCAGTAAGATCGGTGAGCACCTTGATTGGTGTCGGAAGAACAACATGGTCTGGTCGATAAACATCATCAACAACCCGGTAACCTATGCTCAGCTTAACAAGATGTTCGCCAAGGGCGGCACCAAGGACATCTCCAAGACATTCCGCAGCAGGGAAGAGGCCGAGCAGTTTCTGAAACAGCAGGGTTTCAACCTCAAAAAAAACAACGGCACTCCGTTTTCAAACTGACAAAATAATGCCCAACCCGGCCGAACCGGATTGGGCAATTCGATCTCACGGCCGGGCGCCGAATTTACTTCAGGTATCTCTTAAACCACTTATTTATCCACTCCAGGCGAGCGATACGTCGATCCGGACGACCGTGACGCGACAGACCGTGCGGTTCCTCGGGGAAGCGTACCATTTCAACCGTCTTTTTCATCGACTTCAACATGGCGAACATCTGCTCGCCCTGCTCGATGGAACAACGCAGGTCGTTTTCACTGTGGATAATCAAGACCGGTGTTTTGATGTTCTGATAGTATGTGATCGGCGAGCATTTCTTGTAGTTCTCCGGGTTTTTCCACGGGAAGCCGTCGAATTCGCGCTTGAGCGACCAGCCTATATCGGATGTTCCGAAAAACGATGTCAGGTCCACTACCGAGCGCTGAGTTACGGCAGCCCGGAACCGATCGGTGTGGCTGATGATCCAGTTGGTCATGTAGCCGCCGTAAGAACCTCCCGTGACGCCCATTCTCTTTGAATTGATGAAACGTTGTTTTTCGAGATGATCGGCGGCTGCCATGCAGTCCATGTAGTCGAGTTCACCCCATCCTCCGGAAATGGCCCGGGCCCATGTTTCGCCCTTGCCGGCTCCGCCGCGAGGATTAGTGTAGAATACAACATACCCCTGAGCCGCCAGGTATTGCATTTCATGGAAGAACGTGTGGGCATACTGAACTCTCGGCCCTCCGTGAATCTGCAAAATTGATGGATATTTCTTGGTAGCCTTGAAATTCGGCGGCAGGACTATCCATCCCTGGACCTCGGTTTTATCGAAGGCGCTGAAGCGAACCTCGCGGGTCTTGCAAATAGTGACCTCGTTGCGCAGAAACTTGTTGAGTTCGGTCACTTTGCGGACGCGCTTCTCCCCACCATAAACGGCCGGGAGAATAATTATTTCGCCGGGATTGTTCAAGTCGGCCTGTATTATAGCCACGGCCCGCGTGGCGCCATTGAGGGAGAAGCCTTTGATGTGGCATTTGCCGGCGAAAACGCGAGTCGGTTTACCGCCCGCGGCTGGGATATAAAACAGGTTGGTTGATCCGGTGTCCGATGACAGGAAATAAATCCGCTTATTATCCTTCGACCAGATCAGTTGTCCGGCATCGTGCGCGTCGCTAGTGTCGCAGATAGACTGGTCGTACACCATACGATCGAATTTCGGCATCAGGTCGCGCGCTTTCGGGGTTCCGCCAACTCCCACCTTCCATATATGGACGTTCGTGCTGCCCCAATCATCGTCGGGGTTGCCATGTCCCATGTAGGCTATAGACTTGCCGTCCGGTGAAAATTTGGGAGCACTGACCGGCCCGGCGGGGGTACCGACCTTTCTCTCCTTGCCGCCGTTGGCAGGCATTATGAACAGATCCTCGCGCAGCAACTCTACATCGGGGTCCGCGGACCTGTTGGACACATACGCGATCCAGCGTCCATCCGCAGACACTGTCACCTGCGTGTTGTCGCGGTTACCTTTTGTCAACTTGGTGAGCTTTCCTGAGGCGACTTCCAGGGAGTAAACCTGGAACCTGTCTTTCGGCAGGAATCCTGACCCATCGAGGCGATACCACAACCTCGTAATGTGTCGGTAAACCGGCGGTTTCTTTTTTTCATCCTCATCTTCGATGAAGTGCGAATCATTATAGCGAAGGCAGAATATCAGTCTCGTGGCGTTGGGGGACCAATTCAGGTTGGTTATGGAACCATCGAGCTCTATCACCTTTTTTTCCGCCCCGCCGGCAACAGGCATAATGTAAATGCCGGTTTTCTTGTCCCTGGTCGAGACAAAGGCAATCCGACTGCTGTCGGGTGACCAGACCGCGCCGCCATCATTGTGGTCGCCGAAAGTGAATTGCTGCGTGGTCTTCTTTTTTAAGTCGTAGACGAAAATGTTGGAAAAGTACTTCTTCTTTTCCTTGTCCATGCGCTCGACAGTGTAGGCGATTCTCGTTTCATCGGGAGAGAATGAAACCGAGGTCGGAATTCGGAGATTGTAGAGGTCTTCCGCTCCGATAATTCGCTTTTTGGGGGCTTTACGGGTCGATTTTTTCATACCTTTTCTTCCTGTTTCCTAACCGTTTGAATAACAAGCAACTTACATAGAAACCCCTTCCGGGACAAGCGAAAAAAGCCTCAGCGGCAAGAAGTCACACTTCTAGGCGGCTGATGGGCAGAAATAGTTTTACCTTTTTACGCAAATAGGCTATTTTTCCGGGAAGCATTTTCACGCAGGGGCTGTTATTGATATTTAATGCTGTAAGTAAATCGAGAACATGTTGTTTTACATAACAAAACAGGAGAGGTAGCCTTGGATATTATCGCAATCATAGACAAGGTTCAGCAACTTGAAACCAAAGCTAAGACCAGACCCAAAGATGACGAACCGCTAAAAGAATACTCGGGCAAGACCCCCAAACAGCTTCGCGGCATGCTCTACACCATGCTCAAGGCAAGGCGGGTGGAGCGCGAGGAGAAATTGCTCCTTCGCAAAGGATACAACCGTTTTTTTATCGGTTGTGGCGGCAAGGAACTGGCCGATGTCTGCTTTGCCGATAACCTTCGCAAAGACGACCCCTGGGTCGGATATTACCGTAACAAGGCTTTCGATCTTCACCGCGGCTCCACCCTCGAAGATAAAATGCTGGAGGCGATCGGCGACGCCCGCGGGCGAAACAAAGGCATGCAAATACCGGCGCACCCCGGCTATCCCGACATGGCCATTCTTCCTCAGTCGTCGCCCACCGGCGGTCACGCCCTCGAGGCGGCCGGACTCAGTGAAGCGATAAAACATCCTTTGCCGATATCCAAGCAATCACATATTCCCGGCGGCGCCTACCCGACTGACGCCATAACGGTCTGCAGCATCGGCGAAGGCTCCACTTCGGAATCCGAATTCTCTCGCGCTGTCTTTTATGCCGCCTTTTATAAGACCCGGTTCATCGCCGCCATTTACAACTGCGGCTGGGCGATCTCTGTCTCGGTAGAAGAACAATTCCCCGAGGGTGATCCTACAACACCTTACGAGGGGTACCAAAGATTTGGCCTGAAGATAATGCAAGCCGATGGTACCGACATCAAGGACTGCTTGGCCAAAGTAGCCGAAGCGATAGAATACACCCGTGGGGGAAACGGTCCGGTGCTCATGAATATTCGCACCACCCGCGAAGGTTCGCACTCGGGTTCCGATGACCAGTCGTTTTATATGGATCCGGTCGAACAGGACTGGCACACCTATAATGATTGCATTCTCAAGACCGCCAATACGCTTATCGAAGATAATATCGTGACCGGCGCGGAGATCGCCGCCATGTGGGATGAACTTGACAGGAAAATCACCGAAGAGTCCCAGAAGGCGGTCTCGACTTTTCAGCCCAAGACAACCGAGCTCATTCAGAAGTATGTCTACACATACAATTTCGATGATGCTAAGACGACCTGGAAGAAATTCAGAGACGCGTCAAATGTTGACCGAAAGGCGAAATTCAAGGAGTTCCACGAAAAAGGCTATTTCAGCACGCCGGAACTGCCCGAAAACGTTGGCCCGATGACCATGAGATTCGCCATCAACTACACTCTCTTTGACCTGTTTCTTCTTTCAGAGGATGTTCTTATGTTTGGCGAGGATGTCGCTGATTTCTCAGGTCACATGATTGAAGAGATAGAAAAACAATCCAAGCTCAAAGGGAAGGGCGGCGTATTCCTGGTTTCGAAAAATCTGCAGCGTGAATTCGGCAACAACCGTTGCTTTAACACGCCGCTCGATGAAGCCGGAATTCTCGGTCGGGCGTCCGGGCACGTTTACCAGGGAAGACGGCCGATACCGGAGATTCAATTTCTGGATTATATGTCGCCGGCTTATCAGGTGCTCAAGGATCGTATCGCGACGACCTATCAAAGGTCGGGCGGTCTGTTTAAGATGCCGATGACGATCAGGACAACCTACGGCGGCTATAAACAGGGTGCGGGAGCTTTCTGGCATTCCGAGGGTAATCTCGGCACGTGGATGAATATCCCGAGTCTTCTGATAGCGGTGCCCTCGAATGCCTACGATGCCGCCGGGCTTTTAAAGACAGCCTGGGCTACCGACGATCCGGTCCTGTTCTGTGAATCGGTCGCCCTGTATAACAGGCGTGACTGGGAAGGCGTCCCGATCGAGACTCGCGTTCCGGAAATCGACGAACTTATCCCGTTCGGTGTCGCGAAAGTATATGACGAAGACAACACCGATATCGGCATAATCACCTACGGCGCTACCTTCCAGATGGCCCGCAAGGCGGCTGAACTTGTCAAGGAGAAGGGGATCAAGGTTCGGGTGGTAGACCTGCGTACGGTCAAACCGATGGACGAAGAGACTATCCTTCAGACCGCCAAGGACTGCGGCAAAGTGCTTGTCGTAACCGAGGACCGATTCCCCGGTGGAGCCGCCGGCACTATTTCGTCGGTCATCACGCGCGGCGAGGGCCTGTATTATCTGGAGGCTCCTGTCAAACTGGTGACGGCGATCGATGCCAGAGTGGCATACGGTGTCGATGGCGACAACGCCTGTCTGCCCAATGTGGACAAGATCACGGCGGCTATCGAGGACCTGCACCACAACTATTGAAATCGAAGAATATCACCGGTGAATTAAGAGCCGTGCCTTATCGACTGAGGCGCGGCTTTTTGATTAATGACGTTTGAAAAAGGCAACGAACTTGCGCCGATCGTCCGGTTCGAGAATGAAATATGCCGGCACCGACGCCACCAAAGCCACCGCGATAACATCGAAAGCCAGACTGATCCAGCTCGCCGGGATTACATATGTGCGCAGAATCAGTGACACCGGCGCCGCCACCACGACCGCCAGAGAGGCCGAGACAGCGAAGGTCCGTAAAATCTGTCCGAGTGGAAGCCGCAAAGCCACTGACATGAAGTAGGGGTACAGCGTCAGGTAGAAGACTACTTGAGGAACCGCATTGGCCAGCGCCATACCGATTAGATTGTATCTCGGTATCAGGATAATCGACAGGATAATCTTTACCGCCGACTCGGCGATCAGGGTGTAGAGGATATAGCGATGCTGCCCGATGCCGAACAGAACAGAGTTGCCGATTATCTGGGGAAGAAATACAGAGGTGCCGAAGGCGAGAATCATCATTACATCAGCAGCTTCCGCAAATTCGGGGGGGAGCCAGAGGTTCACAAACGGGCGAGCAAAAACCACTACCCCGACACCGAGCAGAAATGACAGGTAGGAGATATATTTGATTCCCCTCAGATAGACATCGCTCACCTTTTCGATATCGCCCGATGCCTCGATGTGCGATATGGCCGGCATCAGCGGCGTTCCAATGGAGTTTATGATATTGCGCAGGTACAGCATCAACTGCGCCCCCGGATTGTACACTCCGGCGGCAACCGAAGAACTGAGTATTCCGAGAAGGAACGTGTCGGTGTTGAACATGATCAGCCATCCGATGGTGATCCCGAACGAGACTCTGGAATAGCCCAGCAACATTTTGACGGTGGCCGCATCGGACTTGCCAAGCAAGAATCGCACTTGCGGATGAAGTTTCCTTAGCCAGATGACTCCGGCGATATGTTTGGCGACACTGACCGACAATATTACCAGTGCCAGCGCCACCAGGCCATACCCTAATTTGAGCAACCAGACCATTATGAGCACGCGGACGATTTCTTCGATTATCGCCAGTACGCGTGTAATGTCGTGTCTCTGAAATCCGGCCAGCGAATTGCCGAACGGCAGCAGATAGAAGTTAAAGGCCATGAAGGCTCCGAGAATCAAAAGCGCGTTTTTGCCTTCAGTGATCAGGGCCGGATCGCCGATTTTGAAATAACCGAAAAAGAATGTTACGAACAGGTAGATTCCGCCGAATACAATCGAGCCCACCACGAAATAGAGCAGGTTCGATGTACTCAGTATCCGGTTGATTTTATCGTAATCGCGTTCGGAAAGGTGGCGGGAAATGTACCTTGTCAGCGCCGAGGTGAGACCGATATCGAGCAGAGAGAAGTAATTGATAGTCTGAAATATTATCACCCAGACGCCGTAGCGGGCATCCCCGAATACCGAGGCTATATATGGGACAAAGAAGAAGGTGATGATCAGTCGTATTAAATATCCGCCCCAGGAAGACAGGATATTTCGAACGAGCTGCTGACCAATCGCGACCAAAACCGGAGACCCTCTCACCTGCAGAATGCCATTTTGGATCGAATGCGACTTCTGGATTGCATTCGGTGACTTTCGATGGACAGTATAATTCTTTTTTCGACGCAAGCTCAAGGTTAAAAGCTCGTACTGCTTCTGTGAAGTTAGTTTTGGTATTGAACGATAAATACGAATTTCCCGCCCTGAGCTCGCAATCTGTCCAATAAAGTACCTAACTTCAAACAGACTACCGCACAACGGCTTATGGAAAAATACAATTTTTGTCGCTTTTGTGTGGACGCACTTTTTGCGATTATCGCAGACAGGTCTCTGCCGCTAGAAAATTAGCAGGCGCTATCTTACTGCTGTTCAGCAACATAATCCGCTAACTCACATGGGCGTTTATCGGCGGCACGATTCTTGTGTTGAATCAAAGCGATTCCGTCATGACTTCAGCCAAGTTTGTCGGGAAGAATATTAAGGTCTTCGCTGTATAATTAGGAGAAAGAAGGGATGGAGAAAGCGACCCGTATGTTGAACTTGTTAGCGGCTCTGATAATGTTGGCCGCGGGAGTCTACATTCACACCGTTTTTGAACCGGTGTTGAGCATTCTGGCGCGAACCTCGGTGTGGATCGGGGTGTTAACGTACATGGTGCTGCAGGTTGAGTTTGGGTACCATCCGATTCAAAAACACATCGAGGAATTGCTCAGGTAGAAGGCCGTAATTATTCGCTTGACTTTGGTGAATTAGTATATATTTTTGTTGTCTTAATTGAAGTTATGATAAGGAATTATGTTTTGAGTGGTCTCATCAGGAACAGCTTTTTTACCGTCCTTTTGACCGCTTTTTTTGTGGTCACAAGTATCTCTTCGGGCATCTCGCAGGACATTGATCCCGGGATCGAGGAAGCCCTTAAGGCGGGGGATACCGCGAAGGCTATTAACCTTATTGATGCGGATATTTCCCTGGACCCTTCCAACCCCTGGAATTACTACTTTAAAGGCATGATTTATTTTAATCGTGGCAAGTACAGCCAGGCCGCCAAGGAGTTCGAAGCCGCCTTGGATAAAAGGGGCAAACACTATGAATCTCTTTATCAGTTGGGTCTGTGTTATCTAAATATGGGCGAGCTCGACAAAGCGGAAAAGGCCATGGAAGAAGGGCGCAAAAAGGACAAAAAGAACAAACATCGCTTTGAAGACGGTTACGGTTTGGTGATGCTTGCCAAGCAGAACTGGCAGGAAGCTGATCGGGCTTTCCGACAGGCTCTGGTCGATGATTCGCTGAATCCGATGTATCATATTCATCTGGGCGACGCCAACTTCTACCAGGGTGTCCCGGCCCTGGCCATCATTGAGTACGAGAAGGCTCTTCAGGTTGATACTGCCGGGCTGGAAGTTTACTATCACTGGGCCGAAGCCTGTCTGGAGATGAAGGACTATACTTGCGCTATCGAGAAACTTCGAATCGTGCTCACCAAGGACAGCACCCATGCTCCGGCCTGGATGAGAGCCGGCGGCATCTATTTCAAGGCGGGTCTTTCCTCGCGTACCCGTCAGGATCGCATCGACCGTTTCCGCGACGCTATAGGTTCGTATAAAAGGTATGTGGAGCTCTCGGGGGCCGAACCGGATTCTTCCAACGTTCGCGTGTTTTTCGAACTGGCTATGGCCTACACGAATTTGAATGGTTTTGAAGACGCCGCCGAGAATTTCGAAAAAGTCCTCGCTATTCCGATGGAGCCGCGCGATGTCTATTTCCATTATGGCAAAGCTCTGTGGTATAACAAGAATTTTGAAAAGGCCGCCGAGATGCTCAAAAAGCATCTTGAGTGGGTTGACGCCCAGGGTGAAGGCGTTAACACCGGCGTGGACAAAGCCGAGGTTTACCAGTATCTGGGCGATAGTTATTTCTATCGCGACCCTAAAGACTTCGTGTCGGCCGTGGACTGGTACAAAAAGTCGTACGACCTGAATACGGACCAGAAGCGTGTCGTTCAAAACATAGCCGTTGCCTACCACAGTCTCAAGAGCTACTCTCAGGCGATTGAATTCTACAATAAGCGAATCGCTTTTGGAATCGACTCGAGTTCCTCTTCCATTTATAAGAACGCCGGCTATTGCGCTCTCAACATAGCCAACGGCTCAGGTGGCGCGGAAGACGATATTGATGAGCTTGATGAGGACCTGGGTGACAGCCCCGTTGATAACGGTATTGACCCCAATGTCAACTACTATCAGGTCGCTGTGGACTATCTGGTCAATTACATGGAATTCAACAAGGACGACCTCAGCGTTCAGGAAGCCATCGCCAACACCTATCTCTACCAGCTCCAGGATTGTACCAACGGAGTCGAGCACTTTGAGAAGGTTCTGGTTATGGACCCAAACAATTGTGGCGCCAACAAGGCTCTTGGTTATGCCTATTTCGGCGGTGTCTGCACCAAGAATTATACCAAGGCCCTCGGTTACCTGACCAAAGCTCAGACCTGCCTCGCTGCTTCCAGCGGTGAATGCTCCGATGTTCCTCTTATCCTGTGGATAGCCCAGGCCTATCACCTGAGGGCGGTGGAGAAGACCGAAGCGAAGCAGGATGCGACGGATGATTTTCGTAATGCACACACCTGGTATGTTCAGTGTCTTAAGTGTGAACCTAACAATAAAGACGCCAAACTGGGCAAGGATCAGACCGAATACGAATTTTAAGGGCCAGGCCCTTCTTGATAGATTGGATGAACACTAATTCTTGGGAGTTTTGATGGCTGTAGACGAAAGCAAAGACAAGAAAGTTGCTAGTAAGCCAATAACCGAAGCTCAGAGGTTCAGGTATATCGGTTTCGAGGTCTTCCCCGGCAAGCCGAAAGACCTGTTTAAATCGGATAAGGAGAAGGCAAAATATGTCGATGGTGTCGTCAGTAAGCGCGCCAAGGGTGACGTACTCAGAGATCAGTGCACCCTTCTGGAGCAGCGCGTTTCCACGACCGACCGGCTGGTGCTGACCATCGCCTCGATCATCATCTTTGCCACCCTGTTTATTCCCTGGTATTCCGCTTACAATGAAATAGTGGTGGAGACCACCCAACCGGTCCAGACTGAGCAGGCGCCGGTTGTTGCTGACAGCGCCATGCTCGCCCAGGCCGGCGATACCCTGGCGACTCAGGCAGCGCAAACAACGACCGAATCGGCCACTGAACAAGCGGCCGAAGCGATCCCGCCGACCACGGTAGCTCAGACTGACGGTTCTAACGAAGAAGTTATTACCGGTTATGTCGCTAAAAAGAAGGTGAACAAGGAATACGAGCGCCTGACCGGGATAGGTTCATTCCTCGCTATCGGTTCAGTTGCTTCGTACGCGTTCTCGTCCGGTTTCGCCGTTGCCGTCAGCGTGATAGTATTTTTGATCTATACGCTTCTTTGTATCGCGCTGCCCGTTTACACACTGTACGGCTTGTACGGCCTTAAGGGTGATCCTGACAAAAAAGCCCTGCAGCTCAAAAAGATGCTGCGCTATAACTGGATCCCGCTGATTCTGTTCTTTTTGGCGATGATTCTTTCGTTCTTTGGATCCGAATACGGGTTCGACGCCGCTAATATGTTTACCAGCCTCGGTGATGGTTATGGTCCGGGTGTCTTTCTGAATGTTCTTTCCTGGGGTATCATAGTATCTCTGGGTGCGTTCATTCTGGTGGCCGTCAAAGGGGTCGAGATTTAACGAGTAAAAGAAAAATACAAATATAACTTAATCTGGAGGATTAGTTCACGTGGTTAAACAAACGATTTTCGTCACTCTTAACGCAATCGTTGCTTTCGCGATAGGCTTTGGCCTGTGGTATGGAGTGTTTAGAACATCAGACAATCCCATCGTTCACTCGATCTATCAGGGCGGACCGCTCGTGGTGGTTCTGATTATGATCCTTTGTATGCTCATAGTCTTTGTTATCGAGCGCTACATGTCCCTGTATGGCGTCGCCAAGGGAAAGAGCTCGGTCCAGGTGTTCTTCAAGAAGCTGGTCACGCTTATTCAGAATGACGATCTCGATGGCGCCCTGGCTGCCTGCGACAAGCAGCGCGGCACGACCGCCAACGTCCTGAGAGCCGGCATCGACCGCTACCGCGAAGTCAAAGGCAACAGCGCGATGGATGCTGAGAAGAAGATTCAGCTGACGCAGTCGGCTATCGAAGAAGCCAACGCCCTCGAGGGACCGCTTCTTGAGCGTAATCTTATCGCCCTCTCGACCATTGCTTCGATCGCGACCATGGTTGGACTTCTGGGAACGACTATCGGTATGATTCGCGCCTTTGCCGCTACCGGTAACGTTGAAGGCGGCGTTATCGACGCCACCCAGCTGGCCGTTGGTATTTCCGAGGCTCTGGTTAACACCGCCGGTGGACTCGTCTCCGGTATTCTCGGAATCTTTTTCTACAATTTCTTTGTTAATAAGGTAGATGCCTTTAACTATACGACCGACGAGGCGACCTTTGAAATCATGCAGATTCTGAAGGAAAAAGAAGGAATCTAAAAAATGGCAACCAAGAAGAAACGGCGCATTTCTATCAGGATCGATATGACTCCGATGGTGGATATCGCCTTCTTGCTTCTGATCTTCTATATGGCGACCACGCAGTTCAAGCCACCGGAAGCGAGGGCTGTGGATCTGCCGCAATCGCATTCGCAGATTGAGTTGCCGGATAAAGATATTATCAATATCACCGTGACCAAGTACGACTCCATTTACGTGGACTACGTCGAAAAGCGTACTATCGATATCGAGGGCCAGGAGGTGGAAACCAAGGTCCGTATCGTCAAGACGACCGACACGTACAATGTCTCGGGTGAGATTAACCGGGCCAGAGCTAAAAACTACAGGGCGCTGATTGTGATCAAGGCCGATGAAAAGGCCAGCTTCGGCATCATGCAGGATGTAATGCGGTCCATGCAGGAAAACCACCTCGAACGCTTCCTGATTATCACCGATCACGAAGTTGAAGTCGGCGGTGGGACCGGTGAAGAAGAGGCTTAACCGGAGAGCGGTTTTTAGCGAAAGGTCAAAATGAAACGCGTATATATATATATTGAGAGGAGAGTGATGTAATAAATGGCCGGTGAAGTTGCAGAACGGGCACCGAAAGGCGGAAAAAAGGGATTAAGAAGGCCCAAGCGAAGAATCTCTATCCGTATCGATATGACACCGATGGTTGACATCGCTTTCCTTCTGTTGATCTTCTACATGGTTACGACCGTGTTCTCGATGCCCCAGGCTATGGAAATTAACCTGCCTCCCATCGAGCAGGAAGAGGATATCGAGGTTGCCGAGTCGAACCTTCTGTCGATTCGCGTCGATGCCGACGGTCGCTTCTGGTGGAATCTGAAAACGCCGACGCCGGATAATCTGCCCATACTGTTGCCTTCAGCTCCTCTCAGCGCCGATGATACGGTTAAATACCGTCTTGATTCGGACACTCTCAGGAGCCTTTTGATGGCACAGAACCTTGAGAATCCCAAACTCAATACACTGATTCTCATCCATCGGGACGGAAGTTACGGCGATATGGTTGATATCCTCGACGAAATCGACTTTCTCGAACGCGGTTGGAACCGTAACATTGCCGACCGGTTGGGCGTAAAGATCGAAGAAATTCCCAAAGATGAGAAATTCTCGTATCGTTATGCCATCGGCAAATGGGAAGATCGAGATAATAAGGTCATTGAAGCTGCCGTGGTTCAGGCACAAGGAAGGGGTGAATTACAATGACAACCCCAAATGCATTGTACTCGCCGTACGGAGCTTTTGAGCTGAAGGCCCGCTACCAGTTTAATTTCATGCTGGGAACGCTCATTACAGTGGCTGCTGTTGCGGCCATCCTTCTCACCTTCTGGATTATCAACAAGATGGGAGAGGATGACCTCGAGGCCATCGATTTGAGCGCCAAGGTGATTAAAACCGTAGCGGATCTGGGACCACCGCCCAGCGTGGCCAAAAAGCCGCCGCAGGTGAAGGTGGATCAGCCGCAGGTGGCTGCCCCGAAAGTGGGTATCCCCAAGCCGGTTGCCGACGATGAAGCTATCGACGAGGATGTCGTCTTGGCTACTCGTGACGAGCTGGCGGAGATCGTGGCTCCGGATATAGCTGCTGTGAACGAAGGCGACGGTAATATCGTTATCGATATCGCTGAGGACGATTATCTGCCGGCGCCGGACGAGTTCGTTCCGGTGGAAATCTATCCGGAGATGATTTTCCAGCAGGCCCCCGAATACCCGCGACTGGCCAAACAGGCCGGTATCACCGGTGTCGTGTGGGTCCGCGCTCTGGTCGACAAGGAAGGTAATGTGCGCAATTCCATGGTGCACAAATCTTCCGGAACCGCTTCGCTCGATGAAGCCGCCGTCGCGGCCGCGTACAAAAACAAATTCAAACCCGGCATTCAAAACGGTCGTCCCGTCAACTGCTGGGTGAGCTATAAAGTCGTGTTCGAGCTCGATACTTAATCGATTTTCGTCAGTACGACTTTTTAGCTGAAAGATCCGGGCATCCAATTGCTCCACGCAATCGGATGCCCGTTTTCTATCCCCGAATCAATTGCCTGCCGGAAGATTTCATACTCTCCAGAGTATCTAATTTAGGGCAGCGAGCTAAACCAACGATCGATTCGCTGCGTCTCATTATTAGTAGTAGGAGGGAATCCCATCTCGCTGGGCCTGAGTACGGAAATGGAACGTGCTCGCCACTCTTCTCGCTCAGTTTTTTTGCCACGACTCGAATCGATGACGTTGAACATACATGGTGAATATCATCACCTGTGACGCAATGCAGGGAGGAGGTGATTTGCGATGACAGCGTCAACTTATACGCCGTACGGGGCTTTCGAATTGAAAGCAAGGTATCAACCTAACCTAATAAAGGCCATGCTGCTCACAATTACAACGGTGGGTGTGATCCTGCTGGCAGCCTTACTGATAGAAAATCTCAAGGGCGAGCCACAGATACTTCCGGATGACAAGAAGGAGGATCGAATCATCATCATCACGGATATAAAGCAGGAACCACTGATTATCAGGTCTCGCGACATGAATGAGCAGTTCGAGCGGTCCATGGAAGCGAGAGGGACGATTCCAAAACCGATTGTCGACAGTCTCGTTGCCGACCCGGATGCCATGATTGCCTCGCGCATAGAAAAGCAGTATATGGTCGATGCCACGGGATTCGATGGGATTCCCGAAGGAACAAATATCATTGTCGTGGAAACCGAAGACGTAATCCCGCCCGCGACGGAATTCCATCCGACCGACACCCCGGCGGAGATGATCTTTTCCGTTAAGCCCATCTATCCGAGATTGGCGAAATTGTCTGGATTGGAAGGCGTGGTCTCTGTGCAGGCCTATGTCGGCATTGACGGAAACGTAATCAAGGCTCAGGTGGGGGTCTCCTCGGGATCGGATGTGCTCGATGAAGCCGCCGTGGAGGCGGCCTACAAAAACAAATTCAAGCCGGCTGTATTCGATGGTCAGCCGGTGGCTGTTTGGGTAACCTATCAAGTGCGCTTTACTCTGGACTAAAGGGCTGTCGTTGAAGACAGTTGCTGGGGGACAGCAGCAAAGGGAGGGTGACACCGGTGCCGGGCGAAGGGACTCGCCCGGTACATTTTGTTATCACACCGCTATCAGGGCAGACGAAATTCAATTTTGAGTGAGACCCAGCTTGCAACAGGCTCACTGCCGCAATGCGCCGGCTCAAATTGATACAGCTTCGCAGCGTCGAGAGCCGCCTCTTCGAAACCGCATGACTCGCAATCGGTCGTGACCACTTCCAAATCCGAAATATCACCTTCAATACCGACCAATCCCTTAACCCAGACCGTGCCCTCAAGCTCCTGTTTAAGAGCCTCCGGGGGATAAGACGGCGATGGCTGGTGCACGGCTGTGGCCGGCGTAACAGCCGGACCGTCAAAAAGCGAAGGAGGTCCGGGCAGGACAATCGCCATTGCCGCGTGTGAAGTGGAAAGGATCGCGATGATGAGAAGACCCGCTGCCAATGGATATGTTAAAAGATTTTTCATTGGTGCCTCAAAGATTAAGACCCGGTAATGCCGCTAATTTGCTGAGAACCCTGTTGCTAATAACGACGCATTTATACACCGCGCCGTTCATATTTTATTTACGGGATTATCCCGCGGGGGTTGCCACGATTTATTTTGAATCGAACCTGAGCAACTGATTCTTTTGATCAAACGTGAGTGAAAATCTCCTCAATACTTCGTAGCCGATATTCGGGCTATCCCAGTCCATGGCGAATGTGACTTTGATATTGAAAATGCTGTGTCCCGCCACCTGAAGAGGTTCAGCCAGCTGGGCGCCATACACGGCAAAACTGTTGTTGGCCGTCTTGGCCCATCCGATCAACCTGACCTCATCTCGCGTGCTCGTAGTTGCCATATAGGACCCGGGCAGGTTCAAGCCGCCTTCATGGCCGGTGTCAATGGTTGCCTGAAACTCCTTTGAGCCAAGTCTGGCGTCGACCAGGCAAAACAGCCCGTCTTTGCTGCGCATATAAGGCGTCACGTGTTTTCTGTCCGGTCCGGTCAAATCACCGAACTGCATCTGTATTTCCTTGTCGTGGTAGTCAATAGTCAGAAGCAAATCCGAAAACAGGCCGAAACTGAGGATTCCCATAATCGGTCCTTTCACCAGGCCCGGAAGATTTCCGTAGTCACGCGCCATGCATTTTAGCCCCCGAAACACTGCCCCGCCGATTTGTATGCTGTCAACAAAGACCAGATCGTGGTACTGTACGTTACTACCGGTACCATCGTCGTTCAGAGCCAGCCCCACCTTGCGAAGCCCGAATTTCGTAACCAGCGAGGTGTCAATCCGGCCGTCTCCCGATGTACCGGTATCGAGCAGAAAAGAGAAGGGGCCTTCACCATTGACTTTCGCCTTAACGACAATCTGCCCGTAAGAGCATTTAATCGGGACCTTGACGACCTCGGTGGCCAGTTCAGTTCTGGGGGGGATGGGCAGAGACTGCTCAGCCTCAATTTCGACCGCTCCGCCGGCACCGTGTGACAGACCCAGCGCCATCAGGGCAATAGCGATATGTGGCAATTTTGGCAGCATACAAAAGCCTCCATAAAAAACTACGCATCAGATATTGATTTGGTTCAAAAGTCCGTCGGCCGACACGCGCGACTTTCCATGCCGTAAGTCATTGTCGGAACGAGCATTAGTCTGGGGGGCGATTTTTTCATGAAAAATTGGTGCGATTTTTTGAAAATGCACTTGACAACTGCACAAATGTGCAGTATTATCGGTTCGCGTCGATAATTTGCCACAAAGCACCTTGAGTTAACCCTCGCTGAATCAGTCGGGGGAGTTAAACCCCAGCGATGCAGGAGCTCGATCATGAACAAAGCACAATTGATAAATAGTTGTCTTTGCGCCGAGATAACAGAGGACTACGACCACCCGACCGGAGCTTTCGCGCCGGTTGTCAGTGTGGGTGATTACTATACCTATCTCAATGCGGGCACCTGCCCCGATTGCGGGGCATCCATGTTTCGGCAGGGAAGGTGTTTTACGTGCATGTCGTGTGGTTTTACAAGCTGTGGCTGCTGAGCGACTTCGATTGACTACAACCAACAGGGGAGGAAACAGGCTATGCGTTTGGAAGATCTCGAAAAATACGGCATACCCGGACAGGTCATCTCAAGGCTGGCCCAAAGGCAGGGACAGAGCCTTCTTCCGGTCCAGAGCCGGGCAATTCGGAAAGGGCTGATTGGCAATCCGGGCGAAGCTTTTGGCGCCAGGTGTGTCAGAATGCTTGTCTCGTCCCCAACGTCCTCAGGAAAGTCATTTTGCGCTGAGATAGCCTCTATGAAGGCCCTGACGGCACGCCAGAAGACGGTTATGCTGTTTCCGCTAAAATCACTGGCCGAACAGAAATACGAGCTTCTCTCGCAAACCTACGGTGATCTCGGCATACGCACTATAATCGTTACCGGCGATCACCCTGAAAACGACGAGCGCTTTTACAAAGGCGACTACCAGATCGCCGTGGCGATTTATGAGAAATTTGACCTTCTGCTGACAAGGTTGCTCGATTCTCTTAAGAACATCGGTCTGGTTGTTATCGACGAAATCCAGACTATCACCGAACCGGGGCGGGGGGCGATTCTGGAAAGACTTCTGACCAAGATTCTGGCTTCGGGCTATAACCCGTCGCTGCTGGGTCTCTCGGCTGTTATTGGCGATGATTGCGGCTCGGCCGGCAAGCTGGCTGCCTGGCTGAGAGCGACTCTGATTGAAGAAACCACCCGGCCGGTCGAGTTGATGAGGGGAGTGGCGGCCGAAGGTTCCTTCCGGTACAGGCTTTTTAACGATGGTCTCGATGGCGTGGAGCCGTTTGAGGATTGCGATGCGGGCGATGAGCGCTTTGAACAGTTCGTCAGGCAAATCAAGAAGGCCGAAGGCTCGACGCTGGTATTTCTGAAATCACGGATGGAGACCGTTGACTGTGCCTTCAGGCTGGCGGCATCGGTTAACTGGCCCGAGGCGACAGCGGCTCTGGTTGAACTCGACGACGAGGAACCGTCGTTTCTGGTCCGCTCCCTTAAACAGGCGCTCACGCGGGGAGTGGCTTTTCATAGCTCTGACTTGTCGCCGCGTCAAAGAACAATAGTGGAACAAGCTTTTATAAATAAAGAGATTAAAGCCCTATTCTCAACTACTACTTTAGCAATGGGGGTCAACCTTTCGGCTGATACGGTCTATCTGGAAACCGTCAAATATTCATCGGGCAAATATGACCAGCGCCCGTCGCTGGTACCTGTATCCCGGTCGGATTTTGATAACATGAGCGGCCGGGCCGGTCGGCTGATACCTGATGCCAAAGCGGACCATCCTGGACGAGCCATCATTCTGGCGGAAACGGAGTTCGATCGTGAGATTCTCTGGCAGAACTATATTGCCTGCGACTCCCCTCAAGCCATCCGCTCGGCTTTCGAGAGCGTGCCTGCCGAAGACTGGTTGCTGGACATGATTGCCTGCGGTTTAATCAGGCAGGGCACCGGCGAGGCTCTCGGCGAGCCGTTCAATTATACTTTTTTGAAAAGTCTTGATAAGGCATGTCCGGTGCCCGATTTCACGGCCTCGTTACAGCGGCTGATTCATTCCGGTCTTGTCGAGATGGATGCCTTGTCCGGCAAGCTTACCGCTACCGCTCTCGGGCAGGCAACAGCCCGGGGAGGGCTCAGTGTCGAAGAAACCGTTCACTACCGGCGTGCTCTCGACTCAGGCTATCCTGATACGCCGGCGGGATGGATTGCCCTCGCGCTCAGCGGCCACGGCTGGAGCCTGCCTCCGGCTATCCTGAGCCGCTTTGAGCAAACCCACAACCTGCCTCTCAAGATGCTCTACGCTGACTTTGACAACCTCGTTGATGAGGCTGTCCGCTACCTTGCGATCAACCGCAAATCGAGCCAACCCCTGCCATACCGTCAGGCGGCATCAATCAAGGCGCTCATGCTGCTCGAACAGTGGCGCCAACTGACCCCGGTGGAAAAGCTCGAAGAGCGATTCCAGATGCACCTCGGGCAGATCATCGGCCTGGCCGAGTCAATAGCCCACCTGATGACTTCGCTCGGCGAGATTGTCCGCTCTACCGATGGGGGCTTGGCGATCACCGGTCGGCTGAAAGATTATGCTTTCAACATAAGATACGGCGTCCCGGTATCGATGCGGTCACTGCACGAACATTTCGGCAGGATACTCAACCGGTTTGATTTCGCGGCTCTCAGGCAGGCTAAAGTTGAATCGGTTGACGATCTTTTCAATGTCAGCCCGGACAATCTTGGCGCGTTAATTAAGGGTAGTAGTAAGCTAAAGAAAATCAATGACATAATAGCTATACTTAAAGGAGAACTTGAAATGGAAGCAAGAACCTCCATGACGGAAAACCGCTGCAGCTCGGCGGTGTCAGCATCGTTTGTTAAGCCGGAGTCAATCGAGATTGATGGCTCTTATGAACGGGAGAGGTATCTGGTGAAAATAAACGGTTTCCCGGTCCGGTTGACGGGTAAGTCGTTCAAGTATTTCACCAAGCTGGCCTGGTCTCGCCTCAATCGGGATTCCGGGTGGATTTACAAAGAGGATATTGAGGTTGGTTTCAACCAGGCCCGGTATCTTTATCGCATGAAAGGGGAGATCAGCGCCGGGCTCAACAGTCCCTGGCCGGTGGTCGAAAACAACCGATTGGGTTATTACCGGTTGAGCATCGACCCGTCCCGAATCCGCGTCAATGTCAACAACCTGAAAAACCACCCTGACTGGGAGGTCAGGTCGCTGGTGGCAGATAAAGACGCGGGCCGGGTCAACTAAATCGACGGTATAGCCGTTTTGTGTATCCCGCTCGGTGGGTTCAGATCGGGTATAATATGTTGGAAAAGAGTCCGTAACGGGCGGCTTTTCAGTCGTTGAAATAAAAATTTGACAACGACTTATATTTCAAGTTGCTTGCGTTCAGGGATTAACAGAATAGCCGATTAATATGCAAAACGGTGACCAATGATTATAAACAGCAAAGAAAGACTCCCGATACTAGCCGCCGATAGGGAAGAAAAATACCCGATTCTCCCGTTGAGGACGGGCGTGCTTTTTCCAGGCATGATGCTGACTATTCAGGTCGGCCGTCCGGAGAATCTGGAGCTGCTCGAACAGAGTCGTTCGGGTAAGAAACAGTTCGTTGCCGCCTACTCACCATCGCGTTATGCCGAAGCTGAGGCGACGCCCTTCCATCAGGTTGGGGTGCTGGCCGAGGTACGCGATATCAAGGCCGGTTCAGGCAACTCTCAGGTGGTTACTATCGAAGGCCTCAAACGAGTCGCCATATCCAAAATTATTCAGAGCGAACCTTTTGTTATCGCCTCGGTCAACTACATGCAGCCGGCCACGGACATGTCGAAGGAGTTGCCGGCGAAGCTCGATGAGGTTGTGGCTGTGGTGAGGGAAATCACGGCTCTTGACCCCACCTACTCGCCCGAGCAGATCAACGTACTCCAGATGAATCGCGAAGATTTCTCGCTGGCAGCCGACACCGTGGCTGCCACCTATCATTTTCCCCTTGAAGCCAAGCAGGACCTTCTGGAGACCGTTAACCTGGAACTGCGGTTCGACCGGTTGCTTAACTATCTCAACGCCGAACTCAGTCGCGTGGTTACCATACACAACATTAACACGAATGTCCAAAAGAGTCTCGAGGATGAGCAGCGCAAACACTTTTTGAGGCAGCAACTTCACGAAATCCGCAAGGCGCTCGGTGAGGACTTTGCCGAGGAAAAGGAAGCTGCCCGCATCCGCAATCTTATAAAGACCGCTCCGCACCTTCCGCCCGAGGTCGTCGCCCGGGCCACTATCGAGGCAGACCGTTTGACACACTTGTCGACCGCATCGGCCGAATATGGCGTGACCAAAAACTATCTCGACTGGCTTCTGGCGTTGCCGTGGGGGAGATGTAAGCCCGAGGATTACAAGATAACCGAAGTCGAAAAAGTTCTGTCGACCGAATACTATGGGCCGGTTAGTCTCAAAGAGCAGATTCTCCAGCGGCTGTCGGTCAGAAAACTTCTCGGCGGTGTCAACGAAGGCCCCACCCTTTGTTTGATTGGCGCTCACGGTACCGGTAAGGCGGCAATCGCCAAAGCGATCGCCAAAGCTATGGGCAAAGACTTTATTCGGATGTCGGTGGGCGGAATCTCCGATGTGACCGAAATCAAAGGCACTTCGCGAACTTTCCTCGGAGCCATGCCCGGTAAAATCATGCGTGCCCTGAGAAATGCCGGCACCTGCGATCCGGTCATGCTGATCGAAGATATCGATTATTTCAATATCGAAAACGACTCGTCTGTCAACATGGCTTTGCTTGAGGCTATAGATAATCGCATCAACTCGCGTTTTCTTGACAACTACATCGGCGTGCCCTTCGACCTGAGCAAGATAGTGTTCATTTGTTCCGTTCGTTCCTACGAAGAGATCCCGGAGCAGTTTATCCCGCGTTTTGAGATTATCGAGTTGCCCGGTTATATAGAGAGAGAGAAGATCGTCATAACAAAGAGATATATTGTCCCCAAGCTGCTCAAGAAACACGGCATCACTAAGACCGAGTTGAAATTCCCGGACAAAATTCTCTCGCGCATAATCAACAACTACACTATGGAAGCCGGGCTTCTGGGGTTGTCACAGCAGCTCGAAAAGATCTGCCGCAAGGTGGCACTCGAAAAAGTGTCCAATAATAAAAAGTCCTGGCAGGTCACCGAGAAAAATCTGGAATCGTATATCGGCCAGCCTGTCTATATACCGGAAAAAGCCGAAACTACGCCTGAAATAGGTATCGCAGCCGGTCTGGCCTGGACAGGCGCCGGCGGCGATCTGATGTTCATCGAGGGACTGAAAATGAAAGGTGGTGGGGAAATCTTCACCACCGGCTCGCTGGGCGATGTTATGCGCGAGTCGATTCAGGCGGCTTTCTCTTACGTGCGCTCCAAAGCCGATATGCTCGGCATCGACTCAGCCGACTTCAATGATTTCGATATCCATATCCATTTCCCATCGGGCGCTATTCCCAAGGATGGTCCCTCGGCCGGCGTCACGGTTTGTCTGGTAATCGCCTCGGTTATGGCCGAACGTCCTATCCGAAATGACATCGCCATGACCGGCGAAATTACGCTTCGCGGTAAAGTCCTTCCGGTGGGGGGAATTAAGGAAAAAGTCTCGGCGGCGTTCAGGGCCGGAATCTACAACGTGGCTATTCCCAAAGAGAACCAGAAAGACCTCAGGGAACTGCCAAAAGAAATCCTGCGCAAAACCAAATTCACTTTGCTGGAAAGAGTCGATGAACTCTTCGAGACCTGTCTGCTGGATTTCACACCGTCTTCCTACACCCTCGAGAAGATTTTCCAGGAGGAGATAAAGAAGGCGAAAAAGAAGACCCGCACCGGCAGGAAGAAATCGCGGGCGGCCAAGTCCAAATCGACATCGGGTAAATAACCTCTCCGCTGTTATAACCTCCCTGTTTTCAAGGCGTTGATAACGCCTGTCAAAACTTTTTGTTTACAAACATATCCAATCAACGTATCATATTTCATCAATTATCGAACTTACTGCGACTTACTGCCGTTGGGACTGTTATGTCGGGCCAAAAGAAAATAGAAACCTTTCATATCTCTACCTTCGGATGCCAGATGAATCTGGCCGATTCCTCGACATTGGTTGCAACAATGCACTCACGCGGTTATCGGCGGGTGGATGATGAAAAGGACGCTGACCTGATAATTCTCAACACCTGCTCGGTGCGTGAAAAAGCCGAGCAGAGAGTTATCGGCAGGCTCGGCGAGATATATAAATTCAAGCGAACGCGGCCCGCGCTCAAGGTGGCCGTGGTCGGGTGTATGGCTCAACGGATGGGGGAGAAGCTGCTCGAAAAGGTCCCTCACGTCGACTATGTTTTGGGAACCGACCGCATCTTTGAGCTCCCCGATGTTATCGAAGGCTCCGAGGGAACCAACCGCGTTATGACGGCATTCGGGCATGAGAATATCGATGTTATCACACCTACGAAAGAAACACCTTTCTCGGGTTTTGTTACTATCTCCCGCGGTTGTGACAACTACTGCACCTACTGCATCGTGCCTTATGTCCGTGGCAAGGAGCGTTCGCACTCGGCCGATTTCATTGTCGACTCTATCAAGAAACTGGCTGACGAAGGTGTGGTCGAGATTACGCTCCTCGGCCAGAACGTCAACAGCTATAACTGCGATGGTGTTGATTTCCCCGACCTGCTGGTAAGAACCGCCGAAGAGACTTCAGTGAAGCGTATTCGCTTTATGACCTCGCATCCCAAGGATTTTTCGTTCAAACTTGTTGATGTTATGGCCGCGCAGCCGAAGGTTGCGCCCCATATCCATCTGCCGCTCCAGTCCGGATCCGACAGGATACTCAAGAAGATGGGTCGCGTCTATACGGTCGAGCATTATCGGCGGGTGGTCGAGTATATCCGGAGCAGATTGGACTATGTCTGTCTTACGACCGACCTTATTGTCGGTTTCCCGACCGAGACGGAGGATGAATACAGGGCGACGCTGGATATTGTCCGGGAGATTGGTTTTGACAGTGCCTTTATGTTTCGCTACTCGGTGCGTCCGGGAACCACCGCGGCGAGATTTCTCGATGATGTCCCTGAGAAACAGAAGATAGACCGCCTCAAGAATTTGATTGCCCTGCAGCAGGAGATTTCGTTGAGCCGCAACCAGCGTGAGCTTGGCCAGGTCCGGTTCAGCCTTGTTGAAGGAAGCGCCCGGCGGGACAACCACCTGATGCGAGCCAGAACCGAAGGCAACAAGATAGTCTTATTCGAGGCTGACAATATCGAGCCCGGCAGCATGAGACCGATTCGAATCACGCAGGCCGATGCTTTCACACTGCACGGTACGATCGAGGAGCCCAGCTGATGTCGGCAGCATTTGCGATAGTCTCATCGATAATAGTGCTTGTCACTGCTGTTTTCCTGGTCTACCGTCTTGGTTTTTTTGCGAGTGAGAAGTTGTCCGGCCGGTACGCCTTTCTCATCGGCGGATTTCTGCTGTTTGTCGCGTCCGCGTGGCAGGTAATCAGGTACACAACCGACTACAACTTATGGTTCATCGATGAAGCATACCCGATTCTCGACATCGGGCAGTTGTTGATCTTCGTGCTTGGCTCGCTGCTGATGGTTGTCGGTCTGGCGCTCTATGCCGATTTCTGGCAGACCCGTCGCGAAGAACTCTCCATCCGCGACCAGCACCTGTCCATTCTGAACAATTTGCAGGATGATGCCCGTCAGCCATACCAGACAATGGAGCTGCTCGACATCGCGATAAAAGAGATCGTGAGTCATCTGCCGGAAACCTCCGGCGCGATATTCCTTGCCAACCGGAGTCTTCGCCAGTTGGTGCTTACTTCGTCGGTCGGCTTCACCAAGCAGGAAACGGCTTTTCTCGAACGATACCCGTTCGGCCAGAATGTAGTCAGTCAGGCAATCGAGATGAGCGAGCCGATTATAACGGGCAATTTTGTGTTCGTAGATGCTTTGGGCAAGAGCATTGTTTCGCCTTACAACTGCTGCCTCGTTCTGCCGTTGGCGGCGGGAACGGAGAAGATCGGGGCCATGCTGCTTCTATCGCAGCAAAGCAAGGCATTCGGCCGCGCCGAGATCAGGTATCTATCGCCTGTGGCCAACTGGCTGGCCGAAACCGTGAGATCATCGCGTCTGGCTAAAGAACTTGCCAGTGTCAAGGGGGAGTTGAGTTCCGCCTCGGCTCTTTATGATGATTTCAAGCACCGCATCGTTTCATCCGCCGATGCTTTTTCGGCTTCGGAAATACTCACGGCTTTCTGCCGCAGCCTGGTAGGACTGGCCGGTTCTCAATCGGTTCAGCTGCTTGGAATGAAAAACGGAATGCTGCACATTTTTGGCGGCAGCCAGCCGCTGATTGACCTCTCCGAGAACTACCGCACAGCTCTTATTGAAGCGCTCGACAGGAGAAAGCCGCTTATAATCAACCAGGAGGCGTCGGGCGACGAGGGCAGGACATATATCGCCCGTTCGACACTTCTTTATCCAATGGGCGATCAGCCTGAAACAAGCGCCATAATGTTCATGAAGGATGGCTCTCCGTTCAGGGTGAGTGATGATGTTCTCAAGACAATGGAAGTTTTCACCAAACTGGCGCGTCTGACAATCCAGCAAAGCGAAATGCACCGTCTCGATATCACCCGTCGCAAAGGGCTCGATAAGATTGTCCGGCTCCTGCGCGTCGACCGGAGCGTGAATTTCCAGGCGGCCCCCGGCTTCTTTGTCAAACACCTGGCCGGTGTGTTGCCGGTTCGTTCGGTGGCGGTGACCTTCGCAAAACAGCGCAACGGTTCCTTTAAGGCGGTCGATGGAGTAAATGTTGCCGAAGATCAACTCGAAGGTATCGAGACTCTGCCGGGCGAAGGCGTGGTGGGTAGTGTTGCTGTCGATGCTCAAACGCACTTCATCTCCGGGCGGAACAACGTGATTCAGGCGCTGCGTTCTTTCGATGAAGTCAATCGCGACAACTTACAGAAGCTTTTCGGCGAGCAGGGACAACCCAATTTCATGGCGGCCTGTCCTATCGTAAAAGTGGATGAAATAGAAGGCGTGGCGCTGTTTTTCATGTTCGATGTTTCCGAAAATGAGAAAAACGAGTGGCCGCGACTTTTGACCCTCGCGTCGGGACTCTTTTCACTACGGCTTACCATAACCGACCTCTACGAAAAACGTCTGCAACCGGAAACAGCCGACGCCGTGCCTGCCGGTAACCTCGGCGAAATAGTCAACCAGCTCAATAACCACCTGGCGGCAATTGTCGGCAACGCCGGATTGGCTGAGGTTCGTCAGGACCTGACAGGCGAGCTAAGACAACAGTTCCGGGGCATTATCGATGAAGCAGAGCGCGCTGCCGACCTTCTCAGAAGCGCTCTCGGGGAGAACAACGCGGAAATATCTCCGGCAGAGGCCGTCGAACAACCTGCTACCTATCAGCTCAACGACATCGTTGATTCTGTTCTGACCGGGCACCGCATCTCGGACAATCTGCACATGCTGGCCGGGCGCCCGCGCGAGATCAAACGGCAGCTTGGCAGTGTTCAGCAGGTCGCCTTTGGATCCGACGCTCTGCGGAGCCTCTTCGAAGAAGCGATTAGCCGCTTCGCCTCGGTTGCCGAAGACGACGATGTCATTACGGTCGCGACATATACCCGCGACGGGTATGTTTACCTTGATGTCTCCCGGCACCATCGGGATTTTCCACCGGTGCAAAACGTAGCCGGCTTCGGGCATTATCAGCAGCCATCTCAAGCGCTCCAGCACCGACCGTCGGATACTTTCCTAAAGCATCTCGGCGATCGCCCGTCCTACTACTCGGTCGACCGGGTGTCATCCACACCATCCTATCTTTCTTTCAAGTTTCCCATTAAGAGTACACCGACGGTTGCTGCGACCGAAGGCCGCCGGCCGAGGATACTGGCTATCGACGATCAGGCTGTGATTCTGGACTTGATTTCGGCCATGTGCCAATCAACGGGCTATGATGTCAAGACGGCCGAGACGGGTCAGGGTGGCCTGGAGATGGCGTTGAGGGAGAAGTTCGATGTCATTTTGACCGACCTGGCCATGCCCGGTCTGTCCGGCGTCGAAATAGCCCACGAAATTCGCAAAAAACGACCGAATGTTCCCGTCGTGCTGGTCACCGGTTACGAGGTCAAAATCAGCGCGGAACGGCTTGAGGCGGCAGGAATAACCCGTGTGCTTCATAAGCCCTTCAGGATAGAGCAATTGACCGAAATTATAGAATCCCTCATAAAGCAGCCCACTGCCTGATTTTTCCGCTCCCGTCAGCATAAACCATTACATCTTTTGACCGATATTATCGATAAGGTGTAAGATGAAGAAGATTTCGATAATCGATCAAATACGCCGGGATACGGATCTGCTGTCTTTGCCGCAGGTATTATCAGAAGTTCTCGGGGAGGTAGGCAAAGAGGATTTCTCCGCCAACAAACTGGCCGACATAATCCTCAAGGATCCATCCCTGACCAGCCGCGTGCTGCGCATGTCGAATTCTTCGTTTTACCAGAGGTTCGCTGAGATCAAAACAGTGCACCAGGCCATTTCCGTGCTTGGCGCAACCACCGTCAAGTGTCTCGCCCTGTCGACCTCCGTCTTTCACCCCGAAAAGATAGCTCGCGAAAGCGGTGTCGATGCCGCTGAGTATTTCATGTATGTTCTTTCAGTGGCTGCCGGATGCCAGAAGATTGCAAGGGCGGTTTCATATCCATCCACCGAGGAAGCTTTCATTGCCGGGCTTTTACACGATATCGGCGTGATGTTTTTCCTCCATAAGTACCCCCGTGAATACAAACAAATAATCGCCCACGAGTCACATGTCGATTCCTTGGCCGAGGCCGAGAAGAACATCTTCGGGACCGACCATACCGAGGTTGGATTGCACATGGCCGAGGTTTGGCGGATCCCGCGTGAAATTGTCGAGGCTATCGGCAACCACCATTCCTCGCCGGTAAAAGGCGAAGGCGGCAGTCTCTCGAATATCGTCCGCCTGGCGGTTCTTATGTCCCGCGACCGCTGGTCAGGATACGAAGTCGGGCTGGAAGACAGGCTGAACGAAATCAACGCCGCCGCCGGGACACTGTCTTTAAGCAAAGACCAGATCGACAGCATTTCGAGTTCGCTGCTGATCGATACCCTTGAGATCGCCGAGTACCTTGGCCTTGATATAGGCAACGTTGAGGCTATGCTGACCCAGGCTAACCAGGAAATCTGGAAGACCTACCTGATAGTTGAAAACCTCTTCAAAGAACGCCAGGAACTCAGCCAGAGTTTGCTCAGAGAAGAGCGCGCCAAAGGCGCGGTCGAATCAAAAAATATCGCCATGGCCACTCTCTCGCACTATCTGAACAATGCCGTGATGGCCATATACGGGCGGTCCCAGATTCTGCGCCTGATGTTGCAGAAAGGCCAGACCGAAAGAATCCTCGAGCAGCTCGAGGACAACCTTCAGAGAATAGACCAGTCGGTCAAGAGAATCGTCGCTGTCCTTGAAGAGATGAAGCAGGTCTCGCCAATCGACCAGAAGAAATTCGATTCCATGTCAAAGGCTATGAATATCGATGACCGTATCGCCAAGAGGCTTGCCAAGCTCAATGAGACCGCCAAATGGGATGAGGTTATTGCTCCTCCCGCCAAGTAATCACCACAGTTGACCACGACCCTTATTTTTCTTATCATCTGCTATGCTTAGATTTCTCACTTCGGGCGAATCTCACGGCCCGCAACTGACTGCCATAATCGATGGCTTCCCGGCCGGCTTCAAAGTCGACATCAAGAAGATAAATTCGGAACTTGCTCGCCGTCAGAAAGGCTTCGGCCGGGGGGGCAGGATGAAGATTGAAAATGATAAAGTCGATATAGTGTCCGGCCTGCGTGGCGGCGTGACGCTTGGTTCTCCCGTAACGCTGGTGATCGTCAATAAGGACTGGACCAACTGGCGCAATGTAATGCATCCCACACAGCCTGTCTCGGGCAAACTGTCCGCGAGAGAACAAGAGCTTGCCGGAGAAATTACCGGCCCAAGACCGGGACACGCCGACCTGCCCGGCGCGATCAAGTTTGCTCACCGCGATATCAGAAATGTTCTGGAGAGAGCGTCAGCACGAGAGACTGCCGCGAGAACCGCCGTCGGCGCTTTGGCCCGTCAGTTCCTGGAGCATTTTAATGTCCAGATTGTCTCACAGGTGACCCGGATCGGCGACGTCGTTATGCCCGGGATATCTTATCCGGAGAATCTTGAGGTTTGGCGCGAGCGCGTTGAAAAGTCACTGGTACGTTGCCCCGACTCCAAAATCGGCGCAAAGATGATCGAGGCTATAAAAGCGGCCAAGAAAGCAAAAGACTCTCTGGGCGGGGTTGTCGAAGTCATCACACGCGGTCTGCCGGTTGGACTGGGAAGTTACACCCAATGGGATCTTCGCATGGACAGCCGTCTGGCGGCAGCATTTATGTCCATTCCATCCGTTAAAGGCGTCGAAATCGGGCTGGGCTTCAAAGCGGCCGAAAAAAGAGGCAGTCAGGTACACGATGAGATAGAATTTCTGGAAAAAGTAAGACCTGCCTCGAAAGATTTCGTGCGTAAGTCAAATAACGCAGGTGGAATAGAAGGTGGCATTTCAAATGGAGAAGACATCATCGTGCGTGCCGCTGTAAAACCGGTTTCAACCCTGTACCGTCCGCTGAATACGGTCGATACAGTCACCCGGAAGACTGTCAAGGCCAGGATCGAGCGGGCGGATACGTGTGTTGTTCCCGCCGTTGCCGTCATAGGTGAGGCCGTGGCGGCGGTTGTCTTTATGGATACTTTCCTTGATAAATTCGGCCATGATAACATGGCTGAGATTGAGGCCAACTACCAGGGGTTCCTGGCAAGGGGGTTGTAGCACGTTTTTTTTCTTCCCTTTTTCCACAAAATACCATAAAATGGGTAAGAGTAATAGATTATTATGGTGAAATAGACCCTCAATATATACTTGGAGATTTTAGATGACATACAAATATTCAGCCGGCCCGATCGAAGAATTTCATGGCGGAACTGCTGTCATTTTCCTGCCGCAATTCGAAAAAGTCTCCGACCGATTGCTTAAGAAACTCGATGAAGCTACTGCCGGTTCTGTTACGACCATGCTGGAGTCCGGTGAGTTTTGCGGCAAGGAGAAAGAGCTGGCTGTTATCTATCGAACCAGCGGTTTTAAGGCGGACAGAATAATCCTTGCCGGGTTGGGCGAATCAAAGAAAATAGACGCCGACAGCTATCGCAAAGCGGCCGGCATTGCCTCGCGTTCCAAGGCCCTCACCACCGCCCGAAAGGCTGCTTTCTATCTCGGCAAAGGTCGCAAGGAAGAGTTTTATCAGGCGGCAGTGGAAGGCTATCTGCTCGGATCACACAAGCTCCTTGAATTCAAGACGGGCAAAAGCAGCAAGGATGAAAATGTCTTGGACGAGATAACGTTCATCTCCGATGATTCAAAGGACCTCAAAAAGATAGAGAAGGCTGTTGGCCGTGGCGTTATTTACGCCGAAAGCCAAAATCTCGTAAGAGTCCTGGCCAACACTCCCGGAAATCATCTCACGCCACGGTTACTTGCGGCCAAAGCCCAGGAACTTGCCAAAGCGCATGGACTTCGATGCACAATCCTTGAAGAAAAGCAGATTGTGAGAGAGAAGATGGGCGCTCTCATGGCGGTTGCCAAAGGGGCCACCGAGCCGCCTCGCTTCATTGTCCTCGAACACCGCGGGGCTTCTGCCTCAAGCAAGCCGATAGTGCTGGTGGGAAAGGGTGTTACTTTTGACACCGGCGGCATTTCGCTCAAACCGGCTCTGAATATGCACGAAATGAAAAGCGACATGGCCGGAGCGGCGGCTGTTCTTGCGGCGGTTGTCGCGGCGGCCCGCTTAAAAATCCCCCAGAATGTTGTTGGACTTATGCCGGCCACTGAGAATGTCCCTTCCGCCACGGCAACCAAGCCCGGTGATATCGTCACCTCCCGCAAAGGCCTGACCATTGAGATTATCAATACCGATGCCGAAGGTCGGTTGATTCTCGCGGATGCTTTAGATTACGCGAACAAGTTCAAGCCGCAGGCAGTTGTCGATATAGCGACCCTGACCGGTTCGGCTCTCGTTGTTCTGGGATACGCCGGTATTCCCATATTGGGCAACAATCCGAAGCTGATTAAGGCTATCCAAGAAGCAGCCGAAGCTACCGCCGAGAGAGTATGGGAATTGCCTATCTGGGATGAACACCGTGAGAATATGAAATCTACTATAGCCGATGTCGTCAATTCACATGGACGGCCGGGTGCCACTATCACCGCCGCGGCTTTTCTGGAGAACTTTATCGGCGACTATCCCTGGGCACATGTTGATATTGCTTCGGTCGATACCGAGCCGAGTGGACGCCCCTATATCCCCAAGGGCGTAACGGGTATTGGAGCCCGCCTGCTGATTGATTTGGTTCACAGGTGGAAAAGGCTCTGAGCAAGACGGTCCTATGAGATAAAAGGCCGCCTTTTAGGCGGCCTTTCCCAATTTGGTCAAAGGGCTGGTCAGCGCGACCAGCAAGGCGCTGTATCCTTTCCCGGGCGGGTCAACCGCCGCAGATTATTGCCTTCAATGTCACAGATCCAGATGGAACCATCATCGGTCGCGAACGTCAACCACTTCGCGTCCGGAGAAAACGAGGGAGGATACTGTGCCAGCGTCGTACGCGCCGGTGCCTTTACAATGAGACTCTTCTCCAGAAGGTCAGGGGAGAGTCTGTACAACCCTGCTTCCGCCGAATCGACGCCAATGGCAGCCAACCACGCGCCATCGGGTGACCATCTCGGCGCCACCAGCCCCATATTCTTCGCGGCCAGAGTTCCAATCGAATCAAGCGATATCTTGATCTCGTCGGTGGACAGCACCACAATTCCGCCGGGCTGATACTCATCAAAGAAAACAAAAGCGATATCCCCCGAATCATTCATCGTGGGCGTTACCAGAAACAACTCCTCCTCCTGCTTCCAGTCCGGGCGGAGCAACTCTATTTCACCGTCGGCGACATTTAGAAGGCACAGCTGATAGCTGGGATGGTGGGCGCTGATTCGATCCGCGTTCATATCGTTCCATAACAGGATTTTCGCGCCGTCACCACTCCACTCGGGACCGCGTGCCCCGAGTTGTTCGGTCAGTCGGATCCAGTGTTTCATATTTCCGGTATCGGCTGAATCGAGATCGCATAGAAAAAGGTCGTACACTTTGTGACGGCCGCCCGTCATGTCCGGCGCCTTCAAATCGACAACTCCGGAACGCGTGAACACTATTTGGCGGTTGTCCGGCGACCAGGAGAGTCTTCCGTCAGCGTTGTGTACCTCGCAGACCATTCGCTGATTGGTACCATCGGCATCCATAATCCAGATATTGCCTGCCCGGATGTAGGCAATTTGTCCCGACGGTGCTAAAAGTTGGGAGGCGGAATCAGAAGGCGGCGTCTGCGCCGACGCCGCCGTTATCATCACAACGACTAAAATTATATGCAGTGAGGCTATATGCATGACTCGATATGGAAACTTCACTTAAACCACTCCTGTGAAACTCGACATCCTGCTTACCTAAAGAATGCGAGTCGCTCCGTACGAGTCAACAATATACTTTCCGGCTGTTTTTACCAGCTGAAGAAACGCTTCAACTCCAGCTTACCGGTGAAGCCGGACAGGCCAAGATCCACTCTACCGTCCGAATCTCCGGTATAAGAAGCGATAATCTCCTCATCCTGGTCGTTATACCAGGCGACATTATCGAAATTCAAATACAAGTATTTGAAGTCTACGCCCAGTACCAGGCCGAAAACTCTTGTCGGGTAGTCAGCGCCCGCGCCAAACGAAAACCCGAGAGCCTGATCCTTGAACGTAGCGTTATCGGCGTCGCTGGTATTGGTCGCGAGATTCAAATTCTGATACTCCGACCATACATCCCACTGGGCTTGGTAAAAGCCGACACCGGCGTTAACTCTCAATGAGATGTTTTCCAGTTCTTGATCGACTTTGGGCGGATTGTAAAAATAGTACTGGATCATCGTCGAGGCGCCATAAACATGGACCTCCGACGACGGGTTCTCGATGTACGCGCCCACCGGCTCATAGAAATAACTGCCTTCGAGGCTCTCGCCGATCTTGAGCCAGTATTCGACGCCAACCGACCAGGCGAAACGTTTGTTGAACATCATACCAAAGTCGAGTCCGAAAGTTTTCGCATCACCGAGCCAGGAAATGGTGGCGTCGGTGAAGTTCACGGTTTCATAGCTGGCGAACTTGTTGTAGTCGTTGTCGCGATTGATGCGATTCAACGCAAAATAGCCCGAAACCCACGTCAGCTTTTTGGTATGTTTCTTCTCGATCTTGTTCATGTACTTCTGGATGAATTCATCTTCAGACGAGTCGCCGGCATTTACGATCACGGCCGACAAGAGTAAACATATCCCCGTCAGCGCAATAATGATTCTTGGACGCATTTTTCCTCCTGCATTTCGAAAGTGCTTGGTTTTCTATTATGTATCGGAAAAAAGGTGTGTTTTCTTGACGGTATTGATTTTGGGAATGGGGGAAACAAAAAGGCGGGTCAGCGACCCGCCTTAGTTGTTGCCAGTAAATAAGTTATGTTCTACTTGCCAGACTTCGAATAATCCAGGCCCGCAAGCTGAGAATACAGATTCCAGCGACGGTCACAGTCCCTCTGACCCAGCTCCAAAAGCATCTTGGCCCGCTGGGCATCCTGAGCCTTCAGAGTCCTGAATCGAATCTCAGCGTAAGCGTAATCCTCGAATGAGATCGAGGGAGCCTTGCAATCAAGCTGGAGGGGATTCTTACCCTGATCAATAAGATCCGGGTTGTAGCGGTAAAGCAGCCAGTGCCCGGACTTCACAGCCTTCTCTTCGGCTTCGAGTCCGTGCGCCATGTCGATACCGTGAGCGATACAGTGGCTGTAGCAAATTACGATCGACGGTCCGTTGTACTTTTCCGCTTCGACCATAGCCTTAACCGTCTGATTCTGGCTGGCGCCCATAGCAACCTGAGCCACGTAGACCGAGCCATACGACATCATCATCAGGCCGAGGTCTTTCTTGGCCAGGGGTTTGCCGGCAGCGGCGAATTTGGCCGTGGAGCCGCGCGGTGTCGCCTTGGACATCTGACCACCGGTGTTCGAGTAAACCTCGGTATCGAGCACCAGGAGGTTCACGTTGCGGCCGGACGCCAAAACGTGGTCCAGACCGCCGAAACCGATGTCGTACGCCCATCCGTCACCGCCAATACCCCAAACCGACTTGCGAACGAGATAATTGGCCACATTCCGCAGCGCTTTGACTTTATCCTTGTTGGCGCCGTTCATGTTGTTCAGTTTGTCGAAAAGAGCCTTTACGCGTTCGCGCTGTTTTTCGATACCTTCCTGACTCAACTGATCGGCGTTGGCGAGTCCATCGTACATCTCAGGAGTCAGGTCCTTGACCAACTCCAGAGCGTACGTGTTGAGCTTGTCCACTGTCAGACGCATACCGAGCGCGAACTCGGCGTTGTCCTCAAACAGTGAATTCGACCACGCCGGACCGAGGCCATCGGCTCTCTTGCAGTAAGGAGTCGTTGGCAGGTTGCCGCCGTATATCGAACTACAGCCCGTGGCGTTGCCGCACAGAGCGCGATCACCGAATAACTGTGTCATGAGCTTCACATAAGGGGTCTCGCCGCAGCCACCGCAGGCGCCGGAGAATTCAAACAACGGCTGAACGAACTGTGAACCCTTCACGGTCTCGATATTGAACAACGACTGATCCGGATCGGGCAGTTCGTTCATGAAAAACTCCCAGTTCTTCTTTTCGCGCTCGCGAATCGGAGCCTGAAGAGTCATGTTAATTGCCTTGCGACCGGTCTTGTTGCCTTCGGCATCCTTCACCTCGACCGGGCAGGCGTTAACGCAGACCACGCAGCCGGTGCAGTCTTCCGGAGCGACCTGAAGCGAATAATACAGACCTTCATACTGTTTGGTCCTGGCATCGGCATACAAAAAGTCCGCCGGAGCTTTCGCGATATACTTCTTATCGTATACCTTTGGTCTGATAGCGGCATGCGGGCAGACGATAGAACAGATATTACACTGAATACAGGCTTCCTTGTCCCACTGGGGAATGTCCACGGCGATATTGCGCTTTTCGTATTGCGTCGTGCCGGTGGGATACGTTCCGTCAATAGGGAACGCCGAAACCGGAAGGTCGTCGCCGCGACCGGCGATAATCTCAGCCGTGACAGTCTTGACGAATTCGGGCGCGAAATCCGGTACGATCGGCGGACGATGCGCCTTGCTGGTGACCTTCTGCGGGTACTTGACCTCCTTGACAGCGTCAGCAGAGGCGTCTACCGCTTCGTGATTCATCTTGACGACCTTTTCGCCCTTGGCGCCATAGGTCTTGACGATGGAATCTTTGATAGCCTTAATGGCCTCATCCGGAGGAAGAATTCCGGAGATGAGGAAGAAGGCGGTTTGCATGATCATGTTGATGCGAGCGCCCAGCCCCAGCTTTTTCGCTACCGCGATAGCATCGATTACATAAAACTTGGCCCTGCGATCGATTATCTGCTTTTGGACCTCGATAGGCATCTGGTCCCAGATTTCATCCGGACCGAATGGTGAGTTCAATAGAAACGTGCCGCCTTCAATCAGCTTGTCGACCATGTCATATTTCTCGAGGAAAGAGAAATTGTGGCAGGCAACGAACTGTCCTCTGGTGATCAGATATGGCTTGCGGATAAGGTTTTTTCCGAAGCGGACGTGTGACACGGTTACCGCGCCGGCTTTCTTGGAGTCGTAAACGAAATATCCCTGGGCGTAGTTGTCCGTGTACTCACCGATGATCTTGATGGAGTTTTTGTTGGCCCCCACGGTACCATCGGCTCCGAGTCCGTAAAACAGGCCGCGGAAGTTGGCGCCCTCGAGATCGAATGACAGGTCGGGGTCGAGCGATGTCATTGTCACGTCGTCTTTGATACCTACGGTAAAGTGATTTTTCGGCTCTTTCTGTTTCAGATTGTCGAAAATCGCTTTCGCCATCGGCGGGTTGAACTCTTTCGAACCCAGACCATAGCGGCCGCCGACAATCAACGGACGATTCTTGAACGGTGCGAAGCCGTTGTCAAGCGCTTCGTTCAGGGCGGTCTGAACATCGGCATAGAGCGGCTCACCAACAGAGCCCGGCTCCTTGGTGCGGTCCATGACGGCGATCTTCTTCACACTCGCCGGCAGGGCCTCGGCGAATGCCTTGACCGCAAACGGACGGTACAGACGGACTTTGATCAGGCCGACTTTTTCACCCTTGGCAACCAACTCGTCAACAGTCTCATGAACCACTTCGGCGCCCGTTCCCATGATTACCACGACATTCTCGGCATCGGGATGACCAAAGTAATCGAACAACTTGTACTGACGTCCTACTACTTTGGCATACTTGTTCATCGCCTGCTGGATGTGATCCGGGGCGGCGCTGTAGAACTTGTTAACCGTCTCGCGCGACTGGAAGAATACATCGGGGTTCTGCGAAGTTCCCTTGATGGTCGGGAAATCGGGGGAGAGGGCGCGTTTGCGATGTTGCGCCACGAGGTCCACATCCATCAGTTCTCTCATGTCGTCGAACGTCACTTCTTCGACCTTCTGTACCTCATGCGACGTGCGGAAACCGTCAAAGAAGTGAACGAACGGTACTCGGCTGGCGAGGGTGCCCATCTGGGCGATGAGAGCGAGGTCCATTACTTCCTGAACCGAACCCGAAGCAAGCAGGCCGAATCCGGTCGATCGGGTAGCCATAACGTCGGAATGGTCACCGAAGATCGACAGAGCATGACTCGCTACCGCGCGCGCCGAAACATGGAACACTGTCGGTGTCAGCTCGCCGGCGATTTTGAACATGTTCGGAATCATCAGAAGCAGACCCTGCGAGGCCGTGAATGTGGTCGTCAAAGCTCCGCTGGTCAACGCTCCATGAACCGCACCCGAGGCGCCTCCCTCAGACTGCATCTCAACTACATCGGGGATAGTTCCCCAGATATTGGTTTCTCCCGCCGCCGACTTTTCATCGGCAATTTCACCCATATTCGATGAGGGTGTGATCGGATAAATCGCGATTACCTCGTTTGTGGCATGCGCCGCATAAGCGGCAGCAGTATTGCCATCAATAGTAACCATCCGACGTGCCTTCTTCGTACTTTTAGAATTCCTGGAATCTTTATTTTGTACGGCTTCTTTTGACATCATCAACTCCTGAATTACTCAATGACTAACAACCCGTAGGTCTTTAAAAAAATCCCCGGGATACTCAGTCCGATTTGGACGTCGTTATCCCCTGTTGTCCTTGATATTTACCTTTTTTATCTCTATATGAATGACTACAAATCTCGTCTGCCTGAAGAAATATCAGCTGGGCGATTCCCTCGTTGGCGTACACCCGGGCAGGTACCGGACCGGTGTTGGAGAGCGAAATAGTCGCATAGCCTTCCCACTCCGGTTCAAAAGGAGTGACATTTACAATCACACCCGACCGCGCGTAAGTCGACTTGCCGGTGCAGATGGTGATTATGTTACGGGGAATCTTGAAATATTCGCGGGTGCGTCCCAGCAGGAAGGAATTGGCCGGAATGAGCACCGACTCCGCCCGCAGGTCCTTGAAATGCTCAAGCGGGCTGTTCTTTGGGTCAATTTCGGACAGTCCGGAGGGGTCGAAAACCTTGAACTCGTCAGACAGGCTTATATCGTAGCCGTAAGACGACACCCCAAAACTTATCCCAGCCCTGACCTGGGACTCGGAAAAGGGCTTGATCATCTCATGGTTTTTGGCCATTTCGATGATCCAGCGATCGGACTTTACCGGCATAAACTAACCCAATCCTTCTCTTTTGCAAACGTCCAGAGAAGATAAGGTTTTTGATATGGGTTGTAAACCGGTTTAACAGGAAAAAAGTCAGAATTTCTTCTGATTAGCCGGCGACAGTCTTGCTGGTCTGCCAGCGGGAAAGGTCCGCTAACGTATGGTCAGCAAATACAGAGATCAACTTACTCTCAGCTATCACCAACAACTCTCTAAGTGAACAGAACCCCGCCTTGGTACAAAGCGTTGGTTCCGGTATGCACTTGAGTAGATGATAAGGTCCCTGGATAGACTCCAGAATCTCTTTTATGGAGATCTCTTCCGGACGTTTACCCAGCGTGAAACCGCCGCGTACCCCTCTGTGTGAGCGCACAAGACCAGATCTGGATAGCGACTGGAATATTTTCGCGAGGAATTTTTCCGGTATCTCCTGAGCCTCAGAAATCTCCGAAAGAGGAGTTATGACATTAGGTTCTTTTTCGGCAAGGTACAAGATCCCCAGTAGCCCGTACTCCTCAGCCTTCGTAAACTGCACCGCACCCTCCTTCCCAAAGAGCTTCGTATTTCAATTAGTGAATCAAAATCAATAATATCTTTATTTAAATATATCTTCGGGAAGCCGCATTGTCAACCGAATTTGGTCAGTATTCAAATAAATACCAATCGGCGGCAGGCAAACCTCAAACCATTTGGGCGGTTGCCTTTTTGACCGCGAAATTGTACATTTTCGGACACGGGCTAACTCTGAAAGGATCAAAATGACAGAAAAAAAGGCCGATTCCAAGGGCCTTCTGTTGGTCTATACGGGCAACGGAAAAGGCAAAACTACGGCTGCCCTGGGCATGTGTGTGCGTGCGGTTGGTTATAACTGGAATATATGCGTTATCCAGTTCATCAAAGGAAGCTGGAAATACGGCGAACTCAAGGGCATCAAAAGACTCGAGCCCAATGTTGAACTTCACACCGTCGGCGAAGGTTTTGTAGGTATAATCGATGATGACAAGTCTTTTGAAGAACACCGGTTCGCCGCCCAGGAGGGAGTGAAGCTGGCGCTCGACAAAATATCCTCAGGCAAATACCAGTTGATTATCCTCGATGAACTCAATGTTGCCATTGATCTTGGCCTGGTCACCGAGGAGGAACTCGACTCAATTCTGGCTGCCCGTAATGAAAAGCAACACTTGGTAATAACCGGACGAAATGCCCTGGACTCGTTACAGCAGAAAGCCGATTTGGTGACCGAGATGCGCGAAATTAAACACCCCTACCAGAAGGGCATTCTCGCTCAAAAGGGGATTGACTGGTGAAAATCGCTGTCACCGGCGGAACAGGGTTCGTTGGTCACCATCTGGTGAACAAGCTGCTGAGCGCCGGACACGAAGTCACGGTAGTGACGCGAAGAGTACCGGCCCGCGATCGTTTTGTCAGCGAGGTGGTGTATCATGTAGGCTCGGTCGACGATACCGAGGCGCTTAAGTCGGCTTTTAAAAGCATCTTTGCGGTCTATCATCTGGTCGGGATTATCGCCGAGACAAAAACGAACTCCTTCGATAAAACCGTATCTCAAGGGACCGCCAACGTAGTGCAGGCCTGCCACGAGTCCTCTGTTGCAAGACTGATCTACCTATCGGCAATGGGCACCTCCATCAATGCTCCCACCAGATACCACCGGACGAAATATCTCGCTGAGCAGGCAGTGATCGACTCGGGACTGGACTTTGTAATCTACAGGCCCTCGATCATCTACGGTCCGGGGGACGGATTTGTCTCCCTTCTGACCCGAATGATTAAGATGTATCCCGTCACACCGGTTATCGGATCCGGTAAATTCATGCTGCAGCCGGTCTATATCGATGACCTCGTGCAGGCGATGGCGGCCGCCCTGACCAACGACCGGGTCTTGTCTCAGATAATCGAAATTGGCGGTCCCGAAAAGCTTGAATATATTGAAATATTGAATATTATTAAGCGCGTGCTTGGCAAACGGAGGGTGAACTTTCACATCCCCATAGCGGTTATGTACGCAGTAGCATCGGCGCTGGAGAAAATTCTCACGCCGGCCCCGATAACGCGCGACCAACTGAAGATGATGGAGATGGGCAACACCGGTGACATCACCAGAATGAAAGAACTTCTCTCGATTGAACCGATAGAATTGGAAAAAGGACTAAGAAAATATCTGAGGTATCCAAATGGCTGAAATAATCGAATATGATGTTGTAATTGTTGGCGGTGGACCCGGCGGTCTTTGCGCCGGACTTTATTCCGCCCGCGCCAATCGCAAAACAGTCTGTCTCGAAAAATATATTCCCGGCGGCCAGATTGCCAACACGGGCGAGGTCGAAGACTATATCGGATTCGAACACATCCAGGGCTCGGAACTGGCCCAGAAGTTCGCTGACCACGCCACAAAATTCGGCCTTGAAATCAAAATGGAAGAAGTCGAAGAAGTTTACTCCGAAGGCGACTATCGTTTGGCAAAATGCGCTTCCGGCAAAGTATACAGAGGGAGAGCGGTTATTCTCTCCACCGGCGGCTCACCTGTGTTTCTTGACATCCCCGGAGAAAAGGAATATAGCGGCAGGGGCGTCTCTTATTGTGCCATATGCGACGGCGCTTTCTTCAAGGGCCAGGTTATCGCCGTCGTCGGTGGGGGAGATGCCGCCGTGGAAGAAGGCGGCTACCTGACAAAATACGCGTCGAAAGTCTATATCATCCACCGCCGCGACGAACTGCGCGCTCAGAAAATTATTCAGCAACGAGCTTTCGCCAACGACAAAATTGAATTTATCTGGGATTCCGTCGTCGAGGAAATCGAGGGCGACGGTAAACGCGTCAGTAATCTCAAACTCAAAAATGTGAAAACCGGGGAAATGTCGGATCTCGCCGTCGGCGCGGTTTTCCCCTATATCGGCTTCCATCCCAATTCAGATATAACCCGCGAAGAGATGAAAAAAGACGAGGGCGGCTATATTCTCACCGATTACAAGATGGCGACCTCCATCCCCGGCGTATTCGCCTGTGGCGATGTTCGCTCCCAGCTCGTCAGACAGGTCACCAACGCTGTGGGCGACGGTACCACCGCTGCTGTGGCCGCCGAGAAATATATCGAAGCACTTGAGGACAAGCACGCTAAGCGCGCCTAAGATAATATCTTACGAATCAATATCAGCCGGTCCGATGATGCTGACCACGCCATCCAGCCGGCTGTTGCGTCCTGTGCGGGTACTTGCCGCATCCTGATGCCATCAAAATTGTGAATTTTGCTTCGGCAAAATATTGCACTATTGCATACGATTTTTGAAGTAAATCACCAATATTCGTATCGGTTTTATCCATTTTGGGGTCTTTTTATTTCTTGCTACTTAATGGGTTATCCATTATCATGAGTGTAAGGCCGACGCAACATACCACTTTCGGTAATCGGCACGGGGCTTGCAACGTATAAAGTTTGCAGGACTTTAAAGGTTTGGAGAAATGGGAGTGGTGTGTGCTGGACATCCAGCCACCTGACGTTAGAGTCGGGCATCCCCCCTCCACCACTCCCACTTTGTATTTTCAGCCCAGGTCAACTTTCCCCCGAATCATCCGATATATCTTAAGGTTATGAGCATAAAAAGGATAATGCGCGTTTTCCCGAACAAGCGGGCCGCTTTTCTTACCAGGCTGGGGAATATAATACTAATTCAGGTTGTTTTTGTTTTTACTGCCCTTGCCATTGTCATCTTCTATCCCGCCGAAAACGAGACGGTCGATTCAGAATACGTCTCGATGAGAAATAAACTTCGCGAAGCTACATCAAGTATTGACCGGGCGGCCGACAGCTCCTATTCAGACATAGCCTCGCTCGTCGGTGACAAGGAATTCCGAAAGCAACTTGAGCATTCCCTGAAAATCAACAACGTGGTCCAGTCTTACCTCTACGCGGTGAGCGGTGACAGTAAAGCCGTGAGGCTGTTCGAACTCTACGAATTAACCGGACCTTTCCCGGATGAAAAATACGCCGGCTTCGAGTCGCTGGTCGATCCCGACATAATCGTAAACGATGTTGGCTCTTCGGAAGAACTGCTTATCCCCATTATTCACGGCGGACGCTTTTTCGTATACTACTATCACGCCGGGGTCGTGAACAATATGTCGCTGGTCCTTGTGGCGATTTCCGATCACACCAATCTTGGGATGGGCGGGGAGCAGTTTCGGTACACTTTCCTGATGTTGTTTCTGGTGGCGGCCCTGGTGTCGCTGCTGACGGTTTATCTCATCAATAAAAGATTCCAGCAGCCTCTCGAAAGACTCATCCGGGGCTTCGAAAAAACCGTCAAGGGGGAACTGTACTCTCTGGTCGAGACGGACATGGATAACGAACTGTCGAAGCTTGCCGAAGCATACAACAACATGTCTCTCACCCTGTGGGAGAACAATAAGAAGATGACCGATTACAACGCCCGCCTTGAAGAGTCGAATGAGATGCTGATCGAATCGCAGGAGTTTTTGCAGACGCTGATCGACTCTTCACCGGTTTGCATTATATCAACTTCCCCCGAAGGCGAGATAACGGTATTCAATCGCAAAGCCTCCGAGGTTTTCCGGATAGAACGGTCGAAAGCAATCGGCAGCGATGTCGGCAAGCTCTTTTCGCAAAAACGCCATAGTGAAACCGCCAAGCTTGTCCTCGGCGACAACCAGGCTCAGGAAGTACTTTGCCGAAGAGGCGACGCCAGTTTGTTTCCAGCGTATCTCATATCCGCGGCGGTTCATACTCGTGAGGGCGAAGTATGGGCCCACTTGTACATAGTCAAGGACATTTCCGAGTCGAGGAATTTCCAGGAGATGATGGTGCGTCTGGACCGCTACTATACCCGCGGTGAAATGGCCGGCGACATAGCCCACGAAATCAACAATTTCCTCGCCATTCTCTCGGGCAATGTTGAACTGATGCCCCTTCTAATGAAAAAAAATGATAACGAAAAAATTGCCAAGAAACTCGAGGTAATGAAGAATACCATCGACAGAATAGCCCACTTCACCGATGGTCTCATGGATCTCAACGAGGGCGACATCAGATTCGAACCGTCCGATTTGAATCAGCTGATAGAGAACGTGGTCGCTTTCCTCAAGCCACAAAACCGGTTTGACCACATCGAAATCGTCACTAACCTGTCCACCGACATCCCGCTGGTTGAATTGGACCCCGGACAAATCCAGCAGCTTTTGGTCAACCTGCTTCAAAACGCGGCCGAGGCTCTGGAGGAACGGCAATCCGACCGGCGCATCGTGATTGAATCACGCATAGTCGAAAGCGATAGTTCGCGAAGGGCGCTTCTGAAAATCTCCGACAACGGACCCGGCGTCCAGAATGACAAGGAAGACCTCGTTTTCCACAAGCGCTTCACCACCAAGCGCAAGGGACACGGTATCGGCCTGATCACGTGCAAAAAGATAGTAGACACTCATCGGGCAAATATTTTGTACGAATACGATAACGGCGCCTCTTTCACCGTTACCCTGCCCATAGAGCAGAACGTCGCAACCGTCGCCACTTCCTCTGCCGCAGAAGCGGCGACCCCGGCATAACTTTTACTTGCCAGCAATCATCCAATAAAATAGCTTCAGCATATGTCCAGACGGGAAAAAACGGCTATTGCCGGGATTGAACAGCGATATATCGCCATCATTCTGATAACCCTGGCGGTGGTCGTTTTTGTCATAACTTGGGTCAGCATAAAAGAAAGCCGTGAAGACAGCCTCCAACTTCTGGTGGCACAGGGCACGGCGTTTGTAGGGGCCCTCACCGAGGCGGCCGACAACGCAATCGAGTCCGAGCGTTTCTTCGATTATCTCGTCCACATGCGTTATGCCGAAATAGTCGTTGAACTGGCCCAGATGCCGCTCGATGCTTTTACTGACCGGGAATTGCTTCAGGTCGCGTCGGCCCACAATCTTTACGGCATTTACATCTATGGTGTGGATACCAACCTGATCGCCGGAGGCGTCGCGCGCGGGTCAGTTGTCAAGCCTCCCGATTTTGTCGTCAACGAAATAGGCCAGCTCATTGCCAATCCGGAAAACAACTATATCCTTCTGCTTGATCAGGGGGACAGTCCCGATGAAACCGTCCATTACTATATCGAGATGACCAATAACCTCGACCGGATTGTCCTGATTGTCGCCGACGCTCACTACTACGTCAATGCCCTCAGCCAGACACAGATTGGTTTTCTGGTGCAGAAGATGGGACAGGAAGCCGGCGTCGAGTATATAATTTACCAGTCGACCGACGGAATCATCTTTGCCTCCCGCAAAACCGGCAGCCTGCTTTCAATAGAATCAGACCCGTTTCTGTCGGAGTCGCTCGATAGTGATTCAACCCGGCATCGCCTCTATGATTTTCAGGGAAGCGAAGTCCTCGAGTTGGTTCATCCATTCGCTACCACTACTTATCCGTTCGGTCTTCTGAGAATAGGCCTGTCGCTGGATGCCTACGCCGCCATTTCGCGCGGTTACGACAGGCAGATGATCACGATTTCGGCCGTGCTGTTTGTGTTTGTGGTGGTGGTCGTGTTGTATCTGAACACCCGGCGTAAGAGAAAAGAAATCGCCCGCGAGTATCGTCGCATGAAATCAATCAGTGACAAGATATTCGATCAGATGCGAATAGGCGTGGCGGCGGTCGACCGTCGCGGACACATCATCCTTGCCAACGAGGCTTTCGAACGCACCCTGGGACTTAAAGACAGCGCCGGCGCGGTCTGGGACAGCGCCATCAAACTCGAGGAACTCGCCTTCAAGAGGATTGAGGACGGCGCTGAAATGTCGTTTGAGAAAGAACTCTCAGCCAGCGTCAATAACGAGCAGAAGCAACTCCTTGTGGCAATATCGAAGATGAAATCCGATGAAGGTCAGTTCGATGGTATCGTCAGCGTTCTCTATGATGTTACGGGGTACCGCGACTTACAACGCAAGTCGGCCCGCAAGGAGAGACTCTCCGAAATGGGTAACCTCGCCGCCGGCGTCGCCCACGAAATTCGAAATCCGCTCAACACCATCTCAATAGCGGCTCAGCGTCTGGCCGCCGAATTCACGCCTTCGGAGAATCAGCAGGAGTATCTGTCTTTCACGAAGCAGATTCGGGCCGAGACAAAACGTCTCAACGAAATCATCACCAAATTTCTTGCTCTGGCCCACGAAGCCAACGAACGCCGCAAAATCATTAATCTTAGCCAGGCCGCCGCCGATTTCCGCAAGCTTGTTGAAGCGGAAACTGACACGCTGTGTATCGAGTTATCGATCGATGTCGATCCTGCCCTCGAGATACAGGCCGATCCCGACAACCTCAAGCAAGTGCTGTCGAACCTCTTTAACAACGCTAAAGAAGCTCTCGGTGGTCGCCCCGGTGAGATTTCTATCTCGGCCAGAAAAGTCGAGTCTCTGGTTGAGATTCGGTTCGAAGACAGCGGGCCCGGTATATCGCCCGAGATTCGCGAAAAGATATTCACTCCTTACTACACTACCAAGGAAGCTGGAACCGGACTCGGATTGCCTACTGTCCACCGCATAATTTCGGACGCCGGGGGAGAGGTGAAAGTGGAAAGCAGCTCGCTGGGCGGAGCATGCTTTGTCATAACTCTACCCGCTTGAGCGAAACCGATCGTGAATAAAGAAAGCGGCTCGCAAGCGAGCCGCTTTTTATTCTACAATGCCCGAAACAATTACTTGTTGATCTGAGCCTTGATCCAGGCCGTGCTGACTGATTTCGGACGAGTAATGGCCGTACCCAGGGCGCGGTTGAGCACCAGCTGAGCCAGCATACCCATCGAACGGGACACCGAGAACAGAACGGTGTAGTAATCGAATTCCTTAATTCCGGCTTCGTACAGAAGAGCGCCGGAACCGGCATCGACGTTCGGCCACGGGTTCTTGGCCTTGCCCTGAGCCTGAAGTACCTTCGGAACGACATTGAAGACACGGTCGACAGTCTGGAAGACCGGGTTGTTCTTGAGATACTTCTTGCCGAAGCCGTTGAAAGCGGTAAACCGCGGATCAGTGACACGCAATACGGCATGGCCGTATCCCGGGATGACCTTACCACTGTTGAGGGTTTCCCATGCGTAATCTTCAATCTGCTTCTCACTCGGAGCGCCGCCGAATTTCTCCATCGTCTGGAGAATCCAGTTAAGACATTCCTGATTGGCCAGACCATGCAGAGGGCCGGCCAGACCGTTCAAACCCGCTGACACAGCGTAATACGGATCCGAGAGGGCCGAACCAACGGTATGACAGGTAAACGCCGACACGTTACCACCCTCGTGGTCGGTGTGCAGCGTCAGATACAAACGCATCATTTCATAGTTCTGACCCTTGCGCGACGGCAAACCGAGCATCTTGGCATAGTCCGCGCCCCAGTCGAGCTTGTTGGACGGCTCGATCAGGTCACCCTTCTTGTACTTGATGCGATAGACGCCGGCCGCGATGGTGTGGATGGTTGCGATAATTTTGATGGCATCGGCCAGAGCCGGTTCCCAGTATTCCGTTTTCGCCATACCGGCGTCATACTGTTTGCGGAACTGTGACTCGTTCTCCATAGCCAGAATTGCCGTGTCGAGCATAGCCATCGGATGCGAGGTCTTCGGCATCGCCTTGAGAACTTTCCAAACATAGTTCGGAACCTCACCGGCGGCCTTCAGTTCCTTTTGGAACAATTTGAGCTCTTCCTCGGAAGGGAGCTCACCGGTGATCAACAACCAGAAGATTTCTTCAGGAAGTTTATCCTGAATCTTGAGAATCGGCTTGCCACGAATAATCAAACCCTGATCCGGTTCTACGACGGACGTATCGCAAATCATCCCCTTAACGCCGCGCATGCCGCCGAACGCCTGAGCAATAGTAACCTCGGAGATAACTTTATCACCGTGGTTCTTCAGAATATCAGCTCTCTCTTCGCGGAGTTTGGGAATAATACCGGCCAGTGTTTCTTTCAAAGTTTTGGCCATGAGAGACTCCTTTATTTGGTTTTGAATCTTGGGTTAATTGGTTCTCGTATTCCGTTATGTAATAGTTACAATGTGAAATGTTTCACATTCGCCTATATTACATTCGCACTCTAACCTTGTCAAGAGGCACACGTCAATTTGCTCTAAGATTTTTCAATTATACGAAGATTTTTCCGGGATTGAGCAGGCCATCAGCGTCAAAAACGGATTTTATGCGCTTCATGTAATCCAGAGTCAAAGCGTCGAATTCAAGCGTCAAATAGTCCTGTTTTGCCAGACCGATCCCATGTTCGCCCGATAGAGTACCCCCCAGTTCGACTGCCTTTCTCAGAAGTACCCGTATTTGGTCTTCCATGACACCGTAATCGCCCGGGTCACCGGTCATCGACAGGAAATTGACATGAAGATTGCCGTCTCCGGCATGACCGAAGGCGTTAATTCTGAGCGGGCTTCGCCGGTTCATTTCGGCTACAAAGTCCACCAGCACAGGGAACTTTGAAATCGGTACCGCCACATCCTCGGAAATCCTTATCTCGGCTATTTCTTTGACCGCTTTGCTTAGATTGCGTCTTACCCGCCAGAGGGACTCCGCCCGGGAGGCATCGTTTTCCACCCTCAAATAGGAGCATCTGTTCTTTTCGCAAAAAGCCCTTATCACCCCGGTAATCTCCGGGCGTTTCTCTGCCGGCGTCTCGAAAAGCAGAATGGCGGCAGCGTTGTCGATTCCTTCGGTGCGCTCATATTGATTGGAGCAGGCCGCCGCGTCACCATCGAGATACTCCATCACCGTCAGAACGATTCCCGCACGGGTTATATCGCTGACAGTTTGAGCGGCGTTCTTCGGGTTTTCAAATGCCACAAGGATGGTATCCCCAACCGCAGGTGTTGGTATCAGTCGAACGGCGATTTCGGTTATCACAGCAAGGGTACCCTCGCTGCCGATTATCACGTCAGCAAGCGCAAACCCGCGATTTTCGTTGTAGATACCGGTTTTTAGGATTCTGCCGTCAGCCGTCACAGCCCTAAGCCCGATTACATAGTCCTTAGTGACCCCGAAACGCTTACACCTCAGTCCACCGGCATTCTCAGCCACATTTCCACCTATCGTGGATTCATCATAGCTGGCCGGGTCCGGGGGATAGGTCAAACCGAACTCGGCCGCGGAATCCATGAGATGTTTCGTGATCACGCCGGGCCCGACCCGTGCCGTTTCAGTCTCAGCGTCGATTTGAAGCCCTGTCATTCGCTCTGTCGATAGCACCAGACTGCCATCCTTCGGAACGCATCCCCCCGATAGGCCCGTACCCGCTCCCCTCGGCACCACGGCAAGATTATTTTGCTTACAGAATCGCAGAGCGGCAATCACATCCGACTCGTTGGCGGCGAAGACTATGGCCGAAGGTCGACCGATGGCTATGGTGGCATCGTGGAAATACTTTTCGTAGTCGGTGAGATCCGTGACCAGCAGGGAAGGGTCACTCAACTGCCCGGCCAGATCCGAAATAGAAAATGATGACATTTGCGCCCCGGTGATTTTGACTACTTTGCGTTGCTTGCGGACGGTTTGCTGGAAGAAGACTCCGAGCCTGACGTTGACTTGGCACCCGATGAACCGGTAACGCCCGCCGAACTGTCCTTGGTAGCATCAGCTTTGTATTTGCTGTTGCGGTAGTCGGTGATATAGAACCCCGACCCTTTGAAAATCAGTCCCGCGCCGCCACTGATAATACGTTGAGTCTTTCCCCCGCAGGAGGGGCAGATAGTGATGGGCGGGTCACTTATGGCCTGAAATTCTTCGAACTCATGTCCGCACTCAGCACATCGATATTCATAAGTAGGCATTAGTCTTCCCAGTTGCTAATCAGTGCTTCAATCATCCATCCGGTAAGACATTTAACAGATCGGACAGACATTAGTTCACTGATTGTTGATCATCCATACCGCCAGCCCCGGTCGCGTGCCAACCGGGCGTTAGGTTTCCAGTCGGTCAGTTTGGCTGCCGGCTTGTCCTTGGGCGGCGGAGGTGTTGTCTTCTTCGTCGAAGCCATCGAGACCTTGGTTTCGGACTCTGGAGCTATGCTGTAGGAATCCTCGGCGGCGCGAATAATCTCCGCCATCAGACCCTCTTCGGCCACCTTCTCCGTGAAAGCCCGGCGACCGTTGACGAGATCGCGAAGATAGTAGTCTATCTGATCTTTTGAATAGTAATGTTCCGGCACATACTGGCTCAGGTCCGCGCCCTCCGCTGAGACAATCACCTCGGTTCCAAAAAGACTGGGGGCATACTGGTTGGTGCTGCGAAGGTCTCCGCGCTGGATAGCGGCCATGGTGTTTATGGGCACGCGTTCGGTTTTGCGCACCATCTTTTTGGCGCCGCTCTCGCTGAGCTCGATAATCTCGCCCATACCACCGGTGTTATACTGATAAAAAGAGACCTTGTCCGGATAATTGGAGACCAGTTCCATGACAATCCGGTAGAACAGGTTTACCTTGGCGGCTCGTGACCCGACAATAAACGGATCCGTCCCAACCGTGCGCACCGATTCTCCCGCCTTGGCCGGATTCGATGCGTAGCTGTGGCTCGACTCTCCCCACAGATAAGCCAGCACCGCCTGCATCGGCGTCAGACGTTGCGAGAACGACATAATCGTATTACGGCGGGTAATAAACGCAAACACCAAACCATCCAACTCGTCCAGAGGCGGAAGGTCGTACGAGGGATACCAGATGTCCTTCATCGCGAACGGTCCCCAGCCGCGCTTGATCTTGAGCTGCTTTTTCATCACCACCGCGCGGCCGTTACCGCACAGGTTTTCATCGAGAAAATCAGGCGCTCCTCTGGAGTCGATCATGACATTCTCATAAAGCGCGCTCTTGTGAACAAGGGAGTTGTACATCGCTTCCTGAAGTTTGGAGTCCACATCGGTTTTGACGAAGAAGTTGGCCTCGGAACCGAAAGCCGCGCCGTCGTTCTTCAGAAAACAGATATCATCCTGGCAAACCAGCGTCCGCTCGCCCTTGCTCCAGTCCAACCCGAGTTGGTGACATGACCAGGTGCTCTTACCCGTCGCGGAAAGCCCGAACAAAAACACTCCGTACTTCTTAAGCTTGTTAGTTTTCGGGTCCTTTATGATTACGACCTTCGTACCCGCGTGAAGCCCCAGCATTCCCAGTTTGTCGGCGCCGAACATGCCGTTGCGTAAAAATCCCTTTTTGTCCTCGCCCATATAATCCGAGCCAAGAACCATGGTGAGATTATAGTCGGGAAGGACAAGCGCCTGCTGGCGAATCTGATGTTCTTCGGGAATGTGTATCAGGGTGAACTCCGGCCCCGGGTCTTTCGTGATTGGCCCCATGGTGTGTCCCCACATATAAGCCAACCTGTGATTTTTTGGGTCGGCGATCGACATGTAAAGATTACACTTGGGATTGTACTCGGAATTCCGGCCCATCTGGCGACGAAGACGAACGAAAGGCATCGTCTCCATCAGGTGTAGCACCTTGTCCAGCTCGTCCGGCGCTTTGGATATGATCTGTTTCTTGCCGTCGGCAAGATGGTACTCGCGGACTTTCTCCGAGCCGAGCACGACCGTCTTTTCGGCGATACGGCTGGAAACCATCGAGCGCCAGCCCCAGGAACCGTAAGTGGTTTGCCTGCCGGTTGCGACCGCCGGCTCACGCAACTCCTCGAGAGTTACGTCCTTTATGTTTGGCCCGTTCAGGCGCCGCTGAAGGTCACGATAAAAACGGGCGTAAATTTCAGTTTGATATATTGAATCTGACATTTCGATTTATTCCTTGGGCAATATGTCATCATCTTTAAAAAAGAACGCAACTTCAGTCTTGGCCGTTGCACTGCTATCCGAACCGTGGACAACGTTCTTCTCCACAGAAGTGCCAAACTCGCGCCTAATGGTGCTATACTTGGCCTTGGCAGGGTCGGTAGCGCCCATCAATTCACGCCAGCGCTCAATAGAACCATGACCGCCCAGCACCATCACGACAATCGGGCCGGATGTCATGAACTCCACCAGCGATTTATAGAACGGCTTCGCCTCATGGACAGCATAAAACTGCTCAGCCTGAGCTTTACTCAGCTTGAGCACCCGCATGCCGCGAATAACCAGTCCGGCGCTTTCAATCTTGCTGATAATCTTACCCACCAGCTTACGTTTGACGCCGTCCGGCTTTATTATTCCGAGTGTGTTTGCCATGTCAACCTCCTAGCCAACCAATTCTTTGATTCGTGACTTCAGAGCTTCCGGCGGAATCGCGGCGATATTAACCTTGAACGCCTTGGCCACTCGGAATAACTGATGGAAATTACGTCTTTGCAGATCGACCTGATCCACCGACGAACCGAGCATATACGGATTGAAGAAAGGCTGTGTCTTAAACGGAGTCATGCCGGCTCCCGAAGCAAGACGATACTTGCCCTCGGTGACGTACTCCAGCGCCGATGCTTCGTCCAGCTTTTGAATGGCCGGGGAATTCGGCTCATAGCAAAGCATGGCTACCGCTTTAAGACGGCTGCGTTTCACATACCGTTCCGGTCCGCCGATCCACGACGGATCGACCAGCGCGCGGGAAACATCCGAACCCCAGTAGCAATAAGGTTCGCCAAGGTCCAGAGGACACTCGTCTTCAAGCGCCTTCATGTTGGTCCAATCGGCCCGGTTTGTCACCACGTTCTCGCACTTGCTCCGGTCGAAGATTCTCCCGTAACGCGGGAATTTCTCGGTGATATCGGTCTTCAGATAGAACTTTCGCTCCGGAGCGTCAGCCACCGCCTCGTTGCCCCGGTAACGAACGAACACCCAGTCGTTGGTCAAAAAGCGGGCTTTGTCGTCCTCTAAGAGACGGAAAAACGTCGAACCGCGCTTGAGTCCTTTCGGGCCTATCAGCGCCAGTCCCTTTCCGTTGTAATCGACACAGGCAGCCCGGATACCGTGAACATCGAGAAGTCTCTCGCTGGCCTGAGCCACCATGCCCAGCGCCCAACTGCGAACCTGACCGTAATAACTGGTGTTGAACAGAATGGCCGTCCGCATATCCGGGTTGTAGTAACCAAAAGGCGTTCTACCCGGGACACCATCGACAGCATAGATGATACCGTGCGGTTCGAGGTCCGACTCGAGCTGCGCCGGATACCAGTTCTCCACCCAGAAATCGTACAAGTGCGGTACATTGGTGCGAAGCTGAATAATTATGCCGTTGATATTCGCGTTCCACTCGAAATAGCGATCATAAGGCAGGGAAGCCTCCGCTTCCTGCACCAGGGCATCGCGTTCCTCGACGGAAACATCATATTTCGCTTCGACATTGGCGCGCGGGTGAGTCATGACATTCTGAAGAGCCACACGCTTGTACTTGGGCGACTCCTTAAGTTTTGCCATGGCTTCGATAATCCGGTCGGTGCCTTCTTCGATCTTATCCATCGAGGTAGCGTACGACAAACGAATATTGTCTTCCGCCCCGAAAGCGCTTCCCGGTACGATCGCCACAGCGGCTTCTTTTAGAAGGTAGTATGAGAGGCCGTAGGAATTACGAATCTTCATGCCGCCGTACTCCGTGTTGTAGTAGGCCGAAGTGTTGGGGAAGAGGTAGAACGCTCCTTTTGGCTCGAAACACGAAATATCCGGTATCCGTCTCAACTTACTGAGCATGTAATTGCGGCGTGCGCTGAACTCGGCCACCATCTGATTTATTTCGCTCTGATGGCCGCTCAGCGCCTCGGCGGCTGCCTTCTGTGCGATCGAATTCGGGTTTGATGTCGCATGCGACTGAATTATATCCATCGCGTTGATTATCTCTCGCGGTCCGGCGGCAAAACCAATGCGCCATCCGGTCATCGAATACGACTTCGAAACACCGTTGATAACAACAGTCTTCTCTTTGATTTTATCGCTCAAAGATGCGATCGAATGGAAACGGTATCCATCGTAAACAACCTTCTCGTAGATTTCATCCGCTACAATAAGCAGTCCTTCGGCGACCGCGACCTCGCACAGCTCCATAAGCTGGTCGCGAGTATAGGTAGCCCCGGTCGGGTTGGCCGGGTTGTTTATGATTACCGCTTTGGTATTGAAATTTATATTGGCCTTGAGCTCTTCGGGCGTCAGCCTGAATCCATTGTCCTCGCGGGTGGGGACAATGACCGGTTTGCCTTTTACCATCAAAACCTGCTGAGGATACGATACCCAATACGGAGCCGGAATGATTACTTCCTCGTCCTTGTTGAGAATAGCCATCATCAGGTTGTAAAGGCTGTGCTTGGCGCCGCACGATACGATAATCTCTTTCGGCTTATACTCCAGCCCGTGGTCTTCTTTCAAACGGGCGCGGATGGCTTCCTTAAGCTCCGGAATACCGTCATTGGGAGTATAGCCGGTAAAATTATCGTCAATCGCCTTCTTGCCGGCTTCTTTGATATCGGCCGGAGTAGGGAAGTCCGGTTCGCCGACAGAGAAGTCGATGACATCAATGCCCGACGCTTTCATGGCCTTGGCTTTGGCATTGATGCGGAGAGTAGGAGAGAGCTCTAAACGGCCTATCCTGTTGGAAATCATCTCTTATTCCTTATCCGGGCCGGTTTTCGTCTTGCGCGGTGATTCGCTCTTTTCCTCTGTTTGTTTGTCAGCCAGCTTCTTGATCCAGTCTTCCAGATCAAAACCCGACAGTGACTTTACTACCGTAGGCAACTGGCTCATCATGGTCGCCAGTTCGCCGGTAATCTTCGATGTGCCCAGCTTGCCGTCGTTGGACACCATAACGATCTTCTCTATCTTGGATATCGGGGCGGCCATCTCGCGGGCCAGATCAGGAAGCTTCTCGAACATCATTTGAAGCATCGCCGGCTGCGAATAAGAATTCCACGATTCAGCCTTCATGCGCAGAGCTTCAGCTTCGGCATGGCCGACCTTCTCGACAAGCTCAGCTTCAATCAGGCCCTGCACCCGCTTGGCTTCCGCCATGCCTTTGGCTTCGGCCTCAAGACGGTACTGCTCTGCCGCGGCAGGCTTGCGAACTTTCGCTTCAAGCTCCTGCTCGACACGGGCGATCTCTCTTTTTTCCAGCTCGATAGCCGCGTCTTTTTCAATCAGCTTAACCTTGGCTTCCTCGGCCTTCAGTTCCTGGTTGAGTTTGTGTCTTTCCAACTCATAGGCGAAATCGGCATCGGCTTTTTTGCGATTGAGTTCCTTTTGTAGGTCGGTTTTCTTCAGTTCAAAGTCCTGATTGGCCTTGGCGACCGCCGTGTCGGCGACCAACTTGGCAATGTCCCCTTCTTTCTTCGCTTCGGCCGACTTGATGATGGCGTCGCGAGCCGCTTCAGCCTCGGCGACTTCAGCGTCCCGGCGGGCCTGAACAATCCGCGGCTTACCGAGAGCTTCGAGGTAACCCGATGGATCGGTGATTTCTTTGAGGTTGTAAGACTGAAGTTTCAATCCCATGTTGGCGAAATAAGCGGATACATCCTCGAATATCTTGTTCGCGAAATCCTTGCGGCCCTTGTTGAGCGACTCCAGATTCATCGTACCTATCAACGCGCGAGTCGAACCTTCAAGAGTGCGAAGAGCTACATCGCGAATCTCCGATATCGGTCTTCCCAGAAATTGTTCGGCGGCCAGATGAATCGATGCTTCATCTCCGGCGATCTTTACCTCGGCCGTACCCTTAACAGTCGACCGGATACCGTTGGTTGCTATCGCATCCTCGACGACAAAAGACATGGGAATGATCTCGAGCGGCAGTATCTGAGCCTGCTCGATGAACGGCTTGACAAAAGTACCGCCGCCGATGCGGATCCGGTAACCTACTTCCTTAGTGGTGCCATCGGCCAGCGTTACCTGACGCTTCTTGCCACCGGAAATTATCAGCACCTCATTGGGACCGACTTTGCGGTAATTTTTCAGTACGATTATCAATACAGCCGCGATTACGACTACAACTGCGATTACTGTAATTATAAGGGGACTCACGATCACAATCTCCTCTGCAATGATTTCCGGACGGTAGCCTTCCGCCAAAATTTAGTGAAACTGAGAAAATAAGGACTCGCCCAAAATTGTCAACCGATATTTCTGACCAAGCTGTTTAAAATTAGCAGCTTAGCCAACTTATTAAAGATTTTTGCTTCCACTTTTGTATTGTTACAAAATCCAGCCGCTGCTATCCCTTCATCAGAACGGCAATTGCCGAAACATCAACAATATCGCCCGCCGAACAGCCGCGCGACAGGTCGTTGGCCGGTTTGGCCAATCCCTGGATAATCGGGCCTGTGGCCGTGGCTTTCGCCAGCCGCTGGGTCAGCTTGTACGCGATATTGCCCGCATCAAGGTCCGGGAAAATCAGCACATTGGCCTGACCGGCAATCTCACTGCCCGGAGCCTTACTCTTAGCGACTTCAGGCACGATAGCGGCGTCAACCTGAAGCTCACCGTCAACCTTCAACTCCGGATGTTCTTTCTTGAGAATCTCCAGAGCTGTTGTCACCTTCGTGACATCCGAATGCTGCGCCGACCCCTTGGTCGAGAACGATAGCATAGCGATCTTGGGCTCCATACCCAGTAGATTGCGCATCGACTCGGCTGTCGAAACGGCGATTGACGCCAGTTGTTCGGCTGTCGGGTTCGGAACCACCGCGCCATCGGCATAAAAGAATATCTTGTCCTTCTCACCGCGGTATTCCGGAACCGTCATCATAAAGAAACTGGAAACCGTGCTGATACCCGGCTTAAGGCCTATTACCTGTATTCCCGCTCTGAGAACATCACCGGTAGTGTTTACCGCGCCGGCCACCGAAGCGTCGACCTTGTCGTGCCTGACCATCATCGCCCCGAAATAGAGTGTGTTGGCCAAAGTCGCGCGGGCTTCTTGCGCCGAGACTTTGCGTTTCTTGCGCAGCTCCACAAAATCGGCAACATAGGTTTCAAAATCCGGTGATTCGACAGGATTGATGACTTCCACGGTGGCAAGATCCAACCCGTGCTCTTTGGCCAGCCCGGCGATCACTTTCGTGTCACCAAGAATCGTGACCTTGGCGATTTTCTCGGCCACGATTACTCTGGCCGCCTGTATCGTCCTTGGCTCTGTCCCTTCCGGAAGCACCACCCGACGATTCTTTTCTCTGGCTTTGTCCTTTATAATAGATAAGGCGTTCATGAACTGCTCCAGTTGTTTATATTATCAACATCGCGTTGTGCGTTAGTTTGCGACATACTCTTCTTTGAATTCAGGATCACTCAAATAAGCCTCGATAAACTGGTCAATATCACCATCCATAACCGCTTGGACGTTCGATGTCTCCGACGAAGTCCGGTGGTCTTTGACCATATTGTAGGGATGAAAAACATATGACCGAATCTGCGAACCCCACTCGATCTTCTTTTTCGCCTTTTCGAACTTATCCATCTTCTTGGCGTCTTCCTCTCTCTTCAACTGGTAGAGGCGAGCCTTGAGCACGCTGAAAGCGGCATCCTTGTTCTTGTGCTGGCTGCGTTCGGTCTGGCAGGTAACCACAATACCGGTAGGAAAGTGGGTGATGCGAATGGCCGATGAGGTCTTGTTGACATGCTGCCCGCCCGCTCCGGAGGCGCGATACGTGTCCACCCGTATATCTTCTTCCTTGATTTCAATTTCAACACTGTCCTCGACAACCGGATAGACATGCACGGATACGAAGGAAGTATGCCGCCGCGAGTTGGCGTCGAAAGGCGATATCCTGACCAGCCGATGTACCCCTGATTCGGCTTTCAAAAATCCGTAGGCGAACTCGCCCTTGATTTTTAGCATCGCCGATTTCAATCCGGCTTCCTCGCCCGGCTGGTAATCCATCAACTCCGCCGTAAAATCTTTACGTTCCGCCCACCGGTTGTACATCCGAAACAGCATATCAGCCCAGTCCTGCGACTCCGTGCCGCCCGCTCCCGGATGAATGGTTAAAATAGCGTCGCGGTAGTCATCGGGGCCGGACAGCAGGGAAGAGAACTCGAATTTCTCGATTTCCGACTGCACGTCCGCAAACGCCTCGATTACATCACGAGCATCAGCGGAATTGTCAACCAGGTCCGGCATCTCCAACAACTCTTCAACGGCAGCCAGATCAGACGCCAGCTTGGCATGGGCCTCGACCCATTTCTTGTGAGTGGAAATCTCTTTAAGCACGGCCTGGGCGGCCTGATTATCATCCCAGAATCCGGGGGAAGCGCTCCGGGCCTCCAACTTCGCTATTTTGTCGGTTCGCGTCGGAAGGTCAAAGATACCTCGCTAGTTTTTCGAGTTTTTCTTTGAGTTCCGTGAGTTGGCTCTTGGCTTCGGTAAGGTTCATAATCTCCTTTGTCTCCGGTTAAAAAAATTAAGCCTAAATATATGTCAGCACCCATTGCAGGTCAACGACAATCGGGCTGATAATGTGATTTTTTTCACAATTTGAACTCGCCCGGCAACTTTCAAAAACTGTTGACTTTAACCCCGGGCCACCTATTTTGACGACATACTATGACCTTGAAAACACTTGTGGTTGGCCCATTTCAGGTAAACTGTTACCTCTGGTGGCATGAAACCTCGGGCGATGGTGTGATTATCGATCCGGGGGCAGAACATTCCCTTATTATCAGCCAGATCCAAAAGGCCGATTTCTCGCCAAAGGCCATTTTGCTCACCCACGGTCACGGCGACCATATAGCCGCCGTTGCCGATGTGAAGAGCCACTTCGATATCCCGCTCTTTGTTGGGCGAGGGGAAGAGAAGCTTCTGGCCAATCCATCCGCCAATGTCTCAGCGCTTTTCGACCAACCTATCGTGGCGCCACCGCCGGATAGTCTACTTGACGACGAGCAGCTGGTGACTTTCGGCAGCGTAAAACTCAAGGTCCTCAAAACCCCCGGTCACTCTCCGGGCGGTGTGTGTTATCTCGACGAGTCCGCCGGTTACTTGTTCTGCGGCGACACCCTGTTTTACGGTTCAATCGGACGCACCGATTTCCCCGGCTGCTCCCACGAGACGCTGATTAAATCTATTAACGATAAAATCCTGAAACTACCGGACGACATTGTTTGTTATCCGGGACACGGCCCTCACACAACCGTGGGTGCCGAACGAAACAACAACCCTTTTTTGACTGGACGCTATTTTGTCTGACCTGAATAAGATTCAACCGATTCACATTCAGGGGGCGATGGACTACCACGTTCACTGTGATTATTCGATCGATGCCGAAGGCACGATCGATGAATTCTGCGAGGCCGCCATCAAGCGCAACCTCGCTGAAATCTGTTTCACCACCCATTACGACGCCAATCCTAACAGTGATGGCAACGTGGAGTATATCGTCGTGAAAGGACAGAAGCGACCTGTCAGTCCAGACAGCCTGGCTTATTATGTCGATGATGTCCGCCGCGCCGCCGAAGAATTTTACGCCAGGGGCCTGTCAGTTAAGCTGGGTGTCGAAATTGGCTGGTTTAAGGGTTGCGAGGAAATCGTCCAGCGTTTAAAAGAGCGCTTCAACTTCGACTACGTTCTGTGCGGTATCCACGAAATCGAAGATATCTGTTTCTGCTGCAGCCACAGCTACGAGAAATGCTTCAGGCGTTATCAGCCCGAACAGGTAGCCGAGAAGTATTTCGAAGATGTGATTCTGGCGGCCAAAAGCGGGCTGTTCGATTCCATAGCCCACCTGGTTTATTACCTGCGCTCAGGGCAGGACTACTACGGCGATAAGATCCTGCGGGTGCACGAACCATTCCTCGAAGATACCTTCAAAGCGCTTATAGCGAGCGACACTGGAATTGAGATCAACACTTCCGGAATCCGTCACGGATTCAAAGAGTACTATCCCCGGATGAATGTCATCAACGCCGCCAAAAAGGCCGGGGTTGAAGTTAATTTCCTCGGGTCCGACGCTCACAAGCCGGAGCAGATTGGGTATGATTTCGAGGCTGCTTTGGCGTTGGTTCCCGATTCGATTCGGGGTTGCGAGGACTGAGGTTAAACGCCATCAGGGCGAGATCCTCATGGTTGCCAGAAAATCCAAAAAACTGCCGCGTTTATTTTATAACCGGCCGACTCTCGAGGTCGCCCGTGACTTGCTCGGAAAAGTCATCGTTTATAATTCCTCCGAAGGCCGACTTTCGGCAAGAATTGTCGAGGTAGAAGCCTACATAGGCCAGGACGATCCTGCCTGCCACGCCGCTCGTGGAAAAACCAAAAGAAATGCCGTGATGTTTGGGGAACCCGGACACACTTATGTCTATTTCATATACGGTATGTATTATTGCCTCAACTTTGTGACTGAACCGGAAAACCAGGCAGCAGCTGTTTTAATTCGCGCGGCCGAGCCTCTTGAGGGAATCGAGATCATGGAACAGAATTCTCCTCGAAGCACCGAGCAACTCCTGCTGTCCGGCCCGGGAAAATTCTGCCGGTCGTTCGGACTGACCCGCGAGCACAACGGCCTCGATCTTACGGGAGATATTATCTACATCGAAGATCATCCGGACAGACCTGCGAGAATCGTCACCACACCGCGCATTGGTATCAATAACGCCCGCGATAAAAAGTGGCGCTTCTGCGATGCTTCGTCGCCGGCGCTCTCAAGAAAATGAAAACAAAAAATATCACCATACAGAGGTGTTCAAAGATGCCCAGGAAAACAACTACCACTAAAACCAGAAAAACGGCTCGGCCAACCGAACACAGCAAGAGCGTCGTTTCCGTGAAAAACACCATGATACCGATTTCGGTGTTTGGCAACGTCCTCAAGCAGTTCGAAGCGGCCGCCCAAAAGCTCCACCTGGATCCGTCCCTGAAGGAATTCATGAAGATACCCCGGCGGAGCACCATAGTAAATCTGCCGGTGCGCATGGACGATGGTACCTACAAAATGTTCACCGGCTACCGCGTTCAGCACTCAATAGCGAGGGGACCGGCCAAAGGCGGCATCAGGTATCATCCTGATGTTACCCTCGATGAAGTCCAGGCTCTTGCCGCCTGGATGACCTGGAAAAGCGCTGTCGTAAACATTCCCTTCGGCGGCGGCAAAGGCGGGATTGTCTGTGACCCGCAAAAACTCTCCGAGGGAGAACTCGAAAGACTCACTCGCCGCTATGTGGCTGACCTGATGAAGATATTTGGCCCCGATGATGACATTCCGGCTCCCGATGTCGGCACCGGTCCGAGAGTGATGGCCTGGTTCATGGATACCTATTCCATGCGTGAAAACCACTCCGTGCCTGCTTCCGTTACCGGCAAGCCCACGGTGTTGGGCGGCTCGCTCGGACGCACTGAGGCCACCGGCCGCGGTGTTATGCTCACTACCCGCGAGGCCGCAAAGCACTTGAAACTCGATCTCTCCAGGGCTACGGCCTCCGTACAGGGTTTCGGAAATGTCGGCTCTATCTCAGCCAAACTGCTTCACGAACACGGTGTGAAGTTTCTTTACGTTTCCGATGTAACCGGCGCGATTCACAATCCTGATGGTATCGATATTCCGGAAATGATTGCTTATGCGGCAAAGAAAAGGAGCATCCTTGGTTTTCCGGGAACCAAAAAGATCGATCCGGCAGAAGTTCTCAGCGCCAAAGTTGATATTCTCATCCCGGCAGCGCTCGAAAATCAAATAACCGCAGCCAACGCTCAGAAGGTCAACGCCCGGATCGTAGCCGAAGGCGCCAACGGTCCGGTCACGCCCGAGGCAGACGCCATTTTGGAGAAAAAGAAAATAATGGTCATACCCGACATACTCTGCAACGCCGGCGGTGTGACGGTTTCATATTTCGAATGGGTCCAGAATCGCATCGGCTACTCGTGGACGGAGGAAGAAGTCAACCGAAGGCTCGAAGAGAAAATGGTTGCGGCTTTCAAGGATGTGCTCACGATCTCACTCGAGCACAAGACCAGCCTAAGAATCGCGGCCTTTATGCTGGCTATCACCCGGGTTGCCGAGGTCATTCAACTGCGCGGTATCTACGCATAGATACACAGAGGAAAAAGACCAAAACACGCTACGGCCCGCCGACTGCGGGCCGTGTTCTTTTTCGATTTATTTGTTGTCAATGAGCGTATAATTGATAACATTATCGCAAACCAACACGACGGGAGAGACCCATGTTCAGCCAGGAATTCCTTCAACGTGCAATCATAGCGTTGCCGGCTATTCTGTTTGCACTCACCGTGCACGAGTTCTTTCACGCTTATCTTGCACTGAAATTCGGTGACCCCACCGCGCGCGATCAGGGAAGACTCACGCTGAACCCGCTTGCGCATTTGGACCTGATGGGAACGCTCATGATGTTTCTCTCGCAGTTTCGATTCGGCTGGGCCAAGCCGGTACCGGTGAATCCCTACAACCTGAGAAACCCCCGCGTCGCCGACTTCTGGATTTCCGCCGCCGGGCCGCTTTCGAACCTCGGCTTGGGATTCGTATTCGGGATGCTGTTTCGACTTGCCGCTACCACGCAAGTTCAGCTACCGGAACCGCTCTATATGTTCCTTTACTTCTCAGTTATGATCAATGTATCGCTGGCCTTTTTCAATCTTATTCCGATTTTTCCGCTCGATGGTTCGCATATTCTCAGAAGTGTATTGCCTCCCAGCTATGAGCCTACGCTCGATCAGTTCGACCGCATTGGCCCCATCCTGCTTCTTGTCCTGATCGTGGTGGGGGGCTTCTGGATAATTTTGGGACCGTTCATTAGTTTTTTTGTGTACCTGTTCGCGGGGGTGAGGGTTGGCTAAAATGCGAGCGCAATTCTGTCGGTCGGAAGTGATCGCACTTATGCTGCTAACGGTCGGTTGCGGGGGACCGCAAAAGGGACTGTTGGTTGGTGATGAAGCCGAGTGGCAGGGAAACGTCCAGGTAGAAGCATATCTCTTCGATGCCAGGTTGCGTCGCGATAACAAACCAACCTCCGTTCGTCTCGAATTTTTTCACACCGACTCGGTAATTGCCGTCGCCGGCAGGGGATACTTCGGCAAGGGAGCTCTCAAGGGGAGGCTGACCCCTGACTCGCTGGAGATATATTTTCCGACCACCGATGAGTACGTCAGAGAAGCCACCTCAGACCTTATGGCTTCCTTCGATTGCGCGGGTAATATCAAGTCGTTTGATATCATGGCCTTGTTTACAGACCTTCCCGAAAGAGTCCTGAAAGGATCCGGGACCTATATTGCAGCCGATACCACTGATAACCAGCACCCCGTTTACAAGATTACGACCCCCGGTTGCCCCTGGGAGATCGAACTGACCTATGCCCGCCAGCGCAAAGGCTGGCGAATTAAGTCTTTCAGCTTCTCCGATGGGGGCGATGTAACGCTGAAGGGGGACAGGCGCGAGTACAAAAGAGACGCTACTGTCAAAGCCGTCAAATTCTTCGTTCCCATACGCGAAAGCTCCATCCGCATAATCCCCTAATTTTCTTCAACTTATACGAGTTGACATGCCGGGTAAAATGTCAGATATTATTTGTTTGTGCTTTAAATAGGAGCGTTTTCTGAGCCTTTACAGTCGTACCTTCTCGGTTCTAAAGCCGTATTGGAAGCAGTTGGTGACTGCCTCGCTATCGGCGGCTGTTCACGCGATTTTGTCCGGCGTGATGGTCTGGATGTTCGGTCCGCTGCTTATGACCCTCTTTCAGATCCAGACAATTCCGGGCCTGGAGGGCATCGCCGCGCCCGTTCAGCAGCAGACTGTGACAACCGAACAGACCGTCGCCGATGACCAGGGATTCTTTGCCTCAATTACCGCTTCAATCAACTCGGCCAAAGAGTCCATGAAGGGTTGGGTCGATTCACTGGTCGAAGCAGACACCAGGCAAAACCAGTTGATACGCTTCTGCTGGGTTATCTTCTTCGTCGTTTTAGCCCGCAACATATTTTTATATCTTCAGGGCTTTTTCATGGCCTACGTGCAGCAATCGGTCGTGAGATCATTTCGCGACCGCCTGTTCGACAAATATCAACGCCTCTCGCTGGACTATTTTCACAGTCGAAGAACCGGCCAGATAATCTCGCGGGTGACCAACGATGTCATGGTGCTCAATGAGGCGGTCGATATCGGTTTCAATCGTCTGGTTACCGACTCAATCATGGTATTGGTCTATTTCGCCTTCCTGGTCATTCTTTCGTGGAAACTCACGCTGCTGGCGATGGTGATTCTTCCGGTAGTATTCGGCTTCATCTGGTTCGTCGGCAAGAAACTGCGCAAGTACTCCGAGCGCTCTCAAGAGAGGATGTCCGATGTTAACGCGGTGTTGGAAGAATCAGTCAACAATATCCGCATCGTTAAAGCCTTTTCGATGGAGAAGTTCGAGAGCGAGAAATTCTTCAAAGCCACCTACAACTATTTCCGCGCGCTGCTGCGCATGACGCGTATCAGGCATCTGGCTGCCCCGATAAATGACATGCTCGCCACTATCGCCGGTATCATCATTCTGCTCTATGCCGGAAGCAGAATAATAAGCGGCACGGGGGATCTCGACGCCGGCGACTTTATGACTTTCATCCTCGCCATGTTCGCCATGATCAAACCGGTCAAATCGCTCAGCCAGATTCATATCAAACTGCAGGAGGGCATGGCGGCCGCCGAACGCGTCTTCAAGGTCATCGATGCCAACGAAAAAGTCAAAGATATCCCCAACGCCCACGTTATCGAGCGTTTTAACGATAATATCGTCTATGACAAGGTGACCTTCAGCTACAACGGCACCGATACAGTTCTCAAGGATATTTCCTTCGAAGTCAAACTGGGCGAGGTAGTAGCCTTCGTGGGCCCATCAGGGGGCGGCAAGTCCACCCTGTTGGATCTCCTGCCGCGATTTTACGACCCTCAGAACGGACGGATCCTCGTCGATGGCCACGATATCAAGACAGTCTCGCTGCAGTCGCTGCGCTCGCTTCTGGGAATCGTCACCCAGGAAACGTATCTGTTCAACGATACTGTCTTCAACAATATCGCCTACGGACTAAATGGCGTTTCCCAGGAGAGAGTCATCGAAACCGCTCGGATGGCCAACGCTCACGACTTCATCGAGCACCTCGAATCCGGCTACGATACATTGGTCGGCAACAGGGGCGTTAAATTGTCCGGCGGCCAGCGTCAACGACTCGCCATCGCGAGAGCGCTTCTCAAAAATCCCCAGATTCTCATTTTTGATGAAGCCACTTCGGCGCTGGATACCGAAGCTGAAGTTCTGGTGCAGGAGGCTATAGACCGGCTCATGAAAAACCGCACGACTCTCGTCATAGCCCACCGCTTATCGACTATCAAACACGCCAACCGCATCCTCGTTGTTGATGGCGGACGTATCGTTGAAAGCGGCTCGCACGAAGAACTTATCAAAATCAACGGTCTCTATCACCGCCTGTACTCCATGCAGTTTCGGGATATGTGATGAATATCGCCTTTCTCAACTCGATTGCGAAAGATACCTACGGCGGCATGGAAGAGTGGATTCGGCTGGTGTCGGCCGGTCTTGAAGCGCTCGGACACCGGGTGACCCTGATAGGAAGACCCGGTTCAAAGTATCTCCGGAGAATCAGCAAGGGCCATCCAGACACAGACATCGTCGAACTTGACATTTCCGGCGATTTCAATCCTTTTACCATATCCAGACTACGGAAATTTCTGCGTGATAAGAAAATCGAAATCCTGCTGGTAAACTTCAACAAGGATGTTCGACTGGGGGGAATCGCCGCGCGATTGAACGGTGATGTCAAAGTCGTATGGTCGGTAGGAATCAATATTGCCGAAAACGGTTTTGTCCACCGCATATTGACTCCGAGGCTGGTTGACAAAATCATTGTGCCTTCCGAATCTCTGAAGCGGGAAATAGCATCGTGCAAACATATAGATGTCGGCAGCATCGAGGTGATTCCCATCGGCATTGGTGACAATTCGTCGGTTCAGCCGAGGGATAAAGCGCGCCGCCGCCTCAGAAAAACTTATGGTCTGCCTGATGACGCCACCGTTGCCGTAACTGTCGGAAGATTCGTTTACCAGAAGGGACATGAGTATCTGGTTGACGCCGCCGTTGAAATCACACGTCGTTTTCCGGATTTGTATTTCCTGCTGCTCGGCGACGGTCCCGGTGAGAAAAAACTCAGGACGCACATTGAAAAATTGGGCCTGACCGATCGCTTTATTTTTGCGGGGATGGTTGATGATGTCGACCGAGAACTTGCCGGGTGTGACCTGATGATCCACCCATCCAAGGAAGAACCATTCGGAATCGCCCTTCTGGAAGGGATGCGAATGGGACTGCCGATTATTGCCAGTCGCGTCGGCGGGATTCCGGAGGTGGTTTCCGATGAGGAGTCGGCGCTGCTTTTCGAGCCGTGCAGCCCCTGGGCCATTGCTGAGGCGGCCTCGGAGGTTCTCGCAGACAGAGACCGCATGAAAAGGATGGGGGAGGCCGGGCGACTGCGATGGCGGGAGAAGTTCAGCTACGAAAAGATGATAAGACGGGTCAGTCGCTGTCTTACGGAATTGTCGGGGGCACTCCGATCATCGACCCTCGCCGACAGTGGCGACGAATCCGCAGCGAAAAACATGCTGAGTACTTAAATGAATATTCTATTTTTCGATTCTATCGATAAAGATATCTTTGGAGGTCTGGAAAACTGGATCGGCATGGTAGCCAGTCGTTTTGTTCAGAAGGGACACGACATAACCGTGGCCGGCCGTCCCAATTCCGAGTTTCTGCGGCGTATCGCCGCTCTCGACCCCAACATCAAAGTCCTGCCCGTTCGTATCTCGGGTGATTTTGACCCGTTTGTGATACAGAAGATCAAGCGATACCTCAAACAACAAGCGATTGACATCGTCTTCGTGAACTTCAATAAAGATATTCGCCTGGCGGGCCTGGCCGCGACGCTCTATGGCAAAGCAAAGGTCATCTGGAGAGTCGGACTCAATATCACTAAAGACAGCCTCGTTCACAAAATGCTGACCCCGAGGCTCATTGATGGTGTCATCACGCCCTCACATTCGCTCAAAAAAGAAATCACGGCATTGGGTTATATAACCAACGACATAGTCGAGGTCATACATAACGGTACCCTCGTGAAAAACTTTCCTCGCCCCGACCAGGAGGCCCGCGCCGAACTTCGCCGGAAGTACAATCTACCCGGAAACAGCATAATAGCCGTGACCGTTGGAAGATTCGTCAACCACAAGGGACACGCGTATCTCATCGAGGCAGCTCCCGAAATCGTCAAGAAACACCCGGATGTGAGATTTCTGTTTTTGGGCGACGGCTATATGCAGGCGGATCACGAAAAACGGATTGCCGAATTGGGGCTGGAACAGCATTTTGTTTTTGCCGGCATGCTCGACAACCTTGACCTCGAACTCGGCGGCGCCGATTTCGTTGTCCACCCGTCAATCATCGAGCCGTTCTCAAACGCTGTCCTCGAATGCATGCGGGCCGGGCTGCCGACTGTCGCCACCCGCGTCGGAGGCACCGAGGAGGCGCTCATCGATGGCGAAACCTCGATCATGGTCGACCCGGCAAACTCCGAACAGTTGTCGTCAGCCATCATCAAAATGCTCGACTCCCCGCCGTTGATGCTGGCGATGGGGAAGGCGTCGCAAAAAAGGTGGCGCGAACAGTTTACAATTGATATTATGCTGGACAAGGTGGAAAAATATTTGTCCCGTTTCACTACAAGAGCATAGGAAAATGAATCGACTCAAGCCACTGGAACACTGGTTCAAAGACTTCTTCTTCAACGTTTTTAAGCGCTTTCTGAAGAAGGGGCAGGCCGATTTTACGCCTCTTGACGGCGCCAAAATCAAAAAAGTGCTCTTTCTGCGCCCGGAGAAGATTGGCGATATGGTCATATCGTTTCCGGTGTTCGATGGACTCAAGAAGAATTTCCCGCATATAAAAATCGCCATCCTGGGCTCCCCGACCAACTACGCCATTATCAAGGATGACCCCCGCTTCGACACCATTTATATCTATAAGAAAAAACCGATACACGATATCAAGACCCTCATGGCTATGCGTCGCGGCGGCTACGATTGTGTCGTCGATATGATCGGCAACGACTCGGTCACGGCTCTTTTCCTCTCGCAGCTCTGCGCCCCCGGCAAACCAAGAATCGGCGTTGGGAAAGTGAAATTTCGCGAATACTACGATTTCAACTACGACCACCGCCTCGGCAACACCGGTCACATTATCGAAAACACGCTAAAGCTGCTGAACGCTTTCGATATCAATAGCGAGAAAGTGCCGTGCTACGCCGAACCGTATATCGACGAATCCATCAACGAGATGGCGAAGTCCTATATAAAAACCGTCACCAACGGTGATCACGGTCTGCTGAAAGTGGGCTACAACCTCTCCGCCGGCTCTCCCACGAGAGTCTGGGCCGAGGAAAAGTCCGCCGCCCTGCTGAAAAAGCTGCTGACGCACAACTGCGGCTGCCACGTCATTCTATTCACTGTCCCGTGGGAGCGCAAGCGAGCCCTCAGGCTGCAGCAGCAGGTTGGCGGCAGTATCGATATCGTACCGGATAGATTGAACCTGACCGAGGCCGCGGCCATAATTCGCCATCTCGATGTCTTCATCTCGCCCGACACTTCGCTCGTCCACATTGCCCGGTCGCTCAAAGTTCCGGTCGTGGGCCTCTACAGCCGCTATATGAAGAATTTCCTGCTCTGGAGACCATACGGTCAGCAGACGGGCGCGGTTGTTTCCGGCTGCGATGGAAATATATTTGATATCACGGTCGATCAGGTGTACGATACCTTTGTCGATGTCGTCAAACAGCAAAACCTGGGGAAACAATGAGTCCGCTTTCTGTGGTCATAATCTCCAAAAACGAGGAGCGCAACATCGCTCGCTGCCTCGCGTCGGTAAGCTGGGCCGATGAGATTATTCTGATCGACAGCCAATCCCAGGATGAAACCGTGAATATCGCCCAGCAATACAAAGCAAAGGTCTATTCCCCCGAATGGAAAGGATACGGTGCCGCCAAGAAAGAAGGCGTCAAGAGAGCATCTTCGGATTGGATACTGTCTATCGATGCCGACGAGGAGGTTTCGCCTCAATTGCGCGATGAAATCAGAGAAGTCTTAAGCAGTGACGGCGCCGGATCGGGATACTATCTCAAGCGCAAGACACTCTTTCTCGGACGGTGGATCAAACACTGCGGATGGTACCCTGATTACGTCTTGAGGTTATTTCGGAAATCCAGGGGGGATTTCGATGGAGCCTTCGTTCACGAGAAAGTCGTCGTCGAGGGTGAGATTGGCCACTTGAATAATGAGCTGCTTCACTATAGCTATCCGACGCTCGAAGAGTATTTCCGGAAATTCGACTGGTACACCAGCCTCGGGGCCAGGGAGACCGTCCGCAAAGGAACTTCAGCGGGATGGTTCGACATCGTGGTAAAACCGCCACTCGCCTTTGTGAGCCGCTACGTGCTTCGCCAGGGGTTTCGTGACGGTCTGGAGGGTTTTTTGATCTCGGTGTTGTCGGCGCTGGCGGTCATGGTCAAGTATGCCAAGGCCCGCGAAATATACAGAAAAAAGGAAACGGTAGAATAACCATATGTCTAAACAACTTGAATTTGAAAAGGGCGACGGCATCCTCATCAGCCGGACCGACCGGCTCGGCGACCTGATACTCGCTTTGCCGTTCGTGGAGACTATCTCCGAACGATACCCCCAGTGCCGGGTCGATGTGATCTCGTCGCTGTACGCTTCGCCCATCCTCGAAAACAACAAGCGCATCCATAAAATCCTGCGCGTCCAAAACGATCAGCTTCTCACCAACAAGCTTTACAAGAAAGACCTGCTGCAGAAGATCAAGAAAGAAAAATACAAAGCGGTAGTGGCTCTTTATCCCGAGCGCCAGATGTCGCGGCTGTTCTATAAAGCGGAGATTCCCTATCGTCTGGGCACGGCCGGGCGGTTTCACTCTGTCTTTTTCAACATGCGTCTCGTACACAGCCGCAAGAAGAACCTCAAACACGAATACGAATACAATCTCGACTTCCTCAGATTCTTCCGGCGCGGCAAAACGGTCGATTTTCCCAACGTCTATCTGCGTCCGAAAGAAATAAACAACGCCCGCCGAATCTTAAACGAGGCCGGCGTGAGCGACCATTTCGTTGTAATCCATCCCGGCTCGGGCGGGTCGGCCGAGAGATGGCCGCTGGAAAACTTTATCAGGCTCTACCGTCTTCTCAAGCAGCACGGAATCGAGCTGGTTGTTTCAGGCTCCGAGGAAGAAGGCGAGGTTATCGCCGAGGCCGAAAAGGCGCTTGGCATTCCCGTCCGCAAAATCACCGGACAAACCGACCTGAGAACGCTGGCGGCCGTATTATCCCTGGCGAACCTCGTCGTGGCCAATTCCACCGGGCCGCTGCATCTCGCGGTCGCGGTCGGCACGCACGGCGTGGGCTTATATCCGAGCCGCAAGGCCATGTCGCCGCTCCGCTGGGGACCGCTCGGCGCGGGGGGCAGGGTCATCCAGCCGGTCGGCGTGGAGTGCAAGTGTCCGCCACGGCACTGCAAGTGCATGGAAACCATAACACCCGAACGAGTCATGAACGAAATTCTCGAGATGCTCCAAACCGCGCCGGAGGCAAAACGGTAGAGTATGAACCTGGCTGAATTCATAATCAGGATCGAGGCCTTCAACGCCAATGTCAATATTCCCCTGATTCGCAAGGCGTACGAGTTCTCGGATAAAGCCCACCAGGGGCAAAAGCGCCTCTCCGGTGAACCGTATGTCGAACACTGCCTCGAGGTCGCCTTCATCCTCGCCGAACAGCACATGGATTCCGCCACGATAGCCGCCGGACTGGTTCACGATGTGGTCGAGGACACCGAGGTCAGCCTGGAGGAACTGCGGCAGGATTTCGGCGATGAAATAGCCGACCTTGTCGACGGCGTCACGAAGATCGGCGCGGTGCAGTACTCCTCGCGCGAGGAACAGCAGGTCGAATATTTCCGCAAGATGCTTCTCTCCATGGCGCAGGATATCCGCGTTATCCTCATAAAACTCGCGGACCGGCTTCACAATATGCGTACTCTCGACCACATGGCCCCCGATAAACAGAAACTCATCGCACAGGAAACCCGCGATATCTACTGTTCGCTGGCGCATCGTTTCGGTATTAACAAAGTCAAAACCGAGCTCGAGGACCTCTCTCTCAAATATCTCGAGCCGGAAACCTATGTCGACCTGGCCCGCCGGGTCAAGGAAAGCAAGGAGCAGCGCGAGGAGTATATCACTTCCCTGGTCACGCCTATCAAAGAAGCGCTGAGCAAGGATGGTATCAAGGCCGATGTTTACGGACGCGCCAAACATCTCGATTCCATCAATCGCAAGATGGTCGTGCGAAAAGTGCCGTTCGAAGAGATGTTTGACCTGTTTGCCATCCGCGTTATTGTCAACACCGAACGCGACTGCTACCACGCTCTGGGTATCCTGCACTCCATCTGGAAACCGGTGGCGGATAGATTCCACGACTATATCGCCAATCCCAAACCCAACGGTTACCGCTCGCTGCACACCACCGTTTTCGGGCCGGACAACAAAATGGTCGAGATACAGATCCGGACCCACCAGATGCACCATGTCGCGGAGAACGGTATCGCCGCGCACTGGCTGTATAAAGAAGGCAAGCACCAGATGAGCAAGTCGGACCGTCAGATGGTCTGGTTGCGCGATGTTCTCGAGTGGCAGAAAGACATGACCAATCCATCGGATTTCCTCGAATACCTCAAGATCGATTTGTATTCGGAGGATATTTTCGTATTCACGCCCAATCGCAAACTGGTTCATCTGCCGAAAGGCTCCACGCCGCTCGATTTCGCTTTCCAGATTCATACCGATGTCGGTATCCACTGCGCCGGCGCCAAAATAAACAGCCGTCTGCAGCCGCTCTCGACAGAGCTTCAGTCGGGCGATATCGTTGAGATTATCACCAATCCCAACCGGACCCCATCGCACGACTGGCTCAAACTGGTCCGGACATCATCGGCCCGCGCCAGAATCCGTCGGTGGCTCAAACAGGCCGGTTTTGAACAGTCGGTCGCCCTCGGCAAACAGGTGGTGGAGAGAAAACTCAAAGAGCAGCGCCTCAAGTTGCCGCCCGATGATGTTCTGCAGGGGTATGCCGAGCAGCTCAATCGCAAGTCGGTCGAGGAACTCTTCGCTGCTATCGGCAACGGCTCCATGACCGCCCGTCACCTCATCGAACTTATTAATCCCGAGCCGGAAGAGAAAACCGCCGGGTTTGTCAACAAAGTGATCGACCGTATCCGCGGCGCCAAGGGCATACGGGTGCACGGCATGGATGACATGATGTTCCGGTTCGCGGGATGTTGCCAGCCGGTTCCGGGTGAGGATATTGTCGGTTTTATCACCCGCGGGCGCGGAGTTACTATTCATCGCAGCGACTGCCCGAGCGCCACGCATCTTTTGAACGAGTTTCCGGAGCGACGCATCGATGTCAGCTGGGACACCGCCAAGGGGCAATCTTTCGTGGTGCAGCTCAAGCTGGTGGTCGAGGACCGCCGCAATATGCTTCGCGATATCACTCAGGCTATTGCCGATGTCGACACCAACGTGAGGGCTGCCGAGATGTACACGCAGGATTCGACAGCGATCGGGCGATTCGTGGTGGAGGTGTCGAGTTTGTCGCATTTGAATCGCATTCTCGACAAGGTTCGCAAAGTCAAGGGCGTCGTATCGGTCAACCGCGAGGCCGGGGGAGACACCGGCGCGGAGTGAAGTGGGGGGAAAATGGTCGCCGTAGGGAAGAACCCTCTTCCACAAGAGACTATAATCGTGAGCGGTTCTGCCAGATGCGATCGGCAAGATCGCGTCATTCCGTTGAAAAACGGAATCCAGTCTTCGATGCAGTGTTATCGTGCTGTCAGGTGTCCCCACCTGACGGGCACAGGGAGAAAAAGGCGTGATGTCGCATTTGATAAATCAAACGCCTACATCGCCGCGATCCCCGTAGGGCGGGTCCGTCTTCGAACCCGCCGCTGAACCAAAAAATCCCCCGCATTTTCTTCTCATTCATCCCGTCACACCGATTTGGCTTCGTTTCGTTATTTTGATTGGCCCCTCACCCCGACCCTCTCCCGGAGGGCGAGGGGGGGAAGAGGCGTTTTCGGTTCGGGCAGTGGCGATCGGCAAGGTCGCGTCATTCCGTTGAAAAACGGAATCCAGTCTTCGATGGGTGGCAGGCTCAAACCCTGTTTGGGCCTGACCTGTAGGGGTTCAAAATTTTGAACCCCTACAACGACGGGCGTCTCATCCGCCTGTGGCGAACCCTGGGGCTTGTGCCCGGTGAATCTTCAGATTCACCGGGTAGTACGTTTGATAAATCAAACGCCTACATCGCCGCGATCCCCGTAGGGCGGGTCCGTCTTCGAACCCGCCATTGAACCAAAAAATCCCCGCATTTTCTTCTCATTCATCCCGTTATATTGATTTGGGTTCGTTTCGTTATTTTATGTTACCCCTCACGCAACAACGGGTGGCAGGCTCAAACTTGCTTTGGGCCTGGACCTCAGGGTTCAAGATTTTGAACCCCTACAAGACCGGATTTTCTGATTGGTTGTGTCACCTCTGCAAAATTGTGCCCGGTGAATCTTCAGATTCACCGGGAAATCCAAAATTGGCTTTGTTTCGTTATTTTTCAGGGATCCTAAAATCATGTTTTTTCTCCCTAACTGTTTGTTTCTGTTGATAGTTATGCCATTTTGCGAAGCCATTTTGGTGCACTAATTTTCGTGCTGTCCCGCCGATGGCGGGTCCCCACTTGACAGTTTTCCGTGCTGTTCCGCCGGTGGCGGATCCCCACTTGACAGCTACAACCCTATTGCTTTGTCCGGACATAATTCCACCTCATATATGACGACCTCGCCTGTTTTTTTACACGGATGTTGTTGGGAAAATGCGGGGGGAATTGAGTCTTGACCAAACCGGTTAAAATGTTGATATTTGGCGGTATATTCCATCATGAATCACGAAGAGGGAGGACACCTATTTCGCGGTATTCAATCAGCAAGGGGAGATACGAGATTTAGTATGAAAAACGGTCTTATTCCTGTTAACAGAATAGAGAACAAAATCTTCCTGCTCCGCTCTTGCAACATTATGCTGGACAGCGACCTGGCGAACCTTTACGGAGTAGAGACGAAGGCGCTTATACAGGCGGTCAAAAGAAACATCGACCGGTTCCCCGATGATTTTATGTTTCAGCTTACGAAAGAGGAGTTCGCCAACTTGAGGTCACAATTTGGTACCTCAAGTCAATGGGGCGGGCGACGGTACCCGCCGTATGCCTTCACCGAGCAGGGTGTCGCTATGCTTTCATCGGTGCTGAAAAGCAAGAGGGCGGTGCGGGTCAATATCGAAATCATGCGGGCGTTCGTTAAACTGCGGGAGCTTCTGGCTACGAACGAGAAACTTGCCCGGAAACTGAATGAACTGGAAAAGAAATATGACGCTCAATTCAAAGTCGTTTTCGACGCCATCAGGCAGCTGATGCAGCCGCCGATGAAGAAAGCGCGGAAGATCGGGTTTGAATAGGAGACTAATACTCAGCAAAAGTAGGTCGAAACTCCTGCCCGTCAGGGTCCCCGCCTCGCGGGGAAGTTTCGACAACTAAGAAATTTGGAGAAAGATGTCGAAACCACGCTCATCCCCGCTGCACGCGGGTATGATGCTCAGGGGTTTCGACCTACGAGGATTCAAAAGACTGGCGTAGGAGTCCAATCGCTTGAACTCCTACGTCCAGAATCCTCCCCTGAAAAGCACACGATATCTCTACAATGGAGGCGGAGTCGGCTGTTGTCCCAGCCGGGATGCTCTCTCCATTGCTTGTTGTTGTCGGCGTTTGTTGCGATAGTCTAAGGCTATGAATCCCACGCTCAGCCAGAATCCAAGGAAACACACCATCGCCAGACTGTATGAGAGGGGCCACACCACGAGGCCAAGTCCGATGAGGGCGAACGGTGTGATGGGCGACTGCGCCACCTTCCGAATCACTGACGCACGCGTCTTATACACCTCGATTGCTTTCGTGGTCCACTTTTTTATAGCACGAAGCGGCTTTACTATCTGTCTGCGGTTGATCCACAGCAGAAGTGCCGCGAGTGCTATCAGCAACCACTTGACCACACCGGCCATCCAGTCGCGACTATAGACGACCTCTACACTCAGCGGATCGCCCGGCTTGATGAAGGTCCGCGCGAAACGATACACCTGCCCGCCGGTCGGCACTTGAATCTGAATCGGCAAAATTCCACCGGCCACTCCGCGGGCGTAGGAACTGAGGCGATTACTGAAATCGAACTCCTGCGTTACCTGGTATTTCAACTGCTCTTCCTGTTGCGGGATATTGCGAAATTCGCTGCGGAAATTACCTTCGTTGTAGGCCTTTTTGAGCTCGTCAGCGGGAAGAGCCGAGGGTTCCACCTCGCCGAGTTCGGTCAGGTAACTTACCACTTCACTGTCGAACACACGCTTGCGGTTAGACAATATGTTGATTCCGCGTATCATCTCTTCGATCTCCAGCGTGCTTTCGAAATGGTGGTACGAATAATCGTTAGGCAGATAAACGGACCACATCACCCGGCTGATAAGCAGGTCCACGACCGGAAGGGTAGAAGTGCGCGAACCGTACCAGTCGAAGTTATTCTCAACCACGCAGTAGAGGATCTCAACAGGGAACGACTCGAGCGTGCTCCCGTTCATGCGCGAACGAATGAGCGGGACCATGAGCGTACCACTATCGTTAACCGATGATTCCACCGGCTGATTATCGACAAACACACTCCAGAGATCGGAGCCGTCCGGAATCTGTACTTCCAGAAACTGCTTGTCGCTGTTGACTACCTGATAAACCAGGCGGTGAACGATCTTACCGTCTTCGGTAAACAAAGTGACTACGTTCGCAGAATTTATGGCTGCCACCGGAACCGGAATTTTGTCGTGCTTTTTGATGTCGAGCACAAGGCTGTAAGGATGTTTCAGATATTTGAAACCGACAGTCAATGGCTTACTCGACTTGTTGACTATCTGGGGCGGCAGCTTGGACGCGGCCACCTGCTCAAGCCCTTTGTTCTCTGCTACTGTCACCTCGGCGCTGGTATTCAACACGATTCCGAGAAAGCCCGTCTCTCGCTCGGACTCAAGCACCCGCATCCCGGAAAAGACGTTGGCCATCCCGGATTCGGTCGTCGACAGTTCCGAACGAATTGTTATGGTCGTGTTGCCCTTTTTGTCGTAGGTGAACGGAACCAGGATCGTGCTAACACCATTGAGTTCCTTTTCCTGCCACTCGCCGACGCCTTCGCCAGCGACACTCAGCACCCGAAGATCACGCGGGATGGCCACCCTGATGCCGTCGATTTCGCTGTAAAGGATGTTCAGGTTGATGTCGGTCGTAATGCTCAGGCTGCCGTCTTCAATTGAAAGCAGGTGGTACAACTCGGTGTAAAGCTTGGCCGGAACTTTTTCGGTCGGGGCGACTTTCTTGCGCCAACGTACGCTAACAATGCCATCCGAGGCAATGGCAGCATTTACGATTGTCAGGTCGCCCTTCGTGGTCGTGAGCACCTGCTGAGCCTGCGGAATCTCGACATCGATATCGGCCAGAGGCATCTCCAGCGTGAGAAGACGGATCGGCGTGGGAATAATGCTCAGATCGAATTTGTTCGGCCCCTTGTCGAGCGACGATTTCACGGAGAACCGTACGACCACCTTGTGCTCGCCGTCTTTGTCCAGCACTACCCTGTGAAAGGCCGCATCGGTAGTTACCAATGCCTGTTTGCCATCGACCGTAATGTCTTCCAGAGCAATAACCACCGGAAGAAGCGGAACCTCCACATAGGCGTCTTTCTTCAGGACGTGCACGGTGAATTCGCCAGTAAAGACTGTGCTGCCGGTTTTCATCTTGCCACTGTAGATCGCTTTCGTTATCAGAAAATCGACTGGTCTGCAATCGGTGATTTCAACCGGTGGTTTCATTTGCCTGACCAGTGAGTCGAATTCCGCCCGCGTGAGTACGACGTTGCCGCCGCTGATGATTTGGGCGCCGGTCGGTTTGACGCCGGTTTGGGCCAGCAATTTCTGGAATGTTTCGAGTGAGATGACTATCCGATCCTTATCGAGGTTCAGAAGATTGCTGAATTGATCCCAGGGGACGGTAGCCTCACCGCCCGGATTGACAGGGCGAAAGCTCTCATCGGCTCTTGCCCGATCCGCCAACCCGCCACAGGCGAGTATCGCGATACTGATTAGAACAAGTGACCATTTCATTTGGGCCTCCTCATCTTATTTTGGCTTCTTTCTGATTTACTGTTTGCCTAAGCAACCCCCGCGAAAGCAGGTCTCCAGAAGCTTCTGATGACGGTTGTCTCCGGCCATTATCCACTCTGGTTAATGAGATTACCGTTGAAGGTCTGTTTTCTTCCCGAGAATTTGACCGGAGGCGGTTTTCATACAAAAGCGATAGTGATTGGTTGGGATGGAGCTTATAGGGGTTCAGAATTTTGAACCGCTACAGAATACGAAGACTGGATTCCGTCCTTCGACGGAATGACTTGGTCTGGTGACCGCGTCTCACTGGATTCCGTTTTTCAACGGAATGACGGAGGGTGGCGCAACGAAAGCGGGCAGATGAGATCCCGCGAAGAGCGGGACCATGCACGGAATACAAAAATGATGAAACGAAGCCAAATCACCGTATCTAATAACGAAGCAGCGGGTTATGGCGATATATGGGCTGGGCTAAAACACCAGATCGAGCGAGAGGGTGTCAACACCGCGCTCGACAACCACTACGGTCGAATCGCCGGGGGAAAATTTGCCCAGAGCGCTCATGTAATCATAGATGTCGCCAATGGCATTATCACCGATCCGGATAATAACATCACCCTCGATAACACCCGCTTTCGCGCCCGGACGGTCCGGTATGACACCATCGACACGAACTCCCTTAACCTCGGCCACGTGGTCCGGCATCACCCCCAGACTCACGGAAAATTGCGAGCGTCGTTTGCCCATGCCGCTGTCTTTCGTTTTCTGGAAGGTAAGCGGAGAATCGATAGCATCGAAATGGTCAATTATATCACGGGCGAGCTGTGTCACGCGGACAATGCCGTGCGTATCGATTCGCTCGATATCATCGGTGGGCTTGTGATAATCACTGTGCGGGCCGGTGAAGAAGGTCATCGATGGAATCCCGCGGTTGTAAAACGGGGTGTGATCCGATGGTCCCACGCCGGACTCTTTGAGAGAGAGCTTGAGGTGATCGTAAGAAACGCTGTCGAAGAACGTCTTGAACTCTTCGCAGGTTCCGGTGCCCATGATAGCCAGTCCATCCTGGTCGGCCAGTCGCCCGATCATATCGAGGTTGAGCATCATTCGGACTTTCGAGGAATCTATGGTCATGTTCTTGGCGAAGTGGGTCGAGCCGAGCACGCCGGCTTCTTCACCGGAGAAAGCGATGAAAAGCAGCGAATAATGAAGGCGATCGCGCTCAGATGAATAGTGGCGGGCCAGTTCGAGCATGACGGCTACGCCCGACGCGTTGTCATCGGCGCCGTTGTGAATCATCTTTTCTTCGCCTTTGTACATCGATGATGGTCCGCCCCAGCCCAGATGGTCATAGTGGGCGCCGATTATGACTGTCGTGTCGCTTCGCCCGGGGATGAAACCAATGACGTTGTATGATGTATCGCGGACACGGATAAGCTCGGTCGCGCCGGTCACCGACGATATCAACGGCTCATCGATTGACAAGCCAAGTTTCTCCAGCCCGGCGCGTTTCAGCCAGAGAACGGGGATGTCTTTGGCATGGACGAAAGCGGCCGGTTCATCTTTGATGGCATCGTCTTTGTCCGAGGGTGTGATGAAGATAATCGCCGATGCTTCGTGCTCGACGGCGTTGTTGATCTTGTCGGTAATCGCGGAGTACTTGTCGAAGTCGATGCCCTCGTGTTGATCTTTGGGAGGGGAGAAGCGACGGACGAGTACCGCCTTGCCGGCGACATCTATGCCTTCGTAGTCATCGTAGTCGCCTTCATTTTCCGCGACCGTGATGCCATAGCCGGCATCGACAACGGATTCGAAGTCAAGAGCGGCGGCGGTGTCGGATTGAAGAAGCGGCTGGTAGTCATCGAAAAGCACAAGGGGTGTGCCGTTGATGCTGAGCTTGTTGCCGGGGCCGAGGTCGATGCGCTTTATGAAGTCATAGGCTTGAAGGTAGTCGTCATCATCCCCTGTCGGCGCCAGGCCCGCCCCGACAAAAACATTCTGGATATACTGCCCGGCTTTCCATTCGCCGATTTCGCCGACCTCGCGGCCCTCAAGGGAGTCATCGGCGAGCACCGAAATATGGCGATAGACTGAATCAGCCGTGATAAGATATGGTGAACCGGCCGCACTTGAATTTGTTACAGCGAGTACGAGCAAACTAAACAGAGCGTATGTGAATGAGCGCATTGGAATCCTTTCCTTATTGGTAGTAAGACAACGGCCGGAATATACAGTGAATACCCGCGGTTGTCATGGATTTTGATTGCGCCGGGTTTATCGTCATACGTACCATTGAGTAAAACATATTGGACAATATCGGTTTTTGTTGTTATACTTACGGACTGATAAAGTGAAACGGAAAATGTTCTAAGACATAAGGGTACAGGTGCTTAAGATGAAGCGTTCCAGCAGAGATATTCTGGTGATTGTCGGTGTTCTGATTGTTGTGGCGGTTGGCTATTTTCTCTTCAAAGAGCCATCGCCGCTATCCAAACAAGAGGCGGCTGTGGAGTTTGAACATCCCGATGTTGAGGGGATGGATAGAAACGCTATGCCATCGCTGGCGAACTTTCCGACTGATTATGAGTCACTGGTGCAGCTTGGTAATCAGTTGATGGATCAGGGGAATTTTCCGATCGCGGCCGAGGCCTACAAGCGGGCATTGGCGATCGACCCTCGTGATCCCAATGTCCGCACGGATTTCGGCGCCTGTCTTCACGGGATGGGCCTTCAGCGACGGGCTATCGAAGAGTTTCACCGGGTGCTTACGGAGCATCCCGAACACGCTATCGCCAATTTCAATCTGGGGATAGTTTTTTACAACACCAAGACTCTGGATTCAGCGCGCTATTACTGGAAGGAGTATCTGAGGATTGAACCCGACGGTCAGGCCGCAGCTCAGGCCAAACAATATTTGGAGACGATAGGCGGTTAGTATTCTTACGCTACTTCAAAATTTCGCCGGGTCAGTGTGGGCAATGCTCGTTGACTCGGCGTTTTTGCTCTTAGTCGGGATAGCCCTGGCCGGGCTGGTGCGGGTGCTGCTCAATGAGGCCAGTGTGCGCAGATTTCTGACCGGCTCGAAATCAGCGGTGGTGCTGAAATCGGCGCTGCTTGGGATTCCGCTGCCGTTGTGCTCGTGCTCGGTGGTGCCGGTTGCCTATGAACTCCGCAAGTCCGGCCTCAGCAGAGGCGGCACGACGGCATTTCTGGTGTCTACCCCGGAGACCGGTGTCGATTCCATTCTACTGACCTACTCGCTGACCGATCCGCTTATGACGGTTGCCAGACCGATTACGGCGTTCGTAACGGCTATGGCGGCCGGGCTGGCGGTGGAACTGTCACCCTGGGTAGACGTCAGCGTTGAAGAGCCTGCCGGCGCATGCACAGACGACTGCTGCAGCCCTGTCAGGGCGAATGCGAACACGGAATCCCGGTCTCTCGGGCAGAAGATTGTCGATGGTCTCAAGTATGCTTTTGGGGATTTGATGGATGATCTCGCGCCATATTTATTTATCGGTTATCTGCTGGCGGGCGTGGCGGCACTTTTACTTGGCGACCAGTTTGGCGCGATACCCGAGACATTCCGAAGCGGGTGGGGCAGTTATGTGGGAGCGGTGGTAGTCGGGCTGCCGCTTTATATCTGCGCGACATCATCGACACCGCTCGCCGCGGTGCTGTTGACTTTCGGGTTTTCGCCGGGAGCGGTACTGGTGTTTCTGCTGGTCGGTCCGGCGACCAATGTGGCTTCGCTCACAGTAGTGAGGAAGATTCTCAAAGGGCGGGCAACGCTCGTTTATCTGGCGGCGATTGTCGTGATCTCGATTCTCTGTGGCCTGGTTTTTGACGCCGTGTACAGTTGGCTGGGCTACAGCCCGGTATACAGGTCCGGTGCGGAGAGCGATGCGGCTTCGGTGTGGGGGGTTGTGTCGGCTGTGGTTTTTTCGGTTTACGTGGTGTATCTCACCTTCCGCAAGTTGCTCCGGCGCGTTTTTTAGTTTTATCTTGTCCGGCGGCCCGCTCCGATTTTCTTTTCTGCTATGATGGCAGGCGTAAAGAAACCTCAGTGGCTGGAGGGGATGATTGACTTTTTCTTTCCGCCCCTGTGTCTGGGCTGCGGCGAGTACACTGAGAACGAAGGCTCTATCTGCGGGCGCTGCCTGAAAGCAATCGAGACATTCGACCGGCCGTTCTGTTTAAACTGTATGAGTATCATCCCGGCCGGCCACAAGTGCACTATCTGCAAAGGTGATTCACTGCCGCTTTTTGCCTATGGCAACTACACCAGTCCGCTGGAGGATATCGTCATTCAGTTCAAGTTCAAGGGTATCAAAACGCCGGCGAAGTACTTCGCCCGGCTGCTCCATGAGCAGTTCGCGCCGGTGGTGGAAGAATTGGGCAGTATGACCCTGGCGCCGATTCCTCTTCATCCGTCGCGCGAAAGCCGTCGCGGTTACAATCAGGCAGAGTTGTTAGCGCGTGAATTGGCGCAAATTTTTGGCTACGCCACGCAGGCCGACCTGCTGAGGCGAATCAAGTTGCGTAAAGAACAGGCGCGGCTCAACCACAAAGAGAGGGTGGCGAATATCAGGGGTGTGTTCGAGGTGGCGGAGGAGTTCGATATTGATGGCGGTGTGATTCTGGTTGATGATGTGGTGACATCGGGATCGACCGTACGCGAGGCCGCCGGGATTCTCAGAACGAAAGGCTACAGGGTGGTGGCGGTTCTCGCGATCGCTCACGCCTTGTAGGAATTGTCGATGGTAAAGGCGCATATAGAGGATTATCTGCAGTATCTGAAGCTCGAGCGTGGACTGTCTGCCAATACTCTGGCGTCGTACCGTCGTGACCTGGCGGAGTTTTTTTCTCCGGTTAAACACAGGGAAGTTACATCGGTCAAACCGTCGGATATTAACGAATATCTCACCCGGCTGAACAAGAGCGGGCGTAAGCCGACGACGATAGCGCGCAAGATTTCATCGATCCGCCAGTTTTTTAAATATCTCGTTAATAACGGTGTCGTCAAAGATGACCCCACTTCGGCTTTTGCCGCGCCGAAGATTGTCCGGTATCATCCGCACTATCTCTCCGCGACCGAGATCGAGAAAATCCTGTCATCGATCGAGACCAATACAGTCGCCGGTAAGCGCGATCGGGCCATAATCGAATTGCTGTATGGTTCGGGTCTGAGAATCTCGGAATTGATAAATTTGAAAATTTCTGATATAGAATTTGAGGCCGGATTTATTCGCGTAATCGGCAAAGGGGACAAAGAGCGGCTTGTCCCGATGGGGGATTTTGCTAAATCGGCAATTGAGGAATATCTGAATTTTCGAGATGAGAAAAAGGGGGGCGGTCGCTCTAATTTCGTGTTTGTCAGCAAGATAGGGGATAAATTTTCTCGGGTTAGTTTGTGGAAAATCGTCAGAAAGGTGGTCTTAAAGGCCGGAATTTTGCGGAAGGTGACTCCGCACACTTTCCGTCATTCGTTTGCCACGCATATGCTTGAGGGAGGGGCAGATCTAAGAATAGTGCAAGAAATGCTCGGTCATGCCGATATATCTACAACACAGATATATACGACGATTGATCGGGACTATATAATTGCAGAACACAAAAAGTACCATCCAAGAGAGCTGGCCCGGTCCAACGACGACTGAACCGCCTCGAGGGTCATCGTATCATTTTGCCCTCAGGCAGACCGGGATTAATATAGACTTCCATCTTCAGCGGTTCTTCCAGGCCAACAATATGTACCTGCATTACTTTGAATCGTTTGAAGATCTGGTGACGATCTGTCAAAGATTCCCGGTGGATATTATCATGATGGCCAGCAGGGGCAGTTGCGTTAAGGAAGTCGAATTGGTGAGGACCATTAAGGATAATGTCTTTCTGCGGATTGTGCCGATAATCCTGTTTCATCCGGAGCCGGACGAGAGCATCGTGGTGGCGGCCTACCAGGCCGGCGCCGAGGATTTTGTTTATGGTGACTGGCGCGACAAGTTGACGCAGGTTCGTATCAAGCGGGTGATTGAGCGTTCCCGGCGCGACCTGTCCATTAATCCATCCACCCATCTTCCGGGGCCCGCGATAATAGAGGCCGAGATTGACCGTCAGATAAATATGGAAGCACAGTTCGCCGTGTGTTACGCCGACCTCGATAATTTCAAAGCGTACAACGACTACTATGGCTATTTTTATGGCGACAAAGTGATACAGCTTACCTCGAGAGTAATCAAAGACGTTGTTTTTGATTTGTGCCGGGAGGGGTTTGTCGGTCACATTGCCGGGGATGACTTCATATTCATTATTCCGCCCGAAGAAGTAGAGCGCATCTGCGGTGAGATTATACGCACGTTCGATATACTGATACCGTTTCGGTATGACGAGCGGGCGCGGCAGCGGGGGTTCATAGAGACCACCAACCGGCGGGGAGAGCCCGAAGAATTTCCCATTCTGACGATATCCATTGCCGTTCTTATCAACGAAGACAGGCAGTTCGGGCACGTGGGGGAGATGTCGCGGATGCTGGCCGATCTGAAGACGGCAACAAAGCGCAAAGATGGTTCGAACTACATGGTCGAACGTCGCAAGAAATACTGAGCGGTCTTAGTTGCCGCGGTTCAGAGTATTTCGCAGGTCGAGTGACGGCTGGTAGGAGGGATTGAGAGCCAGCGCTCTGTTGACATACTCAAGCGCCGAATCTACGGGAAAGCCGCTGTTGTAATAAATAACGCCGATACAGTGATACGCCTGATAAAAAGTGCTGTCCCGGTTCACAACCACCCTCATCAGCTCCAAGGACCGGTTGAACTCCTGTCGCCTGAGATAGGAGAGTCCCCAGTTGAACAGTTCGGCTGGGGTGGGCTCTCCCAGAGTTCGTCCGACCGTGAAGAGTGAGTCGGCCATATTCAGTTGGCCGTTCCGAATGCCGTGCGATCCATAGCGGAAATATCCAACCGCTTGTGACGGCGCTGTCAGGATGGATTTGCGGTAGTAGTATTCGGCGGAGTCGGTCAGCCGCAATTGGCTGTAAGTGTCCGCAAGATTGGCGTAGTAGAGAGCGAGTCTTTCCGGATTTATGCCCGGGTCGCCGTGGGTGGCTATGGCATTACGAAAGAGAGCGACAGCCGTATCGGGATTGGCAACCTGTCTGACAAGCAGGCCGAGATTGTTGTAGGCGGGCGAGAAGTTTGGGTCGAGTTGTATTGCCCGCAGGTAATTCTGCGCCGCCTCGCCGTAATTGCCCTGTAAAAACTGAATGTGACCGAGGCTATTGACCAGGGTTGCGGAGTAGGGGTAGTCACGGTCGGCCATGCGGTACGACTGTTCTGCCCGGGCGTAGTCGCCGAGCTGTTCGAACTGGATGCCCTCGTTGAAATAGATTTGGAAGTCACTTGTGCCGACTTCTTCGTAATGCGTGCGGTTGAAGACGAAGAGGGGGATCAACAAGAGAGCACCTGCGACCATATACTGCTTTGACTTCATTTCGCGCAGCGAACCAAACAGATACACCAGCCCACCGGCCGCTATTATGATCATAAAGGGAATCAGGGGCAGGCGATGCCGGGCCGTAACGAGAAATAGAATAATCGACGGGATGTACGCCAATAGGAATATATAGACAGGAATCAGGTTTTTGAACTTCTCTTTCGTCAAATAGACTCCGGCCAGCGTGAGCGGAAGAAGTATTCCGAAGGGGAACATGAGGATCTTTTTCCAGACGAGTATCGAATAAAGGGCTGATTTGGTTCTTTGATGATAGATATCGAGATTATCGCTGTTTTCGAATCCGGAGAGCAAATAAACGGTCTTTCGCCAGAGCAGGTCGGCGAATTTCGCGGGATTGTTTACGATAAAGGATACGGCCTTTTTACTCCAGAATGATGACTGTTCGGCTTCCGAGAGGCGTCTTCCGGCCTCGCGCTCGGCGGCATTTTGAGTGGCGACGCCGAATTGTCGCCAGCTAACGGCCTCATTAAGGTCCACCTCCGGCATCAACATCGTCAGTCCATCGGCCTCCGGGTTATTACCGAGGTACAGATTGATTCCGCCCTGTGATGAGATCAGGATGAAATCTCCGGTGACGATCAGATTCCTGATGGTAACCGGGGCAATGGTAATGATCAGACCCACCAGTAAAACGGTCGGGAGCTTAATGCGAATGGTGAGTGAAGCTTTCTTCACGCCCGAAAAGAACAGCCAGAGCATAAGAAAAGGGATGACAATAAGCACATTGGGCCTGGCCAGTGCCGCCAAGCCGAAAACGATACCGGTCATGAGCCATGTTTTAATGGAGGATGACTGCCGGTAGGCGACGGTTCGAAACATTGCCCACACTATCAGCAAGAGAAACAGAGCGGGGATGAGGAACATTGTTTCATAAAAGACAAGTGTTCCGTAGAAGGCATAAATCAGCCCGGCCACGATGGCGGTTTTCGAATCGAACAACTGCCGAGCCAGTTGGAAGATGAACCAGGCGGTGCCGGCGGTCAGAAGGATTTGAAGAATCTTGGCGAAGAGAATGGAACTTCCGGTAACAAGAGCGAGGAGTGCGAGGAAATACGGATACAACGGGGCCCGGAAGTATGCCCCTTGCCCCCAGAACGATTCACTCAGGATTTGTTGAGCCCATTCCCAGTGCCACTTTTCGTCAACCATCGGAACCAGGAATTCGGGGAGATTGCTTATCTCAAGCAGATATATCAGTCGAACCAGAACAGCTATGGCGGCAATGGTGAGCGGCCATTTATTGTCTTTCAGCCTGTTGAGCATTTTTGATGGTGTCGGAGTCATATTCAAGCGTTTTCCGATTCTCATGGTATTCAAATGTCGGCTGACTGGCAAGTATTTATTGCGTCGCCGCTTGCGGGCCGCGAATTAGCCTGAAACAAGCCTCGAGAATTTGACGTATTTTAAAAGCAAAGGCAGTTCAATACGTAAGGGAGACTTCGAGCATGAAAAGCGTGGTTATTTGCACGATGGTTTGTCTGGTGATGCTGGCCTCCCCGGCCATGTCTCACGATAGTCACCGGACTCATATGGTGTCGGTTCACGACGTCAGTTGCCGGTGGGACAACGTAAATTTTGACCTCGAAGACGGCACGATTGTGCTCGAGCACGAAGGCCGTGATATTGAGACCGTGGAGATCACCGAGGATTATGAGTTATATGTCAACGGCGATAAGATAGAGCTCAATGAACATCAGCAGGAGCTTGTCGCGGAGTTCTATGAGTCGGTTATGGATATAATCGATTACGCCAAGGCACTCGGCTGGGAAGGAGCCAGGATCGGGGCAGAGGGCGCGAAACTTGGCCTTCAGGCGGTGGGGGGGTTGTTCAAGGTTGTCTTTACCAGTTACGACACGGATGACTTTGAACGTGATATTGAAAGGGAGGCCGAGAAGATCGAAGCCAAAGCCGAGAAGCTCGAGAAGAAGGCTGAGCGGATAGAAGTCATGGCGGAGGATTTGGCGGACCTCGCCCAGGAGATGGACGAGGAGATACCTCAACTGGACGAGTTGGGTTGGTTTTAGCGATAGCTCGATAGCGGGGGTATGAGGGGGGCGCCCCCTTGTCAGCGCCCGGTGGATATCGGTGAGAAAGTAAGAAGGCAGAAGCCGTGAAGCTTCTGCCTTTTATTAATTGGTCTCAAAGCATCGATCTCGATCGGGATCGTCTCGAGCTCAAGAATCATCAGACGCCGCTGAATTGAACGTCCTTGAAATACATAGTGGGGCGCTGCAGGCTGGAGTAAGTGTAAGGGTCGTTGCCGACCTCCACCAGCGAGCTCCAGAACTGCAGAATGTTGCCTGACACGTTCATCTCGTTGACCGGCTTAATCAGCTTGCCGTCTTCGACGTAGGTTCCGATTATTCCGAAGGAGAAGTCGCCGGTGGTATCGTTGGAGTTGCCGCCGATAAAACCGGTAACGAGAATCCCCTTCTTCATGTCTTTCACCATTTCATCGAGAGACCTGGTCCCGAGTTCAAAGGTAACGTTGGTGGTGTCGCCGCCCGTGGGTTCAACGCCCAGTTTGCGGGAATAGTACCAATCGATCAGGTATTCCTTGAGGACGCCCTTCTCGATAATAGTTCTCTTACGGCTCGGCAGTCCGTCATCGTCATAGAGACGCGAGGCAAGGCCGCCCTTCATAAACGGGTCATCCACGACCGTCAGTTTATCCGAGAAGACTTTCTGTCCCAATTTGCCATCAAGGCAGGAGTTCTTCTGCTGAAGGTTCCGACCGCTTAGTGGGCCCTCGAGAGCTCCCAAAAGGCTGGCACGGGCCCGGTTCTCGATAATCATGTCGTACGCGCCGGACTCTATCTTGGTTTGGCCGATCCTATCTAAGGCGCGTTCGACGGCGAATTCGCCGTAGGTTGAGATCGGGGGAAGGTCTTTGAAGAATCTTACGGTTCTCCAGTCCCACCATGAGGGCCGGCCGCCTTTGCCATCGGTAATACCCACTTCGACACCGGCGCTGAATGACGTGCTGCGACGCGTACCCTCGAAGCCGTTGCTGTGAACCTTAACCGATTCATAAGTACCGTCGCCGTAATACGATGTCAGCGATACTATTTTATCGGTGCGTTCACGCGTGTCGGTTTCGATGTCGCGGGCAATCTTCACGCGCTGGTCGGCCGAGACTTCATCGTAGCTGTTATCGCAGATACCCAGGTCAGCATCCTTTAGCCCGGCGTAGTATTTCGAATCGGGGAGGCTGCGATAAGGGTCTTCACCCAGATATTTCGTCATGGCCACGGCTTCTTCGATGAACTTGCTCAGTGAATCTTTGCGCAGGTCATTGGTGGTATTGCCGGAATATCTGCCTTTGGTATATATGCGGACGGTCATGCTGTTTTGTGTTGCTTCCTGAAGCTTATCGATTTTCTGGTCGCGGCACTCGATTTCGATTTCGCGACTATTGGCCACATCAACTGCGGCTTCGTCGGCGCCAAACCCTTTGGCTTGTGTAACCGCCCACTTGGCCAGTTCTAATTTCTCTTTATTATTCATAACCTGTTTTCCTGTTTCCTGTCCTTAGTGTGTTTCTGTTTTCTCTTTGACACAGTGCACTAAGCGTTACTGCCCACGGTTATCGAAGAGACCTTGGTGGTCGGCAGACCATCGGTTACCGGCGCCCACTGGCCGCCCTTGCCGCAGGTTCCGCCGCTTTGCTCGACCTCGAGGTCATTGGCCACCATCACCATCTTGGTGAGAACATCGGGCCCGTTACCAATCAGGTTGACATCCTTCACCGGGGTGGTGAGTTTGCCGTCCTCAATCATGTAGCCGGACTTGAGATAGAAAGTGAAATCTCCGGGGCCGATATTGACTTCACCGTTAGTGAACGATTCGGCATAAAGGCCTTTCTTGACACTGGCAATAATCTCCTCTTTAGTGTGCGGACCGTTGAGCATGTAAGTGTTGGTCATGCGTGGGATGGGCATGTAGCGGAAGGATTGCCGGCGACCATTTCCGGTGGGTTTAACGCCGTAGTGTTTGGCGCTGATATAGTCGTGGAGATAGGTTTCGAGTATTCCGTCTCTGACCAGGTACGTTTTGTGGGTGTCATTACCTTCGTCGTCGATATTGATCGATCCGCGGTAGCTGGGGATGGTACCGTCATCGACTATCGAGACGAACGGTTGGGCGACCGGTTTGCCGATTTTGTCCGCGAAGATCGATTCGCCTTTGCGATTGTAGTCGGCTTCCATGCCATGTCCTATGGCTTCGTGAAGGAGGATGCCGGCTTTCCCGGGAGCGAGCACGACTTCCATTTCCCCTCCGGCCATTGGGACGGCCTGGAACAGGTCGATTGTACGTCGCACGGCTTCTTTGGCCAGAGTATCGATATTTTCCGGTGTATAGAGTTCGAGTCCGAAGCGACCTCCGATCATGTGATAGTTTTCTTCGCGGCGGCCCTCCTGTTCGGCGATACACTGGGCGAAGGTGCGGGACATGGGGCGGTAATCGCAGACAATACGGCCATCGGAGGTGGCCAGAAGGACATACTGGGTTCCGCTGGTAAACCAGATTTGGGAGTTCACGACGCGCGGATCGAGCGAGAGGACCTTGTCATTGATTTGTTGGAGCTTTGGTATAATCTCGTCGAAACCGACGTCTTCCCATGACTGCTCTACCGGGTAGAGGTCTTTGCTGTCGTGCAGTACCAGTTCTTTCGGGGGGGCATTCTTTGCCTGATTGGCGATGTTGGCGGCCGTTTTTGCGGCAAGCTTCATCGCCTCGGGCGTAATCTCCTCCGTGAAGGAATATCCGGTCTGGTCACCCTCCACGACTCTGATGCCGACGCCGAAATCCACGGTGGAATAAGCCCGGTTGACCAGATTGTCTTCGAGGCCGATGCTGTTGCTGATTGAGTGTTCGAAGAAGATATCGCAGTAGTCTCCGCCTTTCTCCAGGGCGGCAGCCATTACCTGCTTGATGATAGCCTCATCGACACCGAAGTGGGTGTAGTAGTCATTAAGATTGAGGCTACCGGCGGGTGGGGTAGTGAGCGCCGCCAGCGGGTCTACCTTGAAGATAAAAGGCAGGCTTACGAGCGCTACTCCTTTTGCGCCTGTCTTTACAAATTCTCGTCTGGTCATTGAGGCCATGACAGATTCCTCCGTTTATGATGTAATGGAAACATGTTTGAATTGGCTGGTCATCATGCGCGACTTACACTTGTATAACTACGTCTACGAAAAATGTGACAAAAGTTTTCTTTTTTTTGTGTAATGCGAGTTTTTTTTGAGTTGCGAGGGGGTTTTTACCGGAAGCGTTCGCAAGTCCGCACAAAGCGAGGTCATCAAACTGCCGGTTGGTCGGTCAGCGGAATGCGAAGCGAGGCAACAGACCGGGTCTGTTGCCTCGTCTGAGAGTTCAGCGGCGATTTACCCCTTTTTTTCCAAAGCCGCGCCAGGCCAGGTGGCCCAGGACGGCAGCTAAGCCGAAGAAACATATAAGCGAAAGCCAAGGGCCGAACCATCCGGTGAGAGTCGCCATCATGCCGTCGTGATTATCATAGAAGGACTCATAAGCGCCCCAGGAGCCTATCATAAAGGCCACCGCGACGCCAATGAGAGCGTCGCCAGCTACCAGCCCCGAGGCAAACAGAACGCCATTTTCGTTTCTGGATTTGTAGAGGCCCTTATCGGACCATTTTTTGATTAACAAAGCTACCAGTCCGCCGGTCATAATCGGGGTGGATAAAGACAGCGGGAGATAAAGTCCAATCGCGAACGGCAGTGAGCCGACGCCGAGCAATTCGACAGCGAAAGCGATCATGCCGCCAACGATGATCGGGAGCCACGGAAGGTTGGCGTTCATGACGCCTTTGACGACGGTGGCCATCACGTTGGCTTGCGGGGCAAGAAGGGGGGCTCTGGTAGAACCTTCGATCTGGACGAAGCCGAAAGCGTCGTTAAGGAAGTAGATCGTGAAGCCCATAGCGATAGCGGGGAAGAACAGGCCGATGAATTCGGTGAGCTGCTGTTTCCATGGGGTGGCTCCGAGGAGGTATCCGGTTTTGAGGTCCTGAGCTATGTCGCCAGACATACACACGGCTATACAAACGATAGTACCCACCGACATGGCTGTAACCATACCCTTGACTCCGGAGACTCCGAAATAGACCAAAATAAGACAGGTTGCCAGGAGGGTAGCGATAGTCATTCCGGAGACGGGTGACGATGAAGAGCCGACTATACCGACAATTCTTGCGGCCACCACGACGAAAAAGAAGCCGAATAGTACGGCCATAGCCGACCCGAGCAAGTGGAGTTCGGTGCTTGGGAGAATCCAGATAGCTATAATGATGCCCACTACGGCCAGCAGAACCCACTTCATAGGCAGATCTATGTCGGTTCGCGGGGCGGTTTCGGCATCGGTCTTTTTCTTGCCGAGGAGTTGTCCAAATCCCTTGGAGAAGGAGGAGATGATGACCGGGAATGACTTGATTAGTGATACGAAGCCGCCAACGGCTACTGCTCCGACACCGAGGTATTTAATATAGAAATCACGAAGTTGCGATGAGTCCATGTCGCTGATGGGGATGTCGCCCGGAGTGATGATTATTCCCGGAATTTGCTGACCGATGAAGGCGATTAGCGGTCCGATTCCCAGGTATCCCAGGACCGCTCCGCTGAGCATAAGCGCGGAGATGCGGGGGCCGATTATGTAGCCTACTCCCAGCAGGGCGGGGGTAGCGTCAACGCCGATAGTGCCGCCTTTGAGGACTCTTTGGAAGTCGTAGTTGACGGATTCGGACCAGGTTTTCAGCATGTTCATCAGGATTTTGTAGAACGCTCCCAGACCGATACCCGTGAAAACGAGTTTAGCTTTGTTGCCGCCTTCGTCGCCCGCGACGATAATTTCGGCGCAGGCGGTGCCTTCAGGAAAAGCCAGACGTTCGTGTTCGCGTTCAACCAGGTATTTACGCAGGGGGATCATCAGCAGAATGCCCAGGGCTCCCCCGAGCATAGACAGCCAGAAGATCTGCATTTTGGAGACTTCGTGAAAATACCCGGCCGCAGCCAGGGCCTGATCTGCCGACCAGATGAAGAATGCCGGAATGGTGAAGATGATGCCGGCAGCCAGAGACTCGCCCGCCGAGCCGATTGTCTGGACAATGTTGTTTTCAAGCACGGTGACCTTTTTGAAAAGGAGTCGGAGCACCGCCATAGAGATAACGGCAGCCGGGATAGAGGCGGAGACGGTCATTCCGAATTTGAGTCCGAGGTAGGCATTGGCCACGCCAAAGACTACCGAAATAATGGACCCCAGAATCACCGCTTTCCAGGTCACTTCGGCAACGGACTGCTCCGCGCCGATAAAGGGCTTGAAGTTTTGCTGATTATTTTCGGTGTTGGACACTTATCCTCCGGTAGGTGTGGAATGGAACTAAAATTTCTTAAAAAAAACGGATAGAGTCCGCTAAGTGTCAAGCATTTAGTTAGGTCAGAGTGTCGTAGCGGAGGACATTTTGGTCAATTCGTGTGTTTATACGAACGGGGCGAAATGGGGGTCTGAAGGGGCACTTTTGGCGGAAAATCCATTTTTTTTGTCTTTTTGGATTAAAAAAGGGGAACCCGGCGTGCGTCGATTTAGTAGAAGCCATGAGAGGATTTCGTGGCAATTCATCTTTGAGTACGCCCTAACTTGTTAAAAAATCGACCATTTCATCGTTATAAGCACTTGGTAAACAAGAAAACGCCTTGACAAAATTGCGGTTATGGTATATTTTCCGGGTAAGGTACTGACCGATTTACAATTTAGGTACTACACCGCCTTGGACTTACAGTTGAATAATAGTTCGTATTACACATCTAACAGCTGGCGTGGTCGAGGAATATACTTGATCAGAGTCAGCAGCAACTTAATCAACCCTTAATTGTTAGGGAGGTGAACCTTGACAAAACGTTTACAACCAATCCTAGTTGTCGCCATGGTTCTGTTGGTTCCCGCACTAGTGTTTGCTGGCACCAATAACTTTGGGGTAGCTAAGACTGCCTATCAGAACGGCAGCCTGGTTGTGGAGTTGGTAGTGTCCAATGCTCACCCGCTGGCAGGGCTTGATATTCCTCTTCGTTACTCCGAAGGCGTAACGTTGGAGAAGGTCACATTTGAAGGTACCCGTGTATCTTATTTTGACTTCAAGTCTGCCTACATCAACACGCAGGATCGTACCGTTCTCATCGGGTTACTGCCTCAGCTGAGCCCGGTTGCGAAACCCGATCTCGCGGTTGGTGAGGGTGCCATCTGTCAGCTGCACTTCCGGGTGGACGATGAGTCGGTTTCCGAGGTAACTATTGAAGCTATAGCGACCAAGGATCCGAATCACGTGCTGACCTACATCTACCATGATGGTGATGTCCCTCGCGGTCTTTACCCTGAGTTCAACAGTGTTACTGTTTCGCTCAGCAATCCCGGCGAACTGCCGCAGGCGTACGCCCTTCGCCAGAATTTCCCGAATCCGTTCAACCCCACCACCGATATCTGCTTCGATCTTCCGAAAGCCGGTAAGGTGAATCTGACTGTTTACAACGTACTCGGTCAGAAGGTTGCTACCCTGGTTGACGGTGATCTGGAAGCTGGAAACCATACCATCACCTGGGATGCTTCGCAGCAGGCCAGTGGTGTATACTTCTATCGTATAGAGGCCGGTGAGTTCTCAAAGACGATGAAGTCAATGTTGTTGAAGTAAGAAAGTACTTTTGGGCTTTGGAGACTTGAAGTAAGAAAATTGTTCAGTTAAATAAATTCGCCAATAGCCCTTTCCCCTTACGGGGAAAGGGCTTTTTTTATGCGTAAGCCCAATATCTGCGTCTGGTGTGGCACAGGAACTGCGTTTTTGACGTCAGGTGGGAAAACGCGCAATTCGGGCGCGCAATTTAGCGCATTGACAGTCAAAGGCTTACGACGTATGATGGTCGACTGGCACAATATTTGTTAAGTATTCAGGCAGACACCGGGGTGTTGAAAGACCCAAAAGTCTGGAGACATCTACATCAGCTTTCTTGGCGGTTGAGCTGATGAAGAAAACCCCGGATGGTGAGGAGAGAGAAGGTCTCAGCGTAAAAGTTGGGACCTTTTTCCATTGATCATTTATCCCTGGTTATCATTACCTGATAACGATCAAGCTAACGTCTTCGTCATCGGCGGGCGCCACAGATATCTTTCTCGATGATAAATCGTTCAGCACAGATACCTCGACTGAGACTTCTTTCCTGGCCGATGTGTACCGGGCGGTGATCATGGCCGCTTTGCGCAGGTTTTCCTCGGAGGCGTTACCGATAAGCAGCGCGACGGGCGAGCCGATATTGAGCGCTTCCAGATGAACATGGTGAGGGCGTTTGAGGGCCATCAGTCTGTTGTTGTCACTCTCGTTTCGTCCGACTACGAGTTTGGTGTCAGTATCGAGTCGGAAATGCCGTCCCACTCTGAGCAGGTTGAGGTCGTCGAAGGTCAGCTTTTCGCTGTGGGCGAGAAGGTCGCGGAGCCGGTTGGAGTAGCCGGCATCGGTCAACAGACAACCGGCAGCGGGTGATGGGTAATCATCGAGTCCGTAGTTATCGGCCAATTGGAGTTGACGTTTTCTACTGCGTCCGCTGATAGCCTCGAGCTTTTCTCGGTCAACGATACCATTCAGTTCGGCCTCGGTGGGCGGCAGTAATTTTGCCGAGAGTGGCCGTAGCAGCTTTCCTTTGAGGCCGGATTGTTTCTCTGTCAGGTTCAGTTTGTTGCGAACTTGAGACATCGGTCGTTGTCCAAGGACCTCACCGGTGACTACGAAATCGGCTCCGGCCACTTCCATGAATTGACGGGCTTCGGTGAGCATCAGAATACGGCAGTCGGTGCACGGATTCATGTTTTTTCCGCGTCCGTAGCGCGGGTTTTCGACGATGTCGATGAATTTTTGCCCGAGGTGCATCAGTTTGACATCGAAACCGTACTTTTCGGCGGTCGGGTACGGGTCCGAGCCGCACGATGAGCGGTCCCCAATATCGCAGCCAAAGTGAGTCATGAAGGTCAGGGCGGTAACTTTGATATTCTGGTCAAGCATTAGCAGGACTGCCAGGGCGGAATCGAGTCCTCCGGAGAAAAGCGCTATGGCATGGCCGCGATGGGGTTGTGTTTCTATAATCACTGTCTGATGCCCCTGTGTCGGTTAAATTCTTGTTAAGCTTTAATATAACGACAAATTTAGACCTTGTCTTTGACTAAATATGAATTATTTTAGGTTTTCCGCGGTGGCTTGACCGACTGATTGCGTGAATGCAGTAAGTGAAAGTAGCGATGATATTTATAAGATTGATAAACGACTGGCTACAGCATTTTGCATACGAGTGTCAGAGCATCTTCTTTTTCTCGCTTAAGATGCTCAAGGGTCTCTTTGTCAGACCGGTCTATCATATGGAGATTCGCGAGCAGATGTACCTGATCGGTATCGGTTCGCTTTATCTGGTGGTTCTGACGGGGATATTCGCGGGGCAGGGATTTGCGCTGGCGTTTTCGGTCGAACTGGCTGACTTCGGCGCCAAGAATTACCTGGGCAGGATAATGTCTATTGCTATTGTTCGTGAACTGGGGCCGGTTCTGACGGGGCTTATGATCGCGGCGAGAGTAGCGGCCGGTATCACGGCCGAGATAGGGGCGATGAAATCATCCAATCAGCTCGACGCCATGACAGCTTTTGGGATAGACCCTATCAAGAAACTCGCGGTACCCCGGATGATCGCTCTGTTTTTCATGGTACCGGCTCTGACAATCGTTTGCGACCTGATCGCGATAGTCGGAGGCTGGATGATTGCGGTTTTGATTTCACACGTTACTTCTACCATGTACTGGTCGGCGGTCAAGGAACGGCTGATTTTCGGCAACATTTTTATCGGCCTGTTCAAGCCGGTTATGTACTCTTTGGTGATAGCCTTCGTTTCGTGTTATAAGGGATTTACATCGGAAGGCGGCACGAAAGGGGTTGGCCGGGCCACCACCGAATCGGTAGTGCTGTCATCGATTACCATACTGGTCGTGAACTTTTTCATCACCAAAGTCGTTTTCTCGCTTATCAAGGGATATTTATGATCGAGTTTCGAAACGTAGATTTCTCGTACGACACAAAGCCGATTTTGAAGAACGTGTCATTTACGGTCGGCCAGTCGGAAGCGGTGGTAATCATGGGACCATCGGGTTCCGGAAAGTCCACCGTTCTGCGGCTCATTCTGGGATTGGAGTGTCCGCAGCATGGAGAGATTCTCGTTGATGGTCAGAATATTTGCCTGATGAAGGAAAAGCAGAAGCAGGAGATTCGCAAGAAGATAGGGATGGTTTTTCAGGACGGAGCGCTTTTTGATTCTCTGTCGGTGTGGGAGAATGTGGGGTATTATTTGCTGGAGCACACCACTCTGCCTGTTGATGAGATAGGCCAGCGAGCAATGGAGATGTTGGGTTTTGTGGGGTTGGACGCGGAAGAGATAATGAACAAGTTGCCCGAGCATCTTTCGGGCGGTATGCAGCGCCGGGTGGCCATAGGACGGGCCCTTTTATCGACAGATCCACGGGTCATGCTTTATGATGAGCCCACCACCGGACTTGACCCGCAGTCAACCGAGAATGTGATAGCTCTCATCAACAAGCTTCACGACGAAAAGTCGTTGTCGACGGTCGTCGTGACTCACCAGATTGCCGATGCTCTGGCTATTGCCGACAAGTTTGTGGTTATCGTTAATGGCGAAGTTGTTTTTATAGGCACTCTTGACCAGTTGCGCTTGAGCGACAATGAGAAAGTGCGGGCGTTTCTGGAGCCGTTCAGGCAATCGGTGATGCAGGTGGCGGAAAGAAAATTCGTGGATATCTAAAATACATGCTATCGATATGAGATAAGCGGCACGCCCGCCGGGTGTGTGGTTCAACAGAGGCTGGAGCAGAAAAGGTTTGAGATATGAAAAGAACAACCGTTGTTAAGTGGGGCAATCTTAAGGTCGGTCTGCTGCTGACATTTGTCATTGCCATCCTTTTTTACGCGTCTTTTTCCGGAGGGGGTACCTCTATATTTGATCCCAAGGGGAAGTTTGTGTGTTATTTCCGTAACGTAAACGGCTTGGTGAACGGTTCCCCGGTGTGGATGTCGGGGGTTGAGGTGGGAAATGTACGCTCGGTGAATTTTGTTAATATTGACTCTCTTCATCAGGTTGAAGTGGTTTGTCGCGTGAAGAAATCGGTGTGGAATCGGTTAACGAAGGACGCCAGGGTGATGCTGGGTACGATTGGTTTTCTGGGAGACAAGTATGTGGAAGTGCTGCCGGGAACAGTCGGCGGTCCGGCTATCGAGGAGATGGATGTTATAGAGACGGTAGACGCCGGCGATGCTACCGCGATGTTCAAGGCGGGTGAAGAGGCCATTAACGATGCCAAGCAGTTTGTGGTGGAGCTTGATACTCTTCTGGCGAGGATGAATCGCGGCGAGGGGACGCTGGGGAAGATGGCAACTGATGATAGGATGTACAGCGAGATGACTCTGTTGTTGTCGCGTCTCACAGTTCTGGTTTCCGATCTTCAGAAAAACCAGGAGAGAATAGTCTCGTCGATAGAGAAGACAGCCAACTCTGTTGGAAGTTTATCGGAGAAGGTGGACAACAACACGGGGACGCTGGGACGTCTGGCGAATGATCCGTCGCTTTATGACAATCTGAGCGCATCGACCGCGAAGCTGGATACGATACTTCGGAAGATTAATGCCGCTGAGGGGAACCTCGGATTACTTGTCAATGATACCGCCATGTATTCTGAGATGACCAATCTTATGGCGAGGTTGAACAACCTGATCACGGACATACAGGCGAATCCGCGCAGGTATTTCAAGTTCAGCGTGTTTTAAGGGAAGGTTCTTACATGCTTAGCCGATGGATGGTGCGGCGAGAAGCCAAGAAGCTGCGAAAGCGGGTCCTGCGTTACAATACGAAGGAGCATAAGCGCGAATCCTTGCTCCCGTTGTGCAGAGCATACGTCAGTCTGGTTAAGGAGGTGTACGGGGAGAAAACGGACCTCCTAAGATTTGTCTCACCGGGATCCATGTCGCACGCATCACTAGACAAGGGCTTGAGGGAATTTCTGGCAACGATCGAAACGACGGGGTTACCATATGGTTATCGGGCGCCGAAGAGCACACAGACTGTCTCGGTTATAGTGTCGCTGATTACAGGTGCACTGATACCGATAGTCATTCTCGCAGTTACCAAGCAATCTGACGAAGAAGCGAAAAACAAGTCCTTACGGGCGGCTGCGGAGGTAACGCGAGTGTCGTTCTATGCGTGTTTGGAGGAGTACGACACGCAACGGAAGCGAGACTTCGATTCACTTTATAGCAGCTTAGTTGTGAAATGGGGTGGGAAATCGGGAATAATAGTTACACCTATAAGTAGTTTCCTCAGCGAGCACAGAATGAGAAGAGACAACATTATTGACTCCTTTCTTACGGCCTATACTGGACAAGGTGGAGATTCGAGTACGTTGGAGTACAAGAGGACCTTGCCTGTGAATGCATATCACAGTCTCACTAAGAACCTTCCTGGCTGTGATGGGGCGCTACGCAATCTAGGATTAGATACTCTTTGACCTAGACTCAACTCGCACGCTAATTTCTGGCTGTTTCGAAGCTACCATTAACCGGGCTCTCTTAGCCCTGTTGGTCCCCCATTGGAATTGTAAGCGAGTTTTTTCTCTTGACACAGGTCCCGAATCTGTCGCAATTTATTCTCAACACAGTCAAAAGAAGGAGGGTCTTATGATTAGCATTGGTGTAAAGGGTCTGGCACTGTACATGACGGCAGGAGAGGCGCGTAAACGCCGAATACTCCACGACTACAAATATCCACATCCGGCAGGACATGCCCAGGCGACTTACTACACTGAAGCACGTTCTGCTATAAAGAGATATCATGAGAGCGACGAAGATGTCACGGTGCTCATGGCCTCCTATGCGGCCCTGAAGATGAAGGCTAAGATTTCGAGGGGGCGTCGCAGCACTAAACTCGAACACAATGCTGCGGCAGTGATCGCTTACGTTCCATTTTCCCGTAACTACAAGGGACTTCGGTTACAAAAGCGACCCCAGTTGTCTCTCACCCACGGCAACATTAAGATAACAATGCAGCCGGACATTTACGCGATTTGGAGGAAGCGACCTCTAATCCTCAAGTTCGACTTTTCGGATAGGCAGCCCGAACCAAGGCTCGTCAAGGTGATCACTCAGGCTTATTTGCTGGCGGCCCGGCAAAGCGGAATATCCATCAAGCCACGAGACGTGGCATACTGCGAAATAAGGAGAGGTCGTATCCATAACGGCAGTCGAATTGGCAGCACTGTTACGCGCGACATCGAAGCAGCATGTGACAATATCGATGCAATCTGGGATAGACTATAGTCGACCGCTAATTTCAATCAGAGAAAGGTATATCAGTCTATGCCGGGATGTGGGCGAGCATGTAGTCCAGGAGCTTGAGCACGCCGTCCTTGCCGCTCTCGCCGACTTCCATCGGAGGACCCACGCAGGTCGGGCAACCATCAGAGCAGGCGCACTTTCTGATGTGGTCGCGACAGGACTCGAAAAGTCTCTCATGTTCCACGAATAACTTTTGTGCCAATCCAACCCCTCCGGGGATATTTTCATAGACATAAACAGTGGGCCTTTCCGTAAAGGGGGCGCGCACCTGTGAGATTGAGCGGAGGTCACGCGGGTCGCACATCACCCACAGAGGAGCGATCTTGCCAAGAATGTTCGCCAATCCTCTCAGGGAGCCGCCAAATTGAGACCCGTCGAGGCCCACCCGGAAGGGAATATCGCCCGGGAAGGAATACCAGAAGGAGGTGGTGTGCATCTCAAGCTCAGGAAGATTGAGCTCGCCGGAACCTATATTTTCGTGCGTCTGGAATTTGATTTTCTTGAACAGGACGGTGACGTTGGTGACGGTAACCTCGCCATGGCTCATGACAGCATCACCGAAGTTCTCGTCGTCGATCGTGGACAGCACTTTGAGGTCAGTCTTGGTCTCGGCGTCGGTATAGTAGTCAACATCCACTTCTTTCACATAAGCTTTTTTACCTTCCCAGTCGAGCTTTGTGACCTGATACTGGTTGGCGGAGTGGAGATAGATAGCCTCGGGGTGGAGGAAAATTGGAGCCGAGAAATAGTCCACTTCGCCGATTACCTCGGAGTTGTTGCTTTCATTGAGAATGACGAAATTATCCGGCGAGGCGGACCGGAGCGATATTTGCTGTGCCGGATAGATTTCCGATGACCAGTGATAACGGTTGCCGGCTTTGCGAAGGATATTCGATTCGGTCAGATAGTCCAGGATTTGATTGGTACCATCCTGCTGAAGGCCGTCATTCTCGTCAAAGGGCAGTTCGAAAGCGGCACATTTGATGTGATTGGTCCGGATTATCAGGTTATCGGGATCGATGATGCCGGATTCAGGGGTTCGTTCGAAAACATACTTCGGTTCAGCGCACAGGAACTGGTTGATGGCTGTCGAGTTGGCTACCATTACGGTCACTGCGGTGGTACTTCGCCGTCCGGCTCTCCCTGCCTGCTGCCAGAGCGACGCAATAGAGCCGGGGTAACCGACGATAATGGATACATCGAGACTCCCGATATCAACCCCGAGTTCGAGGGCGTTGGTTGACACGACTCCGGTGATTGAACCGTTTCGCAATCCCGCCTCGATACGTCGTCTCTCATTGGGAAGGTAGCCTCCGCGATAGCCGGCTACATTTATGCCGCGCCCGAAGCTGCCTTTCAATTCTCTCTGGAGGTAGGTTAAGAGAACCTCGACATAAAGGCGGAAGTGAGCGAAGACAATGGTCTGGATTTTTTGCTTCAGAAACAGGGAGGCCAGGCGCGCGGCTTCGTTCACGGATGACTTGCGGATTCCGAGTTGTTTGTTCACCACCGGAGGGTTGTAAATAAGGAAATGGCGCTCGCCCGACGGCGCTCCATTGTTGTCGATGAGGGTGACTTTTCGCCCGATGATCCTTTCGGTCAGGTCGTCGGGGTTGGCGATTGTCGCCGAGCAGCATATGAAGGTCGGATTGGAGCCATAGAACCGGCATATCCGTTTGAGCCGTTTGATGACATTTGCCAGGTGAGAGCCAAAGACGCCTCGATAGTGATGTACCTCGTCTATAACGACATATTTGAGATTTTCGAATAGTTTAATCCATTTGGTATGGTGCGGCAGGATGCCGGCGTGAAGCATGTCCGGGTTGGTGACCACGATATGTCCGGCCGAGCGAATGAGCCTGCGAGCTGTCTGAGGTGTGTCACCATCGAAAGTATAAGTCTTGATATCGACCTCTGTTTTTTGGATCAGGTCATATAGTTCGGCAAGCTGGTCCTGCGAGAGCGCCTTGGTGGGAAACAGGTACAGAGCCCGCGAGTTTGGGTCTTTCATGATGCGATCCAGAACGGGAATGTTATAGCACAGGGTCTTTCCCGAGGCGGTCGGGGTTACCACGACAACATCGTTATCCTTTCGGACAGCTTCGATGGCTTCAGCCTGATGCGTGTAGAGGCGCTCGATACCGCGCTGTTTCAGGGTAGTGACCAACCGTTGGTCAAGGCCCGGGGGGTAGTCGGCATATTTCGCGGGGCGCGGGGGATAGGTTTTCCAGTGGGAAATATTCCCCTTGAGTTCATGGTCGCTTTTGAGGAGGTCGATTATCTGGTCAAGGTTCATAGCGATACGTTAGAATTTTATACCATGCCGGTCAATTGCCTTTTACAAATATCACAGAATCTTTCGGTCTTGTTGTCAATGTCGAGCATCATCTGGCTGTAATAGTTCACGCACTTGGGGTTGCGGCAATCGGAGATTTCGAAAAGATGGGCGATCTGGTGTACCGCCTCTTTGTAAAGCCGAGGGTATATCTTCGAATCGTCTTCGGGCAGACCATAGAACTCCTGGCGGATTTCGTAGAGTGAGACAATTCCGGTGCCCGAAAGGATATCGGCATGCCCGAGAACATTGTTTTCGTCGGGTAGATACAGGTCTTCTTCGCACACGGCGAAGACTTTTTCGCGGCTGTTGGCTTTGAGGCGCTCGAGCTTGGAGAGTATAACCTGGCAGTAGTATTGGTTTCTGATGACATTGTGAGCCTCTACCGGCGTCTTCATGCCCTTGAGGATGTCCACCGACCTGTTAAAGATCGGTCCGAGGTCGGCGGCCAGCCTGTTGACCATCATGAAATCTACTTCGCCGAGGGGGACCACGACTATTTTCGATTTTAACAGCGCCATCTTATCCACTTGAGTCTACCCGCCTGCCACGAAGAATTTATCAGTGGTGCCGTCGGGGGAGACCTTTACTTCCGCCTTTTGCGAACATCGGGGACACCAGCCGACAAAGGCCGTGCCTTTCCGATTCAGATATATGCGGGAGTAAACGTTACAGCATCTGAAATGCATCCCGATAAACGGCCTTTGTTTTTTTTCTGTCATAATTTAAAATAAGCAATTTTCCTATTGAGACAACACTAATTGCTCGTCAATGGTTCATTGACCGGACCTTTTGAGTTCGCGCATAATAGTCACGGAGGCGGAACTTCCCAGCCGCACGGCGCCCGCCACAAGCATTTCACGACAATCGGCCAGGGTGCGAATGCCCCCTGATGCTTTGACTTCAATTTGTTCGTTTGCCGTTGCGACAAGGTTTCGCACCTGCTGTGGGGTTGCTCCGCCGAAGAACCCGGTCGACGTTTTCACGAACTGGGCTCCGCCGTTAATGCACGCCTTCACGGCATCGGCCTGCTGCTGTTCAGTCAGCAAACCGGCCTCTATTATCACTTTGAGCAGTATATTATACGGCAGATTCTTCCGCATTTCATCAACCTCACGTTCAACTTCGACGAATTGATTGTCAACCAGCCGGCCGATTGCGGCCACCATGTCAATCTCGTGAGCGCCGTCGGAAACGGCCTTGATGGCCTCAGTTACTTTGACGTCGGAACGGTTGGCGCCCAGAGGGAATCCTGCCACGGAGACAATTTTGACGTCAGAACCGGATAGCTCCGACTTCGCGGCAGCAACCCACACCGGATTTACGGCTACGGCGTAGAGTTGATGTTCGCTCGCGTCAGCGCACAAGATGGAGATATCACGACGGGTGGTCTCGGGTTTCAGGGCAGCATGATCAAATCGTTTATTCAGGTCAATCAGAATGTTGTCCATTGAATCAGCTCACAATCGAACTCAGGAAAGATTTACCCGTCAGACTGTGTTTGATCCGGAAATTTTCCGCGATGGTGGCGGCGATATCCGCGAAAGTTTCGCGTGTTCCGAGGTACACAGCGGACCTCAATTTGTGCGAGTAGACCAAAAGCGGAACATACTCGCGGGTGTGGTCAGTCGAAGTTTTCAAGGTCGGGTCGCAGCCGTGATCGGCAGTGATAAACAGCAAGTCATCGCCGCGCAAATCACCAAGGAGGGTCTGAAGGTGAAAGTCGAATTCGACCAATCCGCGCGCGAATCCCTTTTCATCGTTGCGATGTCCCCAGAGCATATCGAAGTCCACGCAATTCGCGACAATCATGTGGTGCTGATGGTCGGTGCGTACGCTGTCAATAACGGAGTTCATGACTTCGGCGTTATTGGCGGCCTTGATTCTATTGCTAAAGCCTCGTTCGCCGTAGAGGTCGTACACCTTTCCGATGGCGAGAGTTTCTTTCCCGTTGGCGAGCATAAGGTCAAGAATAGTATTCTTGGGCGGCTTAAGGGAAAAATCTCTTCGGCCGGCGGTTCGGACAAAGTTGCCCTGGGAGCCAACGAAGGGTCTGGCGATTACCCTGGCGACAGCGTATTGTCCGACGAGCAATTGGCGCGCTATTCCACATATGTCGTAGAGTTTTTCCGGACTGTAAACGTCTTCGTGAGCGGCCAGTTGAAAAACGGAATCAGCTGAAGTATAGAGGATAACCTCTCCGGTTTCCATGTGATGGGGGCCGAGTTTCTGGATGATTTCGGTGCCGCTGGCCGGGAAATTGCCGATTGTCTTTATTGACGCGCGGTGTTCAAATTCACGGACCAACTCATGCGGGAAGCCGTTGGGGAAGGTCGGAAAAGGTTCTTCAAGTGTGAGGCCGGCGATTTCCCAGTGTCCTGTGGTTGAGTCTTTGCCGGGCGATTTTTCCGCCATTTTGCCGCAGCACCATTGGGGCGCACGGCTGGGGGGGACACCCTGAATTTCCACGATGTTACCCAGTCCAAGTTTTTCCATGGCGGGGAGATGAAGTCCGCCGGCTGCCCGGGCCACATGGGGGAGAGTAGCCGCCCCGGCATCACCGTACATTTCGGCATCGGGAAGAGCTCCCACACCGCAGGCGTCGATTACAATGACTATCACACGGCCGAAGTACATGCCTGAAATTTAGGTATCCGATTGTCGAAAGTAAACAGCCTGATTGTCACATTTCTGTCGGGGGTATAAAAGAACCGGCGGTGATTCCGCCGGTTTTGCAGTCTTTATTGGCAGAGATTATTCGCTGATGCCTATTTTTTTGAGGGCGTAAACGGCTTCATTTTCGACATCGACCTTGAAATTGACCATCTTACCGTCTTTCAACCTGGAGCGGTCACCATCGACTTTCCACGTCTCTTTCTGTAAGACCACAAGGCCTTCTTTGTAAGCGAAGTACATATGCCCTTTGGATTTTATCTTATCCAGCCCGCTGCGCATTGTGGAGTCTTTGGCGGCGGGCTCGACCGGAATAACGAGGTTGCCTTCGTATTCGATAAGAGCGCAATCGTAGCCGCTTTCTCTTACGAGCGATTTGATGAGGAAGGTAGTCGAGGCTTCCATGCTTTCATTGGGGAGTACCACTTTAGTCGTCTGAGTCCAGTTATAACCGACCGGTTTTTCGCCCGAAGGGAACACCGGAAGACCCTGTTCGTAGTAGTTTTTGATATACTTTATTCTGGACTGTTCTTTGAGGTCGACAAACTCCACTTCGACAATCTTGCCGTTGGGTAGAACCGTCATGAAGGTGGTTCTCTCTGTCTGGTACGGTTCCATTTTCGTGGAATCTTCCTTACTTGGTCTCATAAAGTGCCAGATAGCGTGTTCGGAAACCTGAGCGGCGGTATCATCGACGAACTTCACGAATTCCTGTTCAATGTCCACTTTATATTCTTCGGCGTGTTCATAGATGATCGAGTCGGCTTCCAATACTTTTTCTCTCACTTTGGAGGTCTGTTCGTACTGAAGCTTCATGCCCGGTTCGAATTTAAACCGAAGGCTGATTCTCTTCTCTCCTTGAGAACAACTGCCTATCAGGAGGGCAGCAGCGGACATAAGTAAAATGGCGGTTATCTTCTTCAAAATTTTGCTCCCTGCTTCATGTTAAAACGTAGATCCTGCGACTTGCGCGAGGCCTGTGGGTGGGGCGAATCTCCCCAGAATTCCAGGTGCTCCCAACAGCAGCATCCCTTTGGATACCAGTGCCTTTTCTTCTACGGTCACAATAGTAATATTATCGGAGGCAACAACTTCTTCTAAAGGCACAGATACAAATACTGGGGCCTCGGTAGTCCCGATATCAGCCAGGTGTTGCTTGTGCGTAGAGCCGAGCAGAAGAGCCGAAAAGAGAATAACCAGCGAGGCAGCGACCGAAACAAGCGATCTGACGAAAGCATTGCGATCGTAGGAGCGTCTGTCCACGGCGCGTGTCGCTTCAGAAGGGGGGGCGATAGAATCCACCGTTCTTGCCCGAATCAGGCTAGTTGTTTCCAGCCAGTAATCCTGACCGGGGTCCGGCGTTTTTCTATTTTGGAGGAGCTCCTTGAGGACTATTGCCGATTCATATTCGGCCCGGCATTTATCACATGCCGTAATATGTTTTTCAATTTGAGCCTGCTGCTCAGTTGTCAGTTCTTTATCGACAAAATCCTCAAGGAGCGCCAAAGTGCTTTGGCATGTCATTTTTACTCCTTAGCTTTAAACCGCTGTTTTAAAATCTTCCTTATTTTGGTTCGCGCGATATGGAGGTTTGACCGAACGGTGGCTTCAGGACAATCGAAGACCTGGGCTATCTCACTCTTGGTGTAACCTTCAACATCGTGAAGGATGGCTGTTAAACGTTGCCGAGGGGGCAACTGTTCCAGCGCCCGATTAACCTCTTCCATCAAGCGTTTTCTCTCGAAGCTCTCACTCGGCGTTTCCACGCGCGCTGACAAATCCATTTGGATGCTGCCGGGCAGCGTCGCGGTATCATCAGGTATGGCGCTGTGTCCCTTATGCTTACGCAACATATCAATCGCGTAGTTGGTAGCTACCCGAATGATAAAGCTCGAGAAGTATCTTACATCATTTAGTTCCTTGCGTTTGCGATACACTCTGACGAAGGTCTCCTGAACCACCTCATCGGCATCGAGGTGATTCCCAAGTACCTGGTAGGCCAGAGAGTATATCTTCTTTCTGTATCGCTCGACCAGCAGTCCGAAGGCCTGGTCGTCGCCCGCCAGAAAGTCTTCAACCAGTTCGGGAATCGACTTATTCATCCCCGAACCGCTTTCTATTACCTAACATAGGGACGCTTGCGGGTTTTGCTTGTTTAACAAAATTAGTCCAAAAAAATAGCATTGACTACCCGGATTCAATAGATTATGCTTCAGGGCGATATTTGTCAATCTTTTTTTAGACAATAACTTAGAAGAAATAAAGTCTTGCCGGACGAACCCATCCAAAATAATAAGTACAAGCTCTTTTCCGTTGGGGCCATAGGTACCTTTATGGCAACTCTTGACGGGTCTATTCTCAATGTTGCCCTGCCGACCATAGCCACCGACTTGGACATATCTATTGATATTGTCGCCTGGGTGGTGCTGTCGTATTCATTGACGATGATTTCGCTGATGCTGGTGTTCGGGGCGTGGTCGGGAATCAGGGGTTATTATTTTTCATATCGGTTCGGGTATTCCCTTTTCATCATAGGGTCTCTTATCTGTGCCCTGAGCGGGGATATTTATATGCTGGTAGCGGGAAGGGTGGTACAGGCGGTTGGCACGGCCATGTTCGTTGCTGTTGGTCCGGGGATGATCACGCAGGTTTTCGGCTCCGCTGAAAGGGGCAAGGGTCTTGGGATGATGGTTATGATGGTTTCGGCCGGGTTCATGGTGGGGCCGCCGCTGGGTGGTTTCATGCTCAGCGTGTGGCCGTGGTCATCAATCTTCTTGATCAATATCCCAATAGGACTGTTTGGTTTGGTATGGGTTCACAGGTATTTCAGGAATATTCCTCCGACTTCGCCGGGGAAAAAGCTCAATCTGAGAGGAGCGGTTTCGATTTCGCTCGGTCTGGTGAGCGGGACTTTCTGTCTTTCGTTGATTAACGACTTTCCCCTGTCTGACTTTCGGGTCTGGGGGCTGGCGGTACTTTCGCTGGCGGCAATCGCGGTTTTTTTCAAGTACGAATCACAACGGGAGTATGCTCTCATCGGGCTGGACATCTTCAGGAATCGTCCTTTTATAACGGCGCTGGGGGCCATGTTGTTTACCTTCATGTCAACCTCGGGAGTATTCATCTTAGTTCCTTTTTATCTCGAAGACATCAAGCATTTCGAGCCGAGTCAGGTCGGGCTGTTTTTGATCATCGTACCGATACTCATGCTGGTGCTGGCGCCGGTTTCGGGAAGACTCTCCGATCGGATAGGGTATCGTTTTCTTACCAGTCTGGGGATCGTGCTTTTGATGGTCGGACTGGCGCTGCTGAGTGAACTCGGGGTTGACACCGCGAGTCGGTATATCGTGCTTTGTCTGATCGTGCTCGGGGCCGGAGTGGGGATTTTCAACACGCCGAACTCGTCGGCCATGATGGGTGCGGTTCGTGATGACCAGAGAGCCGTGGTTTCAAGTATTCTTGGGACGACACGGAACATTGGCATGTCGGTGGGCGTGGCGCTTACGACGGTACTTTTCAGCTATTTTCGGGTTGGTTATTCCAGTGTCATGTCGGCGGCGGAGGCTTTTATACACAGCTATCGCAACGTAATCTATGTTTCTATTTTCATTGCTTTGATCAGTCTTATTTTGTCCGCAACCCGGCACAACAGGCTGAGTTGAGCGCTAAATAAACTTATTGACATTGCCGAAACATTGGCTATTATAGGGTTCGTTTTAAGGGGCCATAGCTCAGCTGGGAGAGCGCTTGACTGGCAGTCAAGAGGTCAGGGGTTCGATCCCCCTTGGCTCCACCAAATTTGAGAGAAACCCCGCCGTTTGGCGGGGTTTTTTGTTTGGAAATATCGGAGGTACGTCTTAGATTCAGGTAAGACGAGATCATGTACTCCTACGACAGGTTCATAAAAAGCCCGTGGTCGCTGGTTATTATCGGCGATGGCCGCGTCATTTTTCGCTCCAGGGCCTCAGCCCTCAAACCCTTGGTGCGGTATCTGAGAAGCAGACGAGATCACGGCGGTCAGGTGATTATTTATGACAAGTATATCGGACGAGCGGCAGCCATGCTTATGACCCTCATCGGACCGCTCGAGGTCCATACGCCTGTCATCAGCGAAGGAGGTAAACAGGTTCTGGAGCAATACCGAATTCGGTTTCACGCGGATCGGGAGGTGAAATTTCTCATGGGTATAGCATCTGACCAGATGTGTGGCTGGGAGAAGATGTCCATAGGGAAAACGCCGACGGAGCTCTGGGATATGTTGAAATAAGTCGTACTTTAATGTGCTCAACTGCCGCTTGCAATATGCGGCAATTTGGATGAGGAAGAGGGTAAAAAGACAACCGCCAGTCGACAGCCTTGGACAACCGAATCATAATATTCTGACAACGCCGTTTATGGTTGTTGTAGCGCTGTATTTTGCAGGCAGCTTTTTCCCGGGTCGGCTGACCTGGGGCTTCAGTTACTGGAGTCTCTGGCCCTTGCCGGTAGCTGTCGGCGCGTTTGTTATTGCAGCTATCATGCTGAGACCGGGGGTGGCTAACCCAATAGCGTTGTTGCTTGGCAGGGTGTGTCATCCGGCTGCGGCCATGACGGGGAAGGTCAAGAAACCGGTATCAATGGTTCTGCTTTTCGCCGCGGCAGTTCTGGTTCTGTTTTATTTCAGGTCACGCGGGCTGGTATATGGCGACGGCTACGCCGTGCTCAATGACACCACAAGTGGCGATGATGTTGTCCTGCTGGACCAATACTACCTTCAGATTCTGGCCGTCTATTTCAATCACTATGCCTATGCGTTTCTCGACGCCGTTGTGCCGTGGACAGCGCAGGATAAAATCGCGCTGATCAAAGCGGTCGGGGGCGCGGTCGGGCTGTGGGCGATTTTTCGGATCGCCCGGCAAATCACGACGGATGGTGTTTCGAGAGCTTTTGTAACTGTCGGAGCGCTTTCGAGTGGGTCGGTGATTTTATTCTTCGGCTATATCGAAAATTACACTTGGGCAACCGCTCTGGCTCTCTGGGCGTTGAGTTTTTCCATCGGTTTCGTCCGACGTGAGAACGGGGTGGCCGGGATGGTGATCTGCGCCGTGCTGGCATTCTTTTTCCACATGGCTACGCTGCCAATCGCGGTTGTCGTGCTGATCAGTTTGTTTATGCGAGGCAGTCCCTCCGGCAATTTTCTTCTGGATATCGGCCTGAAGAAAGTAGCCGCGTTCTTTGCCGTTTTCTCGGGCATATTTGTCACGGTATCGCAACTTCTGGATATAGAAATCTTCGTTCCGCTTTGGGCGACGAGGGGGAATCCATATTCAGCGTTTTCGGCCGCCCATCTCATTGATGTGGCCAACCAGATGTTACTGGTAGCTCCTTTGGGGGTACTGCTACTGATCTTTACAGCAGCCTTTGGTCGTAAACTGGCGTTTGCGGTATCCGAAGAAGACGGCATTCTGTGCATGTCGGCGTGGCTGATGTTTCTCGTATCGTTCTGGGTGGATCCGGAGATAGGCGCTCCCCGTGACTGGGATCTTTTGTCGTTCTATGGTATTCCGTTGACGATGTGGGGGTTGTATCGGTTCACGAAGTTCTTCAGGCAGCGGCAAATTCCGTCCATTTATGCGGTCGCCGCGACAGTGGTCGCCGTTTTTACGCTTCTTCCGAATCTGTACGAAAAGCAGAGTCTTCAGCGGTCCGTGTCGCGCCTTGACATGTTACTGGCGGAGGATCCTCATTATCAGTCTACTTATCAGTTGGCGGAACGCTGCATGCCGTGGGTAGCTATCCTGCAGCAGGGGGCGGATGAAGAAGAATTGGCGGTCAAGTACCTCCATCGCCGCTTACTTGCTGTTCCCGACGAGTACAAAGCCTGCTTTACACTGGGCGATATTTACCGTCGGCGTGGAATCTATGATTCGGCGTCGATTTATCTTCGTCGGGGGGCACATCTCAAGCCTGATGAGATGCAGATGATTCTTACTCTGGCGAAGCTGGAACGACATCTTGAGCGTTACGCCGAGTCAATCAAGTGGGCCGCGAGGGCGGTTGAGTTGAGTCCCATGGATGTTGATGCTCTGACCGAACTGGGGATTGCGCTAAGTGAGCGGGGCTACCCTGAGCGATCTCTGCCTCATTTTCAGCGAGCGTTCAGCATAGCTCCGAGCGCCTATGACCAGCAGGTCAATCTGGGGATGTGTCATGCGATGACCGGCACGATAGACTCCGCGTACTATTATATCGCCATGGCATTTTCGAATGCAGCTTCGAGCAGGAGACCGGAGTTGTGCTATTGTCTCATTTCCGCGGCGCTCGAACTCAATTTGACAGCGGATGCCTCGCGGTATCTTGATACCTTAAGGCGAATTGATCCCTCATCACCGCACATATCGAGTCTGGGGGCTCAACTGGCAGCTGCCCAGAAACGCTGATCGCGCTAGGCGTGATTCAATCGTTCCCCTCAGAATCCTGAACAATTCGATAGCGTTTTATCCTGTCCAGCCTGAAGGTTCTGGCTGCCTTAGCTTTTTCGCAGAAGGCGTTTATGTAGTAGACCGAGCCGAGGCGGAAAACCTGCTGAGGGTGAATTATTCGATTGGTGGATGGCTTGACCGGGTGATCGTAGTCAATCATGACCCGTCCGTCAGTATTGATAGCAAGTTGCAGGTCCGCAAAGTTGTCCGGCAACTCGGCTTTTTCGCTTTCCCAGTCAGTCATCTTGTAGACAGTAAGAGTTTTCATTAGAGCGCTTGAGTCCGGAAGGTCAGCAAACTTGTGGGCGGCATTGGCAACGAGCCGGTAAACGAACTCGGCGTCACTGAGGGCGCGGTGCGCCTGCGAGTCGGAGATTCGGAAATGACGTACCAGGTTCAAAAGTGAGTATGACGGCAGACCGGGGAAGAACCGGTGGTAAATATCGACCGTATCCAGAATTGGGTTTTCACCAAAGGTCAGTTTAGAGCGGTCGAGTTCGGTTCCGACGAAAGATATATCGAAAGGTGCGTTGTGAGCTATAAGAATGGATTCAGGTCCGCAGAAGCCGAGAAAATCGCTCAAGACTCTGTCGGCGGTGGGCGAGCCTGCCACCATCTCATCGGTAATTCCATGAATTTCAATGACCTCTTCGGGGACGGGTCGCAGCGGGTTTATCAGTGACTGAAAAGTCTCAATGGGGCCGTCTTCCAGAGTGAATTTTACAGCCGCCAGTTCGACAAGCCGGTTGATCGGCGCCCACATTCCGGTGGTTTCGGTGTCAAAGGCCACGAATACCTGCCGTTTGAGGTAATCTGATAAGACGGGAAGGTTGCTCATAGGGATAATTAGGGTCGACCGAATTCAATTGACAACCTCTTTTTGGAATATATCTTTTCGGATACATGCGGAGGTTAAGTTATGACGAATGTTTTTGATCAGGCAAGCGACAGGGTCTTTTCGATAAGGCCGGTCACCAAAGTCATGACCCGCTACACCCCTGAGTCAGGCTCAGGTCTTCAGGACACTTAGATGTCCGCGCATCAGGTTGACTCGGCTGTAAATTTTTCCCTTAAAGAATCACTAAGTTTTGGAGAATAGATTATGGCTATAGTTTTAGACGGCTCCGGTCTGACGATAGAGAAGTTGGTCAGAATCGCGAGATACAATGAAGAGGTTTCGCTGCACCCCGATGCTGTTGCGCGCATCAAGAAATGCCGCGCTATGCTCGAGAAGAAGATAGAGGCCAAAGAGATCATGTACGGTGTCAACACGGGTATAGGCGAGTTCTCGGAGGTGGTTTTGGATGACGAGCAGGTCAAGCAATTCCAGAAATACCTGGTTTATAATCATTCGGCGGGCATCGGAGATCCGGCGCCAATCGAGTATGTGCGAGGCGCTATGGCTGCCAGAATTAATGTTCACGCTCACGGCAATTCGGGAGTTCGCCCGGAGGTGACCCAGACTCTGGTTGACATGCTGAACAAGGGAGTGACGCCCTTTGTGTGCCAGAAGGGATCGGTGGGGGCGTGCGGCGACCTGGCGCCAATGTCGCAGATTGCGCTGCTGATGATGGGAGAAGGCCAGGCATATTACAAAGGGGAACTTCTCGATGGTAAGGTCGCTCTGGACAGGGCAGGCATTGCTGTTCCCGGTTTGAAGACACGCGACGGACTGGCGGTGATCAATGGTTCAAACGTGCTGACAGCAATGAGCGCTATCCTTTTGTATGATGCCAACCGCTGGTTCAAGCAGGCCGAGATAGCGGCGGCTATGTCTTTGGAAGCGCTCAAGGCCAACATGAAACCGTATACGCCCAAGCTTCATGAGGTACGCGGGTTCGCGGGAGCTGTCAGGAGCGCGAAAGCAATCGGGAAACTGGTAAAGGGCGGCGATCTGGCCGAAGGTCGGATGAAGTGCAAGGTTCAGGATGCTTATTCGATGCGTTCGACGCCGCAGGTTATCGGAGCCGCACATGACGCGCTTCAATATGCCCGTTCGCAGGTTGAAATCGAACTGAATGGCGTGGGTGACAACCCGATTTTCTTCCCGGACGAAAATCTGCAGTTATCGGGAGCCAATTTTCAGGGAAGCCCGGTGTCGGTACCGATGGACATGATTGGCGCCTGTATCACGATGGTGAGCGTGATGTCGGAGAGGCGGATGAACCGCCTGAACAATCCGGCCCTGAGTGTCGGTCTTCCGCCGTTTCTCACCAAGGGCGCCGGAATGTTTTCCGGTCTTATGCTCTGCCAGTACACGGCGGACTCACTGATCGTCGAACAGAGAATCCTGTCAACGCCGGCGTCGATTCATTCGATCCCCGCCGCGGCCGATCAGGAAGATTTCGTTTCGATGGGAATGAACACCGCTATCAAGAACGCGCAGATACTCGATAACGCTTATGGCGTTCTCGGGATTGAATTTCTGGCGGCGGCGCAGGCTCTGGATTTCCGTGAATATAAATTCGGAGATGGCGTCACGAAGGCGAAAGAAGTTGTCAGACGTCATGTCGATTTTCTCGATATCGATCGCCCTCTTTACCCGGATAACACAGCCATGAAAAATCTCGTGAAATCGTGCGAGATTCTCGAAGAGGTTGAGAAGGTGGTCGGTCCGCTCGAGTAAGGTTGTCGTTGATATGAAATGAGAAAGGCTCGCCGGCGCGGGCCTTTTTTCATAGTCACTTTTCGACCGGAAAGGAGAGTTGCTCGGCTGTCTGAACGTACTTTCGAAGTCGGTCCCTGGCCCACAACAATTCATCGGGCAGCACCTCGAACTTCGCCGCAGATTGTCCGACTCCCAGCTCCCGCAATGTGGAATCGACTGACCCGCCAGTACCCTGAAGATACAGATATCCCTGGTCTATCAGGGCGAATCGGTTAAGAACGTGCATGACATTGTATCGAGTAGACTGGTCGAGCATGGCAAGATAGACCTGCGTCCATGGGGGACTGCCGGGGTTTTCTCCGATGACCCCAAGCTGTTCCAGCGTTACATCTCCAAACCATCCCTTCTGTAATGCCCGGGTGCGCCGTGTTCCAAAGCCGTAAATCAGGCCGAGGTCTTCGGCATAGAAGTAGTCGTTGTCAATATACGCTATCCTGCTGCCAACATTCATCACCGCGAATCCGCTGTCTTTTTCGGGCAGTCCGAAAATATCGCGTCCCCAGCTGGCATGGACGTAGTCATCGCCCAATAGCCCCATCAGGGTGGGGAGGATATCTGTTTGCGAACCGTAAGCTCCCACTCGTACGGCGCTGTCGCCGATGAGCGCCGGTGAGTAGATAAGAAGTGGAATGTGAAAGTAATCTGTCTCGAGGATGAACCGCGTTGGTCCGATTCGGTTGTGATCGGAGACGAATACAAAGACTGTGCTGTCGGAGACAGTTTTATCCTCCATGAGGTCGAAGAATATTCCCACGGAATGGTCGGCGTATATCTGGCTGTTGAATATCTTAGAGCTGTCTTCGCTGTCGAAATAGCGCCTTACGGTAGAGTCGGGGAGATCCCAGGGTTCATGGTTGGAGAGAGTCAGTATGGTCATCTGGAACGGTCGGGGGAGTGAGTCGACGAGAGTTGCTGCTTTTTCAAACAGGACATGATCCGGAATTCCCCACTTGGAAAAGTAGAGGTTCCTGCCGAGTTGTTTGTCTCCGTGAAACTCGTGGAATTTTTTCTCTCTGAGAAAGCCTTCCATATTATCGAAAGCCAGATCCCCGCCGTAGACAAAAACGTTTCGGTAGCCGCGGGTATCGAGGATTTCCGAGAGGCTCACGAACGGGTGGCGGGCGTCATAGCGTTTCATGATAGATCGCCCGGGGATGGAAGGAAATGAGCAGAGGGTGGCGGCGATGCCGAAATTGGTGCGAACGCCGCTGGCGTAAAAATGATCAAACAGCATGCCGTTTGTCGCGAGGCGGTCGAAATTGGGCGTCAGGCTGCGTTTTCCGGAGAGCGAGCTTGTGAGATGTGCCGACCAGCTTTCGGAGAGAATTATTACTACGTTAGGTTGAAATCCGTAAGCGTTGGGATTCTGGCGGGTGAGGCGCAGCAGCGAGCTGTCGGGATCGAGCCATTCATCCTTGTCTGTTTCCAGCATCTTCTGCGTCGCAAGCAGAGCATCGTGCGGGTCGACAAAAGGGAAACGGTTCTGGCGGGGCAGGTATGACAGCCTGGGGTCACGATTCTGCTCAGTAAGGTTGCGGCCGAGAGTATAAATGCCGTTTAGGGCCAGTTGATTGAGAAAGCGGTTCTGGCTGAAATAGGCGATTCCCCAGTCCATCGGGGCCAGACTTATTCGTCCGCGGATACCCAGGACTGCCAGGCAGAAAAACAGGACAAAGTAAACTATCTGGTTCGATAAGGAGCGGCGGTTTTCAACGCGGCGGCTAATCCTGAGAATCAGCCACAGCGTCGCCAGAAGCAGCAGGGTGATAACCAACCATACTAAGAGCGATCGATAAAATTCCGGGTCGGTGACAATCAGGTTGCCGGCCATGTTGCCATCGCCAAGATATTCCGCAGCCAGAAAGTTCAGGTGCGAATCGAAGAACTTGTAGAAACGGATGTCGGTCAACAGAAGCAAAGTGAAGAAGGAAAACACGACCGTCAGGTATGCAATCAAGGTTCGGCGTATCGCCTTGCTTGCCGTTTTGACCCAGGGGAGAAGCAGAATGAGTGGGGCCAGCGCCAGCAGAACAATCATCTGGTCGAAGCGGGCGCCTATCAGAAAGGCGCGGAGGACTTCCGATAGCGGTTCGTCGCTGACGTATTCGGCAAAGTTGGTTAAAAACAGTAGTCGAAAGACGGTGAAGAAGACCATACCGGCGATGTACACGGATGCGATGATCACGAAGGGCCGGGAGGGGAGATATTTGCTCAGCGATGGTCGGGTCGAGAGTTTCATAGATAGAATAAAGCCGGCTCTGACAGGCAAGTCAAGAGCCGGTCTGTAACGGTTTCAATCTGTTGGAGCCGTGGCCTATTCGTCTTCGATAATTACAGCGGTTCCGTAGGCCAGAAGTTCCGCGGCGCCCTGCATCATTTCCGAAGTAGAGAAGCGGGCCATTATGATAGCGTTGGCTCCTTGCGCTTTGGCGTCTTCAACCATGCGGTCGATGGCCTGTTCCCGTGATTCCGAAATGAGCTTGGTGTACTCGTTTATTTCACCGCCGACAATGTTGCGGAAAAGGGCGGCGATGTCGCGTCCGATGTGCCGGGCGCGGATGGTATTGCCTCTGACAAGGCCGATGGTCTTTACGACTTTTTTCCCGGCGATGTGCTCACTGGTAGTTATGATCATCTATTAATCTCCCGATAGCGGTCTCGTTTGTAGGCGAACAGTCGTTCTCTAACGAATGAGACCAGCAAGATTACGGAGCCGACAGCAAGGGCCGTAACGCCTATTTTGATCCATATCGGTACCTCGGGATCAATATACAACTGTGAGAAGAATTGAAAAAGGCCAAAAGACAACAGTACAATGGCGCCAAGGGAGAATAATATCCAGCCCACTCCGCGCTCCAGTTTTCGGTACAGGTCCTGCCAGTAGCTATCCCAGACCTCCGGGGGAAGGTCGGCGTAGCGCACCATACTTGTTACCTCCTTGAGTTTTCTGAACTCTTCCAGCTCCGCCCTGAGCTCAGGGTCCGTCAGAAGTGCTTGCTCAAACGCAACTCTCTGCTCGTCGCTGAGCTCTCCGTCGACATAGCCTGCCAGAAGTTCGCGTTTGTCTTTAGTCATAATACTGCCTCATCAGCTTTCCCAGCTTTTTGCGGGCGTAATAAAGTCGCGACATAACCGTACCCTTCGGGATCGACAAGAGCTTCGCTATCTCATCGTATGACATGCCCCGAAAGTGCTGCAACGTTATGATCTCCCGGTCGTCGAACGGGAGATCCATCAACGCCTGCCTGAGACACCTGATCTCTTCTTTTGTTTGAAGGGAGTCTTCGGGCGTCCGGCAGTCGACCAGCAGAAACGACGCATCGTCAACATCGACGATCTTATTGTCGCGGTGAGAGCGACGACGTAGCCAGGTACGGCACAGATTTGAAATGATGGTATAGAACCAGGGGAGGAACGGCTGTTCGATATCGTAGGTGTTGGCGCTTCGGTATACTCTGAGGAAGGCCTCCTGCGAGATGTCATGGGCGTCGTCTTTATTGCCCACCAGTCCCAATGCCAGCCGGTAAGCCAATTTCTTGTGCCGCTCGACCAGTTTTCCAAGAGCGGTTTTATTGCCGGATTTGATATCCATGACCAGAGCGGCATCCGTTTCCATTTCAACTATTTCCTTCGTAAGATTCATACTCTGCTGTTAGCTGGATATTCATGGATTTTGGCTTTAAATACGAAAAAATAATTGAGGTTGTTACACAAGTTAAAACTACTTGCTTAAGTCTGTGAGATATTGAATCTTAGCGTGGTTTGGCTGTCGCCGCAACCTATCGGCACGGCACGCGTATACGGAATATGTATTGAGTGGATTTTGGCTCAGGATGATGATGCATCGCAGAAATGGCAACCAGAAAAACTTTAATATCCCAACAGGCGCACAATATATTGGTAGTGAAGAAGTTGCTGACAATTCCACTGCTGATACGTCTATGGTATAGGCGGGAAAATTAGCACAACAATTCTCGAAAGTGCTTAATGTTTTTGACAGACAGGAAGGTGACGGTTAGGGTGCTCAAAGTGGCTGCGGTGATTTTTGCTGTCGTTTTCATCACGGTTTTGAGCGGTTCGGCGGTGGCCCAGCAATCGGGCAATACATCGATTGAGATTCGCATTACTACTCCAAAGTCGCTGGCGCTGTTCGATGGCGACAAACTGGCGGTTGTATATCATCTGGAAAACGTTGCCGGAAATTTCATTGAGCTTAAGGCATCGAAGTATAACACACCGCAGAGGTATCAGTTGACTGTCGGCAGGGTGAACCGGTTTGATTTGAAGCTCGAGGAGTTGCGCGATTTTTACGCTTTTGACAGTCTGCATGTGACCTTCCGGCCCAGAATATCGGCCAGCAGCCTGGCTGATTCTCTTATCGAAATCGGCGTGCTAAGAGACTCACGGGTGGTGAGAGGAAATTATTCGTATACGCTTGAGAGGGACAACTATGAGCAACAGCCTTTGACCGAGATTGTGGTTGGCTCGGGAGATGATAGTAAAGTCATAAAAGTTCTGGAGTCCAAGCCACAGTGGAAGAAACTGGTGGAAGATTTGTCGGCCAATCCGTCGCGAAGGCGGCTGACCAAAGTAATAAGAATTTCCTCCGCGATTGCGGCTGCAGGTTCAGCCCTCTGGGCGTGGCAGAGTAATAACGAAGCGAACAATGTGTACGATGAGTATATGACCAAGATTCATCCGGTTGACATATCCGCTAAGTACCGTGAGTACGAAGATCTGATCGAGCAACGGAACATCCTGGGAGCTTTTGCTCTGGTCTTCGCGGCGACGAATGCCGCGACCTTCATCTTTGCGCCCGGTGACGAAACGGATTTGGTGCGGGAGTACGAGGCTCAGTGGGGCAAATCGGGTATTTCGTTGGACCTTAAACCCGATTATCAGGGGATTGCCGTCACAGTGCGATTTTAGATTGTGGCAGAGTTTATGCCTATGAAATGGTTAGATGCGACAACGAGCAGGAGAGTGACGCGGTTTACCTCAATATCTCTGCTTGTCATGGTAGTGGTGATGCTCGGCTGTTCACTTGATCCGAAGGAGAGAGCGAATCCGTTTGATCCTGACAATCCGCTCAATTTTGGCGATCCGCTGTGGCTCGAGGTAAGCATCGTAGATACGGTGATAGACTCCTCGCCGGTGAAAGCGCCGCTGCTGGACTGGCGCGATGTTGACCAGACTCTTTTGGACGAATTTCACGTTTACCGAAGACGGACGATATTCGATTCCATCTTGGTGATGGTGGCGACTGTCGAGCCGGATGTATCGGTGTACCTGGATGTTAATACCCGGCTTGGCGTTCGATACGATTACCGGGTGGTGGCAATAATGGCGAATCGCACGGATTCGGTCCTGAGCGCCATTGAGTCCGTTTATCTCAGATAGTTTCCTGGATATAAAGAGCGCTGCTAAGGCAGGGCGACCATGCGGGCCAGTTCTTTTTCGATGCCTTCGGGGTCGAGTCGTTGTACTTTGATGACGGCGCGCCGGCTCATCCCGGTCACTTTTTCCGCGACATAATGATGATCGGCTTCCCGGGCAATCTGATGCAGGTGAGTGACGACAATAAGCTGATTGTCGGAAGACAGTCGTTTCAGTTTTTTGCCGACTTCGATGGCGGTTTGCCCGCCGATTCCCGAGTCGACTTCATCAAAGACCAAGAGTGAATGCGTAAGTTTGTTGTTTTTCTTTTCCGCGGATTTGAGGGCCAGAAGGACGCGGGATATCTCTCCGCCAGAGGCGGTCTTTACCAGAGACTTGAGGGGTTCACCCGGGTTGGCCGAAAATAGTATTCTTCCGGTTTCCAGGCCGCCGGCTCCCGGTTTGACCGCCCGGCCGTTGATAATCACCCCCTGCGGGTCATCCTCGTAGACGAACTCGACTTGGAAGCCGCCATTATCGATGGCCAGTTCTTTCAGCTCCTTGACCACGAGTTTCTGCAGATAATCAGCAGCTTTTCTTCGAGTGTCGGTCAAAGAGAGGGCATGCCGGCAGTAGGTATCGAATAGCTGCTGAGTCTTCTTTGTCAGTTGATCGATGTAACTGTTTACATCCGGGGGACCGCCGGCCAGCTTGTCTCTTATTATTCCAAGAGAGTCGAGAATCGATTGCTCGGAGCCGCCATATTTCTTCTTCAGGCTGTAGATTTCATCGAGCCTCAGGTTGATTTCCTCGATACGCTCAGGGTTGTCTTCGATAGACGAGCCGTACTGTTCGATGAAGGTCCGGAGATCTTCGATTTGATAGGCCACATCGGTGAGTTCTCTGACTTTGGACTCGAGTTTGGAATCGATGTCCGCCATCTTGTCGAGTTCTTTTTGCGCGAGCGAGATCAGCGATGAAATGGAATTTTCTTCGTTTTCGATGATTTCCTGTACGAGGGAGGCCGAAGTCATGAGACTTCGAGCCGAATCGAGAATCTTTTTTTCTCTGATAAGCTCTTCTTCTTCGCCGAGCCGGATTTGTCCCTTTTCGATCTCGTTTTTCTGGAAGAGCAGAAGTTCGCGTTCTTTTGTGAGTTGTTCGCGTTTGGCGATAATATCTGCCAGTTCCGAGGCGCTCTTTTTCCAGGCGAAGTAGGCATCAGCGACGGTGTGTCGGATATCGTGCAGGGCGGCGAAGTTGTCGAGGAAGTGCAGGTGGTTATCCTCATCCATGAGCATCTGGTTGGCGTGCTGGCCGAGAATTTCGGCGACCGGATAGGTAACCGCTTTGAGCTGGTTCAGGGTGGAGTTTTTGCCGTTTATTTTGATTTTCGAGTTACCGTCGCGGGATATCTCGCGATACACTGTCAGCGAGTCTTCGGATATGAAATCCTCGTACTCCTTCTTGTATTCAGGGGACATGAGGGAGACATCGAAGGTGGCTTCGATAACGCTCTGTTCAGCGCCGTGGCGGATATACTCGCGATCGGCCCGTCCGCCGAGGGCAAGAGACAGGGCGGTGACGATTACGGATTTCCCGGCGCCGGTTTCGCCGGTCAACACTGACATGCCGTTGTCGAATTCGAGTTCGGCATTGGCGACGAGGGCGAGGTCTAAGATTTTAATCTTTCTTAGCATCTAATCCAAACGTCCTGAGTTCCTGCAGTATTTCGTCGGCTTTCTGCTGGTTACCTTCGGATTCGGCTTTGGCCAGTTCCTTTTGCAGCCTGCTTCGTATGCGCTTCGATTTTTCTTCCAAAATGAGCTTAACGAATCGACGCGTCTCGGGTTCGATCTTGTCTTCCTCCCACACGGTCGAGGCTACCTCTGTTACGAGTGAAATGAAGCGTTCATCAGCTATGTTATCGACCAGTTTTTTGGCGTCCACAACGCCAATCTCGCGATACTGATTGGCTATGGCGCCGTAGAGCCTGGCCAGTTCGCGGGAATCGAAGTCTTCGGGGGATATTTTCTCGAAGATGGAGTCGATGGTTCCGGGGTTGGAAAACAGCAGCGACAAAAATCCCATCTCGATAGCGTTGTGCTTTTTTGCCCTGACGGTGGCCTGCTCCGGGCCGGATTGTACGATGTCTCTTTGGAAGACGGCGGCGTCCACACCCATCAAGTCGGCGGCCTCGGAGAAAAAGAGCGAGCGCCGGGTGGGGTCACCGATTTTGGAGCCTATGGTCGCAAACTCTTTGACCAGTTTTTCCTTGCCTATGATTCCCGCTGTCTCCCGGTCGAAATCTTTGATTCGATAGGGTACGAACTGCATGGCGTCGTGTTGAAGTTCATCGATTTTGTCTCTGCCGAACTTTCTGGCGATAGTATCCGGGTCTTCGCCTTCGGGCGGCACAATGATTTTGACTTCGAGTCCGGCATCGTAAAGGGAGTCGACCGAGCGGAGGGCGGCGGTGCGGCCGGCCGAGTCAGCGTCGAAAAACAGATAAACTTCTCCCGCAAAGCGAGCCAGCAGGCGGGCCTGTTGCGCCGTGAAGGCCGTTCCCGACGAGGCGACAACATTGCGAACACCGATCTGCCAAAGCGAGATGAGATCGAAGTAGCCCTCGACGACGAAAACCGAGTTACTGTCACGAATGGCATCTTTGGCGGAATTGAGTCCATAGAGGACATTGCCTTTGATATACATGGCAGTTTCGGGTGAGTTTACGTACTTCGCCGGTTCGCCCTTTTTGAGTGTGCGTCCGCCGAAAGCTATCGGTTTCTGGCTGAGATTGAAGATGGGAATCATCAGGCGGTAGCGGAAGCGGTCGAAGTAATTGCCTTTAGTTTCGGACTTCAGCGCAAGTCCGGCCTTTTCCAAATCCTCCGGTGAGATTTCTTTGCGCGCCGCGTGATTTAACAGCCCATCCCACTCGTCGCCGGCCAGACCCAGTTTAAAAAACTCAACGGCTTCGTCGGAGATATTCCTTTTATTTCTCAAATAACCGTCGCGAACCGACGCGTACTTGGGGCGTTCGAGTGTTTTCTGGAAATATTCGAGAGCGGTTTGATTGGCGTAATTGATTCTATCGAGCAGTTCGCGCTTGAAATCATCGGTGCGTTCTTCACGAATGGGGATATTGGCTTTTCGCGCGAGGTGTTTGACCGTTTCGATGAAAGACATCTTTTCGTGTTCCATCAGAAACGTAAAGACGTTACCGCCTTTGCCGCATCCGAAGCAGTGGAATATTTGTTTGTCGGGGGAGACGTTGAACGAGGGGGTTTTTTCGGTGTGGAAGGGGCAAAGGGCCTGGTAGTTGCGGCCGCGCTTTTTCAGACGGATATATTCATTGATCACCTGCACGATGTCGCTGGCCTGCCGGATTTGTTCTATAGTCTCCTGCGGAATCATATCAGCCTTTGAGCCTTATGACGGTTACGCCGGCGCCGCCTTCGTTCCAGTTACCCAGCCTCATGGATGCGACATCCGGGTGACTTTTCAGGTAGTCGGTAAGCTTGCGCCTCAGCGCGCCGGTCCCTTTGCCGTGTATAACGTAAGCGTGATGGAGACCGCTGACAATAGCCTGGTCCAAAAATCTTTCCAGGGCCTCGATAGCTTCATCACCTGTCATTCCTCTCAGGTCGATTTCCGTGCCGGCCGGTTCCTCTTCGGATTGGTATGAGGTGGCGCTGGACCGCGGGAAATCCGATTCTGCCTGAAAGTCAGTTTTCTTCAGGTTTCTCAGCTCGACAACCGTGAAGACGTTGCCCACTTTTATACGTGCCTTGTCCTTGCCGACCATCTCCGAGATTTCCCCTTTCTGATTGAGGGAAATAATCTCGACGCGATCACCCTTTTCGAACGAGGTGTGTGGTGTGACTTTTGGTTGTGATTCGCGCAGCATTCGCCTGACAGCGTCTTCACCTCTGCGAAGTTGATGATGGAACTTCTTTACCGTTTCATCGGAGGCGCCGGAGGTGCGAATATCGGCAACGAGGCGTTCGATATCTTTTCGGGTCTGTTCGAGGAAAGAGCGGGTTTCTTCGAGAGCTTTCTTTTTTTCCGATTCCACTTCTTTTTTGAGATGCTCTGTCTGTGATTTGTACAGGGACTCGAGTTGCTCAACGTTTCTGAGTCTTTCCTCGCGTTCTCGCTGATTCTTTTTGAGGTCGGCCAGCTCCTGTTCGAGGGAGTCAATCAGGCTATCGAGAGATTTTTCACCAGTTCCGAGAAGGGATGAGGCCCGGGTGCAGATCGATGGCGGCATACCCAGTCTACCGGCGATCTCGATGGCGTATGAGGATCCCGGCAGGCCAAGTCTCAGTTTGTAGGTGGGGGCAAAGGTCTGACGGTCAAACTCGAGCGAGGCGTTTTCGATCTGGGGGTACTCCATCGCGAGTGTCTTGAGCTGGGAGTAATGGGTGGTGACGATTAGTTTCGCGCCGCGGTCAAGAGCGTGCAGGATTATCGATTCAGCCAGAGCCGCGCCTTCTTTTGGATCGGTTCCGGCTCCAATTTCATCGTACAACAAGAGGACCTTATCCGAAGCGGCGTTCAGCCCGCTTATGATATTTCTGACATGCGATGAAAAAGTGGAGAGAGAAAGTTCGATAGACTGCTCATCGCCGATATCAGCGAAAATGTCTTCAAAAATGCCGACTTCGGAGAGCTCGTCGGCGGAAATGTGAAGGCCCGCCTGAGCCATTAGGATACTCAGCCCGATCGTTTTAAGGGCTACAGTTTTGCCGCCGGTGTTCGGGCCGGTTATCAAAATACCCTGGCGGGAATCATCGAGCGCGATATTGTTGGCGACGACTTTTGCGGCGTCGGTGAATTGCATTATCAGCAGCGGGTGACGGACATTGCGCAGGTCGAAATCAGGGCGGTCGATAATAGTCGGTCGATTGCCTTTTATCGCATTGGAAAAGGTGCCGGCGGCGTGAAAAGAATCGAGCTTGCCGATCAGCCTGATATTTTCCAGAAGAGCCTCCGCGCGGCGTCCAATCTCGGTCGTAAGGGTTTTCAATATGCGTATTATTTCCTGGCGCTCTTCCTGGTATAGCATGTTGATGCGGTTGTTGAGCTCGACAGTTTCCTGTGGTTCGACATAGAACGTCGCGCCGGATTGACTGCGATCGTGCAGTATACCCATGTCGCCCCGGTACTGACTGGTGGGGATGCCGATCACATAACGCTCATTGCGCATGGTGACAATATCATCCTGCCAGCCGGCCTGTTTGGTCTGTTTGCCGAGTATCTGCTCCAGCCGGTTGATGATTTTCTGTCTGCCGGCTACCAGCTCGGAACGGATCTCCTTGAGTTTGCGAGAGGCGGTATCTTTGACCTCGCCGGTTTCATCGATAGCTTTGTGAATATCCGTTTTCAGCTCCGGGAAAGCCCTGATCTTGTTCAGGTACTCGGCAATCAACGGGAAATTGTCGCGGTTATCCTTATCGTACCTTTCGATCTCGATAGAGACACTGACCAGATTACCGATTGTAAGAATCTGTTTTGGTTCGAGAAAGATGCCCTCGACGGTCGATTGCCGTATTTCCTCCGTGCAGTCTTCGAGGCGGTACAGGGGGAAGGGGGTGCCGAAATTAATGATATCTTTCATTTGCGATATTTCGGACTGTCGCTGTCGTATGGCGGTCGGATCGTACATAGGAACGAAGCCGGATACCTCTGAGGCCCCGAAAGGGGTGAGGCATTTTCCCCTGATGAGCGATATGACTTTGGGGAATTCCAGAATGTTGAGCGTGTGTTCGTTCATGGTTTTTGCCGGCGATACGGCATTAAAAAAACCGGCCGCAGGCCGGTTTAATATAAGAATTCTCGGTACAAATAAAAGTCAAATTACGACTCGTCCATATCGGTGGAGAAGAACTTCTCCATTTGATACAGCACCCGGTGTACCTCGACCCTGTCCTCATCGAGGAACTCTCGCTGTGTCTTTGTTTTTGTGGGGGCGACCAGTAAGGTATTTTCGATCTTTTCCATAAAGCTGGGATTATTGGGGTGGATTTTAGCGGTACTTTCGAACATGAGAGGTACGGTTTTTGCGACGGCCGGTCCGAAGAATGACGATTCATAGGAGGTGTAAAACCCGTCCGGCATCGGCAGCAAAAAGATCAAAAACGACAAAAAGCCTACGGCCACCCACCCTCTTAGGAAGCCGATGAGGGCGCCGCCCAACTGGTCCTTGCGGCCTGTTTGTCTGACCTGTGCTACTTTGTAAAAGAGCATACCCAGAATCTTGAAAACAGCGTAGGACAGAGCCAGGAGGATGGCAAACGACAGGAAGGCCGAAATCAGGGGCGAACCGCCGAGACGCTCGTACACCCAGACAGCAAAGTTGTCGATGTAGTTTACCGATACGATGATGGCGGCAAAGAAGACGATAAATGCCATGAGTTCCCGGATTAACCCTTTTTTCGATCCAACGATTACCGAGGCCAACAGCAAGACGATTAGTATACCATCTATCCAATTCATATAGATTTTTCTCCACTATTAAATGGATTTGTAAGCAATATAGAGAGGCTAAAAAATACGGCGCAAGTTTTATTTTTTCGTCGAAATGCGGGTTATTTGGAGAGTAAGTCCATAACAAGCCTGTTGATTACCTTACCGTCAGCCTGCCCTTTTACTTTCGGCATAACCGCTTTCATCACCAGGCCCACTTTTGCGGGAGAGTCGGCCCCGGTTTCTTTGATTGCCTGTTTGACGATATCGATCAACTGCTCTTCGCTGAGTTGCTCGGGGAGATATTGCTCTATTATTTCCAGCCCGTACTTTTCCTGTCTGACGAGATCATCGCGGCCGCCCTTTTCGAACATCTCGATTGAGTCACGACGTTTCTTGCGGGCGCTGTTAAGCACCGCCACAGCATCGTCATCGGTCAGTTCTTCACGCAACTCGATTTGACGATACTTCAGGTCAGACTTAAGGCCCCGAAGGACCGTGAGTTTTTCTTTCTCACCGGCCTTGAGGGCCTTTTTCATATCATCTTCTATCCTGCTAACGATAGACATTTATATCAGTAATCTTCCTGCATCATTCTCATCCGCCGGGCTTTGCGCTTGGCAACAGCCAGTTTGCGCTTTTTCGCCTCGGACGGTTTTTCGAAATGCTGATGTTTTTTAATATCAGTCAATATTCCGGTTTTTTCACAGAACTTATTGAATCGGCGAAGGGCTTTTTCAAATGACTCATCGTCGCGTACTTTAACGCCTGTCAACTAACAAACACCCCCTTCACCAATGCTAAAGGTTTCTGCGCTAATATCATGTATCATAACATCGGAATGATATCGAATTATCTCCATTTGTCAATGCCATTTTGCAGCAATACTTGCCGAATAAACCCAATTTCTCCTGTTTTGTGATGTAGGGAGGCAAATCAATCGCCGATTTAAAGTGCAACCTTAACATTCGTAAAGAGATATAAGAGACATGCCATTCACCGTAGCCCATCCCGCGATTGTATTGCCGCTCAAAAGGTTCTTCCCGAGATACCTGTCGCTGACCGGATTGATGGCGGGAGCAATGTCGCCGGACCTTATATATTTTTTGGGCTTTTCGACTGCATATCGTGGATTAAGTCACAGCTGGGCAGGTCTATTTTGGTTCTGTGTACCGGCCGGAGTCTTGTTTTCGATAGCTTTTCACCGGCTTTTTAAGGCTCCGTTTATCGGGAATCTGCCAGATCCTCTGGATCGTCATTTTTCGGGTCTGGCGACACAAGAGTGGAGGATAGAGGGCTCTCGCGGCTGGGTGACTCTCACGTTGTCAGTTTTGACCGGCGCGCTGAGTCACTTTTTCTGGGACTCTTTTACACATCCGGGCGGCGAGATTGCCCGGGCAATCCCGCTCTTGGGCGAATACCACCATCTGATGGGATTGTGGCTATCGAACGCCTCCGTGATGCAGCATCTCAGCACGGTTGTCGGTATGTCAGTACTAACCGTAGCCGCATGTAAAGGAAAATACCTCCCACCGCCGGTTTCCGACTGGCGAGGTACCGCGAAGGGAGGCAAAACGGGATTCTGGCTCGCAGGAACGGCGGTGGCTGGCCTGTTTGGTATAGGGGCGGTTTTGGCCAACCAGACGATTTTATCAAAAGATGGGGTACCATCTGCGAATGTCTTTGGCGTTTCATCCTGGGCCGGATTCTTTTATTTCGTGGTGATATATGGACTTGCGCGAAAGCCGAGTCTGCTGAAGATTTTAGAGGAAAATAGATAAATTTAATCAAGTATGTGCAACTTTTTCCTATACCCTGCGTATTACAGGTAGGGTTTAAAGGAAGTAGTAAGCGTTAGATTGAAGGGAAATTGATTCTTTGTTGAGCCGGTTGTAAGAAGTTAAAAATTTAGATTCTTTCGGAGGTTAAGCTTCCGGAAGCACCAAATCCCTTCATCCTCTTGAGCCGCAGGCGAAGGCCCCACATGACTTCGCCTGCATTTTTTTTATATAAGCTGGATTTCATCACTTGAATTCGAGCGACGACGGTTTTCGATCCGAAAGGAAATGGTAGTGGATGTGGTCGATTTCCTGCCCGAAACCATTGTTGATGACTATCCTGAAATGATCTTGCAGCCCCAGTTTTCCTGCTATAATCTTCACGGTATCATCCATTAGGGCCAGAACTTCCGGTGGCGCTTGGAAGAAATTTCTAATCTCCGCTTTAGGAATAATCAGCAAATGAACCGGGGCCTTGGGACGATGGTCGGCTATGACGATAATGTCAGCGGTTTCATAGAAGATTTTCGCGGGCAACTGGCGATTTATTATGCGGGTGAATACTGACGGCATGTAGGGATTATACCTTAGGGCGCCTGTGCAGGCAACCGGTAACAATTGATTTTGAGGACGGTTCTTGCTAATTGCGGGGGTTTTGATTAGATTTATGGCCGATAATTTCCACGGTTGAGTAGTATTTGCCATAGATAAAGGAGGAATCGTCCAATGTCCGGTCACTCAAAATGGGCGACGATCAAGCGCAAAAAGGGAAAAGCCGACGCCGAGCGCGGTAAGATTTTTACGCGTCATATTAAAGAAATAACCATAGCGGCCCGTGAGGGCGGCGGAGACCCCGAAGGGAATCCTCGTTTGCGGACCGCCATTGCAGCCGCAAAGGCATCCAACATGCCGGCCGACAATATCAAACGAGCCATCCAAAAAGGCACGGGAGAACTTCCCGGTGTAACGTATGAGTCTGTGACATATGAAGGCTACGGTCCGGGTGGGGTAGCGGTGTACATGGAAGTGCTCACGGACAACAAAAATCGCGTGGTATCCGAGATACGGCACATCCTCACCAAGTACGGCGGCAACCTCGGTTCCAACGGTTGTGTGGCCTGGATATTCGAGAAGAAGGGCATAATTACTGTCGAGCTCGATGCTGCTGATGAAGACACACTCATGGAAGTTGCCACTGAGGCGGGCGCTGAGGATATTCAAACCGAATCCGGTTCTTACGAGATAGTTACACAGCCCGGCGATGTCGATGTTGTCCGCTCCGCCCTTGAAGCGAAGGGGATACCGATGGTGTCGGCCGAGGTAACCATGCAGGCGTCCAACACCGTGAAGCTCGACAATGAGTCGCAGGCTAATTCGATGTTGAAGATGTACGAGTTGCTGGAAGAGAATGACGATATCCAGAAAGTTTATGCCAACTTCGATATCGATGAATCCGTTCTGGAAAAACTGGCTTGACGGCGGTGGCATCGTTTAAGTTCAGTAACATAAAGGGGCTGTTGTTCGACCTTGATGGTGTTTTATTCGTTGGTGATGAGCCAATCGATGGCGCCGCCGAGACTCTCGCCTATTTGCGGGAGAAGAATATTCCCTGCCGATTCGTAACGAACACCACTACCAGGTCACTGGACGCTCTTTATCAGAAGACGGATCGACTCGGACTCGGAATCAAAAAAGAAGAAATCTTCACGCCTCCCAAGATAGCCGCAAGGTATCTTCGCAAAAAGGGCAACCCCAGTTTGCTTTTGATACTCGAGGAGAGTACCAAGCAGGAGTTTGTCGGGTTTGCTCTCGATGATATCAACCCCGATGTGATTGTGATAGGTCATTACAGCGACCGTTGGAATTACAGTCTCCTGAATCGTCTTTTCGGTCTGATAATTAACGGCGCGGAGCTTTTGGCTCTTCACAAGGGACGCTACTGGGAGACATCCAGGGGGCTCACTCTCGATATAGGCGCTTTCGTTACAGGATTGGAGTATGCGACGGGAACGGAAGCTACCGTTATTGGCAAGCCGTCACGGGAATTCTTCCGGCTGGCCGTTGAAGACATGAATCTTTCGCCGAAAGACGTTGTCATGATCGGTGACGATATAGTTTCGGATATCGGTGGAGCCCAGTTGGCCGGGCTGTCGGGAGTGCTGGTCAGAACCGGCAAATACAGGGAAGAAATTGTAGCCAGATCATCGGTCGTGCCTGATAAGATCGTAGACTCGGTGAGGTCTCTGAAGCATCTGCTTTGACGGGTCTCACAAATTGCCCGGATTCCATGTTTTAAGTTGATATTTTTACCGATTACGGCATATTTGAATTCATGCGTATTCTCGGAATAGACCCCGGGCTGAACATCACCGGCTATGCTGTCATTGAGGACAATTGTGATACTATTACCGTCCAGGAGGCGGGGATAGTTCGCACCGATGGCAGCGATCCGATGGAGACCCGGCTGCACCATATCGGTCAGGAGTTGGAAGCTATTATCGACCAGTTCCGGCCTGACGCGGTGGCGGTGGAGGAGCTTTACTCACATTATAACCATCCGCGCACTGCCATCATAATGGGGCACGCGCGGGGGATAGTGTTTTTGAAGGCGGCCCAGTTCGGCGTTAAAGTGTTTCCATACGCGTCCACGAAAGTAAAAAACGCCCTGACCGGCAACGGCAGAGCCTCCAAGCGTCAGGTTCAGCAGATGATAGCGTCCACGCTTTGTCTGGGCGCCATTCCGGAGCCTCCGGATGTTGCCGATGCTCTGGCGGTGGCACTGTGTCACATGCGCATGCTCAGGCACCAGCAGATGAGTGCAGTATGATAGGATGTATCAAGGGTACACTGGCACGCATCACCGATGATTTCGCCCTGGTAGAAAACGGCGGGGTTTACTATGAGATCCTGCTTCCTTCGGCCGTGGCCGAGAGGCTGAAGGCGAATGGTAAGGTTGGCAGCGAGATCGAATTCAAGACAATTTACTACATTGAAGCGGGCGACAAGAAGTCGAATCATTATCCCAAGCTGGTGGGTTTTACCAGTAATATCGATCGGGAGTTTTTCTCATTGTTTACGCAGGTGCCCGGTCTGGGGATAAAGAAAGCTCTTAAATCGCTGATTCTTCCTATAAGGGAAATCGCGACGGCTATCGAGACCAAGGATGCATCGACGCTGAATCGTCTTCCAGGTGTGGGCGGAAGACTGGCGGATAAGATTATCGCCGAGTTGCACGGCAAGACAAGCAAGTTTGCGCTTTCAAAGACTGATGAACCTTTGGCCAAGAAGGAAGACAAAAAGGCGCTTGGTCCGATTGAACACGAGGCGGTTGAGGTTCTGCTCCAGCTTCAGTATAGGCGTCAGGAGGCGGAGGAGATGGTAGCCAGGGTCATTAAGACCGCTCCCAAGGTAAGCAGGGTCGAGGAGCTTATTTCGCTCATCTTCCGCAACGAGCAACAGGGAAGAGGGTAGGTTTTAGATGGCCCGTGAACGAATAGTATCAGGCTCGCAGGTTACTCCCGAGGAAGACAGCCTGCAGTTATCCCTCAGGCCTAAACTATTGAGTGAGTATATAGGTCAAAATGTCTTACGGGAGAAGCTTAAAGTAACACTTGAGGCGGCTCGCGGACGCTCCGAGTGCATTGAGCATGTTTTGCTATATGGGCCTCCGGGGCTGGGAAAGACAACACTGGCGCACATAATCGCCAATGAGATGGGGACAAAGATTTACGCGACTGCGGGTCCGGCTCTTCAGCGGACCGGCGACCTGATGGGTATTCTGACCAACCTTAAGGAAGGCGATATACTTTTTATCGATGAGATTCATCGCCTTTCGCCTACTATCGAGGAGTTTATGTATCCCGCGATGGAGGATTTCAAGGTTGATTTCGTGGTCGATAAGGGAGCGTTTGCCAAAGTAATCAATGTCCCTCTCAAGCGGTTTACGCTGGTGGGAGCGACGACCCGGGCGGGGATGTTGTCGGCGCCACTGCGAGACCGTTTTGGGCTGTATTACCATTTGGATTTTTATCCGGTCGAAGAACTCAAGGAAATTGTTATTCGTTCCGCCGGTCTGTTGGAGACACAGATAGACCCGGACGCGGCTGCGGTTGTCGCGGGACGATCCCGGGGGACGCCGCGGATAGCCAACCGGCTTTTGAGACGGGTGAGGGATTATGCCGCTGTCAAGGGGGATGGTATCATCGACGCCGATATAGCCGGCAAGGCGCTGGATGCTGAAGGGATTGACAGTATCGGGCTGGATAATCTTGACCGCAAGCTATTGAAGGTCATAATAGAATACTATAAGGGCGGCCCGGTCGGTATTGAGGCTCTGGCCGCCACTCTCAGCGAGGAAGTCGATACGCTCGTCGATATGGTTGAGCCATATCTTCTTAAGATCGGCTTCGTTCAAAGAACCAAGCGAGGTCGGGTGGCCTCAAGTGAAGCGGCCAGGCACCTGGGAGTTGACATTCCAGGTGGCGGTCAGCAGAATCTTTTTTAATCGTAAAGTGTTATCTAAAGAGAACCGATAAAAGGTTCTTTAACGCCTATCTGGCTCCGGAGCGTTTTGCAGCAAGGAGGACGAAATGCCAGATGATGAATTTAGGCTTTTGATTAAATCACTTGGGGGGCAGATGTTTGAGGGAAGGCCGGACGCCAAGGGCGTCATGGCCAGCCTGATTAAAGACACTATTCAGTTTCGCGACAAGCTGAAAGAAGAAACCGGTCAGGTGCTGACGGTGGAAGACACCCGCAAGGCGCTTGATGCTCTGGAGACTCATCTGAGCGGCGATAAATTTCCCAAGAACCTGACGCCGGAGCAGAAGGCCCTGGCGCAGATATTCATCGATCGCGTAATTCTGTTCAAAGTACAGTAGTGGAGTGGCGATGTTGGATCAGGCTGGAAAGTTGCTTATTCTCTTCGGTGTTCTTTTCGTCGCCGCTGGACTCATCATGATATTTTTCGATAAAATTCCGTTTCTGGGCAAACTTCCCGGTGATGTCTCATTCCGCTACGGCAGCAGCCGGGTTTACATTCCTGTTGTTTCCTGTATAATCCTGTCAGTCATCATTACAATAGTAATCAACCTGATTGGCCGTTGGAAGTGACACTGGGACTTGACCCGTATGGTCTTATACCGCTTATTGTCCTGCGATGAATATAAGTCTCTTTGATTACCAGCTTCCGTCTGAGCTAATCGCCCAGCACCCGGCCCGCAACCGGGATGAATCGCGCCTGATGGTTCTCAATCGGGGGACTGGAAATACGGAAATCAAATCCTTTGCGGAATTCATCGATTATCCTCGCGCGGGAGACGCTCTCATTGTTAATAACACGAAAGTATTCAAGGCCCGACTGCTCGGCAATCGGACTACGGGAGCCGAGGTGGAGGTGTTTCTGATTCGCCAATTGGATGAGAATCCTCTACAGTGGCTGGCGATGGTGAGACCGTCAAGGCGAGTGAAAGAGGGAGAAACGATCCATTTTCAGAGGGCCTGTCAGACGGACAGACAGAGTTTGACGCTGGTGGAAAACCGAGGCAGCAAGTGGGTGGTTCGGTTTGACTCAATGCTATCGCAGGAGAGGATTATCGAGTGCTATGGGCACGTGCCTTTACCTCAGTATATCAAGAGGACTGATATCCCGGAAGATGTCAGCCGGTATCAGACAATCTTCGCCAGGGCTGACAGGGTTGGCGCTGTCGCCGCTCCCACCGCCGGTTTTCACTTTACTCCCGAAGTTCTTCGGAGACTAAAGGAGAAGGGCGTCCATGTGGCCGAGTTGACCTTGCACGTGGGGCCAGGCACGTTTAAACCGGTTCAGGTGGAGGAAATTGAGCGGCACACTGTAGATCCTGAATATGCCATTCTTTCTGAGGAGACGACGGCGACGATAAACGGCGTCCGCGAGTCGGGGGGAAGGATATTCGTGGTGGGGACGACTTCGGTTCGTACGCTCGAAGCTGCACCCGTCAAAGATGGAAGGATCGTGCCCTTTGAGGGGGAGGTGGATCTGTTTATCAAGCCGGGGCATCAGTTCAAGTTTGTGGACCATTTGCTAACGAATTTCCATCTGCCCAAATCCTCGCTGCTCATTCTTGTTTCAGCCTTCGCGGGTCGGGAGACAATACTCGAGGCCTACCACAGAGCGGTCGAAAATAGCTTTCGCTTTTACAGCTATGGCGACGCCATGTTAATTCTCTAATGGGTGGCGGCCGGCGGAAACCCGTCAAATTTGCTTCGTTGACTAAGTCTTTAAAGCTCACTTATATTGGCCTATCATGAAAACAGCAGCGCTTATAGTGGCCGGGGGGAAATCAGAGCGGTTTGGAGGGGAAGTTCCCAAACAGTTTAGGACACTGTGCGGACGGCCGATGCTCTCCTGGTGCGTGGACAGTTTTGAAAAAGCCGGTTCAATCGACAACATTATTGTCGTTGTAGCCGAAGAATACCTGTTGTATACGAGCGAGAAGATAATTGACCCGTATGGGTTTCACAAGGTGACCAAGATTGTGCCGGGAGGAGTGAGCAGGCGGGAATCAGTTTACAACGGATTGAAGGCATTGCCGCTTTCGACTGACTTTGTGGCGATTCACGATGGTGCCCGTCCGCTGGTTTTGGCGGAGGATATAAACCGGGTGGTCAAGGTGGCGGCGCAGGAGCGGGCCGCTATTCTGGCAACAAAGGCGGCGGATACAGTTAAGCGGGTCCGTGATTCCTACATAATCTCCACGCTTGAGCGGGACTCGCTTTTCATGGCGCAGACGCCGCAGGTCTTTCAATACGATTTAATAGTCCAGGCGCACCGGGAATGTCATGAAAAAGGCGGGGATGAGAGTATAACAGATGATGCTTCGCTGGTGGAGAAACGGGGATTCAAGGTGAAGGCCGTTGAACCATCGGCCCCCAACTTCAAAGTGACGACATCCGATGATTTGGTGTTGGCAGAGGCGGTTTTGAAAGGACGAGTCAATGACTGATATTCGCATCGGGCACGGTTTTGATGCCCATCGGTTGGTTGCCGGAAGAGCTCTTACGATTGGCGGTGTGAGGATTCCATACGAACGCGGGTTGGAGGGGCACAGCGATGCCGATGTCTTGCTGCACGCGATAATGGACGCCTTGCTGGGAGCCGCGGGTCTTCCCGATATCGGTCAGCACTTCCCACCATCCGATCCCAAATACAGAGGCGCTGACTCGGCTGTGCTTCTTGGCGAGGTATATCGTCTTATCAAGGATGCCGGAATAATCGGTATCATAAATATCGATACGGTTCTGTTTGCCGAGCAGCCGAAGCTCAATCCGCATGTTGAGTCGATGAAGTTGAGGATAGCCGCCATACTCGATATCGAACCGTCGCAAGTAAACATCAAAGCCACGACGACGGAGAAGATGGGGTTTATTGGTCGGGGGGAAGGCATTGGCGCGTCGGCTGTTTGTCTGGTCAGAAAGAATGGTTGAAGATCCCACCAGAATAAACCAGCTACTCGACTTCATATTCAGCTATGGGCCGTTTTGGGTGTACCTGGCTCTTTTTGTGGCCTGTTTTGCTGAAAATGTCTTCCCGCCCTTTCCGGGTGACAGTTTTATTGTCGCCGCGGGCGCTTTGGTGGCAGTAAATCGACTCGATCTTGAGATGGCCATAATCATCATTATGGCGGGGGGACTGGCTTCGGTGATGTTGATTTATCTCTTTGGTGTCCGTTATGGCCGGGATTTCTTCATGGAAAAGGACTACCGCTATTTCTCGGCGAAAGACATTGTTAATGTTGAGCGAAAGTTTGAAAAGTGGGGTCCACTGATTCTTGTTATATCCCGGTTTGTTGTGGGATTTCGTTCGGCGCTTGCCCTGGTAGCCGGTATCAGCCGTTATCAACCGTTCAAAATGCTCGTATATTCGGCTATTTCATATGCTTTGTTCACAGGGCTGCTAATGTACGCTGCGATGAAATTCGTGGAGCACCTGGAAGTGGTGAAAGAATATTTTAGAACATACAATTTGATTATCTGGCCTGTCTTGATTATCGTTGTGGCTTTTTATATAATTCGAAGGTTTAAAATGTCAAGAGAAGGAAAGCGATGAGAGTATTATTGCTTGCCGGAGGTGACTCAAGCGAACGCAGGGTTTCGCTGGATTCCGGAAAGGCCGTGTATGAGGCGCTGCGCCGCCTCGGGCACAAAGTTTATGCCATTGATCCTTCGACCGGAAGGTCTCTTTTGACCAGCGATGGTTCTTTTATCGAGCACAAATCCGATCCGGCGGCGAGGACACCGGTGCCGAAAAGTAAGACCTGGTCATTGGCCAATGCGCTCGGCTCACCGGGATTTACCGATATTGAGGTTGTTTTTATTACCTTGCATGGTGGATCGGGTGAAAACGGAAAGATTCAGTGCTTGCTGGATCTCGCCGGTAAGAAATACACCGGTTCCAATATGGCTGCTTCGGCAATCGCCATGGATAAGGCGGTCGCGAAAAAACTGAGTATCGCCGAAAATATCCAGACGCCGGAATTCGCTCTATATCGCACCAAGGGGAAGAAAATCGACGAGCGGCTTGGCCAGGAGATCTGCCAGCGCTTTAAGTTTCCGATCATAGTAAAACCGAACGATGGCGGCTCGACGATTGGATTGTCGAAAGTCGAATCTGCTGAGGCTCTTCCCGAGGCGCTGGAAAAGTGTAAGAAGGAGACTGACGATATTCTGGTCGAGAAATATATCAAGGGTCGCGAGATAACGGCGGCTGTGCTCGATGGCAAGGCTCTCCCGCTCGTGGAAATCAAGCCGAAGAAGGGGTTGTACGATTTCGAGGCCAAGTACACCAAGGGGATGTCCGATTACATCGTGCCCGCGGAGATAGACAAGGACGCGGCAGCCTCGATTCAGCAGGCCGCTCTCAGAATATACAACGTTATTGGGGCCACGGGACTGGTCAGAGTGGATTTTATTTTAGACGAAGACAACCAATACTTCTTTCTGGAGTTGAACACTCTGCCCGGCATGACGGAATTGTCGCTGGCGCCCATGGCAGCCAATGCGGTGGGAATCGGATTTGATGATCTGGTCAATAAGCTCATGAACTCGGCGATGCATCGATAGGATTTCTGCTGATGGATAGTAAATTTAAGCCGAGAGCTGTTATATTTGATTTGGGGTCAACCTTGATTGAATATGAGTCGGATTCATGGGAAACCCTGAGCATCCTGTGCGCTGCCAGCGTGAACAAGTTTCTGGTCAAGCGAGGATACGCTACTCCCGGTGATGAAGAGTTCTTTCAGTTGTTCGAGGAGGTCAAGAAAGACTTCCGCGAGTCCGCATCCAAAAGTCTGGTGGAGTGGACCATACCTCAGGCGGCGTCGAAGCTACTCGAGAAGCTGGAAATAGAGCCGGGTGACGGCTTCATAGAAGATCTTTTTGAGGCTTATTATAAGCCGGTTGCCGCCAGGATTTACGCATATGACGATGCTGTGCGAATTCTCGAGCGAATCAAGGCAAGAGTGGGGACTATCGGGTTGATATCCAATACCATTTTTCCCGAAGACACTCATCGGGGCGAACTCAAGAAATTCGGGCTGGCCCCGTTTTTGGATTTCACCATATTCAGTTCCAGTTTTGGCTTACGAAAACCACACCCTGACATATTCTACAAAGCAGCCAATCTGGCGGGCTGTGCGCCGGCGGAGTGCGTGTATATAGGGGACAGATATGTCGAGGATTACCGCGGTCCGACGGAGATGGGTATGAAGGCCATCTTGAAACTCTGGCCGCGCCGGGAGTATCCTGGGGACATGCCGGCCGATATTCCCACTATTACTTCGTTGACCGACCTGGGTAACTATCTTGATATTTGAGTGGACGTTAGCGTCGTTCTTTCATATATTACGCCCTAATTGAATCGAAAAATCAGATGTTGCTGTAAATTCAGTGATTGGGAGCCTTTATGGACAAAACCGAACTGCTTTTGAAAGAAATTACCGAAGCTAACGGAGTCTCCGGTTACGAGAGTGAAATTCGCAAATTAATGGTTCGCGAGCTCAAACAGCTGACAGACAAACTTGAATACGACAATCTTGGGTCAGTTTTGGGAGTTAAGAAAGGGACCAGTGACAGTCCGAGGGTTATGGTTATAGGCCATATGGATGAGATCGGGTTTATGGTGAAGGAAATCACCAAGGAGGGCTATATCAAATTCCTTCCGCTCGGCGGTTGGTGGCCTCATGTGACGCTTGGACAGAGGATGCGAGTAATCAGTTCCAAGGGAGTGTTTATAGGCGTGGTTGGTTCTAAGCCGCCGCATATTCTCCCTGAAGAGGATCGCAAGAAGGTTCTTGATATAAAAGATATGTTTATCGATGTCGGTGTTCAGGAGAAATTCGATATCAAGAAGAAGCTGGGTATCCAGCCCGGTGACCCGATTGTACCTGACAGCAATTTTACGATTATGGGCAACGACAAGATGTATCTTTCAAAGGCGTTTGACAACAGGGTTGCTTGCGCAATCGTTCTGGATCTACTGAGAAAGTTTCAGAAGGTGAAGCATCCGAACACTCTTCTGGCCGGTGGTACGGTTCAGGAAGAGGTCGGTTTGAGGGGCGCGCAGACTATAGCCCACGTGGCTGATCCCGATGTCTGCATTACCGTAGATGTCGGCGTGGCCCAGGACGTGCCGCCGGAAGGCTTCTCGCGGCCCGAGAAACTCGGCAGCGGCGCCACCGTATTGATCTATGATGGCGGTATGATTCCGAACCTCAAGCTTCGTGACCTTGTCATAAAGACGGCGGAAGAAAAGAAGATTCCGTATCATTTATCGTATATGGAAAGAGGTTCCGGTGACAGCGCCCGCGTGCACTTGAGTCGTCGGGGAGTACCGTCGATTTACATCGGGCCGCCCGTGCGCTATATCCACAGCCACAACGGCATCCTCAATCGCAGCGACTACGACAACACGGTGAGGTTGTTCTTTGAGGTCATAAAGAAGCTGGATAAGAAGACAGTAAAATCGTTCACGGAGGGATAAGTCGAAAATGGCTCTGGTATTCAGAAATACCCTGACGCGTCAAAAGGAGGAATTCAAGCCCATCGAGCCCGGCAAGGTGCGCATGTACACGTGCGGACCCACCGTATACAAGTTCGCTCATATCGGCAATTTCCGTGCTTATATGTTCGAGGACCTGTTGCGTCGTTACCTGAAGTATAAGGGCTACGACGTCTACCAGGTCATGAACATAACCGACATTGACGACAAGACAATTCGCGACTCTAAGGCACAGGGGATCACGTTGAAGGATTTCACAGCCCCGAATATTAAGTCGTTTTTCGAGGACCTTGATTCGCTTGGAATCGAGCGGGCGGAGAAATATCCGGCTGCTACCGAGCATATTCCTGAAATGGTGGAGTTGGTCAAGAAACTGATCGAGAAAGGTCATGCTTATGAAGTTGACGGCAACTACTATTTCAAGATATCGTCGTTTCGGGATTACGGTAAGCTCGCCAATCTTGATATGGCCGGTCTGAAGGCAGGCGCGAGAATTGCGGCCGATGAGTATGCGAAGGACTCGGTATCGGATTTTGCCCTTTGGAAAGCCTGGGATGAGTCGGACGGCGATGTTTACTGGGAGACGGAAATAGGCAAGGGTCGTCCCGGATGGCATATTGAGTGTTCGGCGATGTCGATGAAGTATCTCGGCAAGCATTTTGATATTCACACCGGTGGCGTCGACAATATGTTCCCACACCACGAGAACGAGATAGCGCAGTCCGAAGCGGCCACTGATGAGAAATTCGTCAACTACTGGTTGCACTGCGGTTACCTGATTGTCGATGGTCGTAAAATGTCAAAGTCGCTGGGGAATTTCTTTACTCTCAGAGACATTCTGGCCAAGGGCTATTCAGGGGTGGTGGTGCGGTATCTGCTGATCGCCAGTCACTATCGTCAGCAGCTCGATTTTACCTTCTCCGGTCTCGATTCGGCGCGCGGCGCTTTGGAGAGATACAATGACTTTATCGCCAACCTGTCCGAGTACACGGGTGGAGAGTCAAGCGGCGCGGCCGATAGTATTATCGAAAAAGCCCTGGCGGGTTTCGAGAAGTCGCTCGATGACGATTTGAATATTTCGGGCGCTCTTGGCGCTGTCTTTGATTTTATCCGCGACATAAATCGTCTCAGGGCGGAAAACGCGCTTTCGGTCAAGGAGCGGGACAGAGCCTTGGAAACAATAAAGGGATTCGACTCGGTGCTCAATTTCACCTATGAATCAAGCGGTGATCTGGACAGGGAGATAGAGTCGCTTATAGCTCAGCGCACCCAGGCGAAAAAGAACAAGGATTATGCTCTGGCCGATAAAATTCGCAATGACCTTCTGGCCAGAGGAATTATCCTTGAGGATACGCCGCAGGGTGTGCGGTGGAAAAAGAAAGTTTGACGGGAAAGTCGAACCGAGGCTCCCTTAGAAAATATATTGACTTGATTGCCAAAATTGTTTGATTAGTACCGCTTCAACGCCGGCGTAACTCAGTTGGTAGAGTAGCTGATTTGTAATCAGCCAGTCAGCGGTTCGAGTCCGCTCGCCGGCTTTTCTTATTGCACGACATCAACCTATCTTACCGCGTCACCGGGAATTAATTTCTTTTAATGGGACGTTGTTTGGAGCCACTCAACTTTTGTGACGGTCAATATCAGATTTTTCCCGTGGGCTCCGGGTTACAGCGACTCTCCGGAAGCCCGCCAGATTCGAGTGAGGGTCTGTTTCCGCGTTACAACAAGGGATGGGTTGGCATACGGAATCTTTTGTGGGGAAGCAGGCTCAGACTCTTCTTATTCAGCTAAACTTTTCAATTTTTTGCGCGTAAAGCCGATAAAATACATGAGCGGTGGGAATTTCAAGCTTGCGCTTCCCGAACCATAGTAGTACCTAAAGGGCAGAGATTGACCGCAGAATAGCTTTATGAACATAGTCGTCACGGAAGACCTGACAAAGATTTACCGCACCGGCATGAAAAAGGGCGGAATTACCGCTCTTGACGGTGTCTCCCTTACAATCGAGCAACCGGAGATATTTGGCTTGCTTGGTCCCAACGGAGCGGGCAAGACAACCCTTCTTAAAACTTTACTGGGAATTACCACCATCACGGCCGGAAGCGCCACCATAGCGGGACTTCCTCCCGATAACCCGGCATCCCGAAGAAAAGTGGGATACCTTCCGGAAAATCACCGTTTCCCGAGTCATCTCACCGGGCTGGGGCTACTGGAGTTCACCGGACGTCTTTTCGGCATGAGTCGCGGCGACATTAACTCACGCGCCGGAATACTTCTCAAGCTGGTCGATATGGACCGGTGGGGTAATGTCAAGATCACGAAATACTCCAAAGGTATGCAGCAGAGGATAGGGTTGGCTCAGGCGATGATGTCCGATCCGGAGATACTGTTTTTGGACGAGCCCACCGATGGTGTTGATCCGGTAGGGAAGACGGAAATAAGGAAGGTACTTCAGAAGATCCGCGATGAGGGCAAGTCGATAATTCTGAATTCGCATCTGTTGTCCGAGGTCGAATCGGTCGCTGACAGAGTGGCGATACTCTCCCGGGGCCGGGTCATAAAGATGGGAACAGTGGATGAGTTGACCAGCCGGGAGAGTCAATACGAAATCGAAGCTGAGTTTGGCAACAAGTTGTTTGAGATTCCGGAGGCGATTGGCAAGCGTGTTTCGTTGTCGATGAACCGTCTGGTGGTCCAGCTTGTCGATGATAAGAAGATAAACTGGGTGATTGATGAGATACGACTGAAGAAGATTGATATCAAATCGGTAAAGCCGATCAAGGTATCGCTGGAACAATCCTTCATTGAGACCATCAGCGGAAGCGGCAAGGTGGAGACGTCATGAGGGGTCTGACTCGAAGTTGCATATCCGAGATGGTCGACCGGAAAATCTTCTGGGTCTTTATCGTGGTGACAATGATTGCTATAGCGGTCATACTTGTAAGTGGTCAGGCGCAGTTTGGTGGTGGTCGCGGGGATTCTATGGAGATGAATCTCGGGGAGGTTAATGAGGCTCTGGGCAATCCAGTGACCCGCGGATTTGCCATTTTCATCGATATTCTCGTAGTGCTGGCGGTCCTGGCTACGGCCGGATTGATACCGAGTATGCTCATCAGGGGGCGGGCGGATTTCTACCTGTCGAAACCGATCTCCCGAACGTCTCTTTTGGTCAACAAGTTCTTTGGTATTCTTGTGGCTTATTCCGTAGTGGTTGTTGTGTGCGGACTTGCCGGAAATCTTGTCATGTATCTGGTCCACGGCATATATAGCGACAATATCATCTACGTGTATCTTTTGAACCTTGTCAGTCTATTTATCTGGCTTTCGATTACCACCTTTGCCGGGATTCTGTTTGGGTCAGGTTCCATGGCAGTGATGACTGCCGTGCTGGTGTGGTTTCTGCAGTATCTGCTGCAGTATCGTGATTTCGTAAATCAGTTCGTAGAGTCGCGGTTCGTAATCAGGCTGATGGATATTTTCTATTATATACTTCCGAAGACCAGTGAGTTGTCCGATCTGACGATTGATGTTGCGGTTGGCTCCAGAGTAGCCAGCTGGCTGCCGCTGTATACGTCGCTGGCTTTCGGCGCGGCGGCTTTGATCGCGGCAATTTTCGTTTTTAACAGAAGAGACTATTAGGGGAGGCGTGGGGCGACTTCATCACGGCACGCAAGCAAGATGGTAAGTGATTCCGAAATAACAAAGTTGCTTGAACCGTTTCAGATCGCGTTGAAGCTTGAGAAGGAAGGTCGAGAACTTTTTCTCTATGCGGCTCGCACGACCAAGAGCAAGCTGGCAAGACAGACTTTCGAGTATCTTGCCCGTGAAGAAGACAAGCATATCGAGAAAATAGAGAAGTTTTACAGCGCTCTGGAGTTGTCCAGAGGCAGTGAGATACCGGAAATAGAAGACTCTCAGGCCGAAGAGAAGCTCGAATCCTTTAATCAGAGACTCGAGAGTATCAAAGATGAGTATCAGGTGACGACATCGGATGTCGAAGCTTATGAGATGGCACTGCAGTTTGAGAGTGGAACAGAGGAGTTCTACGAAGAGAAGTTGCGTGAGGCGGAGAATCCGAAGATTCGGCGATTTTACCAGTGGCTGATGGACGAGGAGCAGATGCACACGAGGCTATTGAAGTCGTGTTTGAGATTTGTGGAGAATCCAGCGGAGTGGTTCGCCAAGAGGAAGAGGATTTGATTGGTAAGTGTAATGCCCTGTGAAAGAAGGCGTTAAGGGGTAAAACAATTCGTAACGGTGATATTAAAAGCTTTACTGTATTAGTGAACATACATATATTGATTTAACATTTTTTGGCGACGAAAACATGGAGACAACTAGATGACGCCATCTGAATACCTCAAGAAGACCGAAAAGAAGAGATTCGACGATCTGTTCAAGCTTCTGCGATTCCCGTCTGTGTCGGCAAAATCAGAACATAAAAAGGATATGAAAATCTGCTCGGACTGGCTAAGAAAGCATTTGAGCGATATAGGCTTTAAGGCAAAGGTTCTTCCGACCGGCGGGCATCCGGTTGTGTATGCGGAATATCTGGTTGGCAAGGATGTGCCGACAGTTCTGTATTATGGTCACTACGATGTTCAACCTCCGGAACCTCTTGATTTGTGGAAGACTGGACCTTTCCAGCCGCAAATTCGTAGCGGTTACATTTATTCCCGGGGTGTTGCGGACGACAAAGGGCAGACGTTTTGTCACATCAAAGGTCTTGAGGCGGTTATCAAGACCACCGGTACTCTTCCGATAAATGTGAAGTTCATTATCGAGGGTGAGGAAGAGGTATCATCGGAACACCTTCCCGCGTTCATAAAGAAAAACAAGAGGATGCTCAGGTCCGATATCGCCGTTGTGTCCGACACGGCGCAGTTTGCCAAGGAAGTGCCGGCGGTTACTTTCGGTTTGCGCGGTCTGGCCTCGGTAGAGGTTTTTGTATATGGCCCGACTCGAGATCTCCATTCCGGGACTTTCGGCGGGGCTGTTGCCAATCCGGTCAATGTTCTGGCGTGGTTAATCGGTCAGTTGCATGATAAGAATGGAAAAGTGGCGGTTCCGGGCTTTTATGAGGATGTTAGACCTGTCAGTGCCTGGGAGCGCGAGCAATTCAAAAAACTCCCGTTCAACGAGTCTGCCTACAGGAAGTCGCTGGGTGTTCCCGCGCTTAACGGAGAGAAGAACTATACGACTTTTGAGCGGACATGGTCCAGGCCGACTCTTGATGTTAACGGTATAGCGGGTGGCTATCAGGGCGAGGGCGGCAAGACCATTATTCCGTCGAAAGCCTCAGCCAAGATCACGATGAGGCTGGTTCCCAATCAGGATCCGTGGGATATTTGTAACAAGGCGGAAAAATATCTACTCAAGATAGCCCCGAAGACTGTCAAGGTGAAGGTCGATAAGCATGGAGGGGCGACCGCGGTGGAGGTTCCTATCGAGGGCCCCTGGCTTGATGCCGCGGCGCTCGCGATCAAGAAGGGCTTTGGGACATCGCCGGTGTTCATGAAGGAGGGTGGTTCAATTCCGATAGTGGGCGATTTCAAGCGCATACTCGGTATTAACACTATACTAATTGGATTCGGACAGAGTGATGATAATGTTCATTCTCCGAATGAGCGACTCCGTGTAAAAGATTTTGAACGTGGTTGCAGGACAGCAGCGGCCCTTCCGGCTGAATTGGCGCAGGTAAAGGTGTAATGGAACTCGGCCTCAAGGGCAAGAAAGCATTAGTTACTGGCGCCTCCGCAGGACTGGGGGCAGCAGCCGCTATGGCGCTGGCTATGGAGGGTGTTCAGCTTTATATCAACTCCCGTGATATAAATAAACTCCAGAAGGCAGCTGACAGAATAACCGAGAGGACGGGCATCACGCCCGTCATGTGCGTGGGGGATGTCTCCAGAGCGGCCGATATAGAGAAGCTCGAGAGCCGGATTGGTCATGTCGATATCCTCGTTTCCAACGCCGGGGGGCCTCCACCGGGGCAATTTACCGACCTTCCTGCGGAAAGCTGGCAGGAGGGGCTCGATCTGGTGCTGTTTTCCGCCATTAATTTGACCAGGATGGTAATCGACGGTATGATAAAGCAGAAATGGGGAAGACTGATTTATCTTACTTCGGTTGGGGTGCTGCAGCCGATTGATGATCTGATTCTATCCAATACTTATCGGGCAGGTGTGACCGGTTTTTGCAAGACGATTTCCAACAATTATGCCAAATACGGTATTACCGCCAATTGCGTCTGTCCCGGATACACCGCTACGGAGAGGCTGGCCAATCTGGCCGCGAAGAAATCCGAAGAGACGGGTAAACCGGTTGAGGAAATCGTGAAAGGCTTTGCCGCTAACATACCGGCCGGGCGTATAGGTAAGCCGGAAGAACTGGCTGCTCTTATCACATTCCTTGCGTCCGATAAAGCGGCGTTTATCACCGGAACATCGATACCGGTTGATGGCGGTATGTTCAAGAGCCTGATTTAGCCATTAGTCCGCTGTGGATTCCTGCCGTGGCAATACCATCACAAGAAACTGAACGTCGGCCGGGCCAAATTCGGTTGGCGTCGCTATTGCCGGCTATCATACTTCTTCAGATTCTTGATGCTCTCTGTTTTCCGATTACAAGGTATGGAACATTAATCATCGAGCCGTTCACGTTTGCGTTTTTTCGTTTTGTAATTTCTTCCGCTGTGCTTCTGACAGTCGTCCGATTTTTCAGGCGAACACCGCCGGTGGAGCGCAGGGATTGGCCGAAGATTGTTCTTCTGGCGGTACTGATAATCCCCGGCAATCAAATGTTGTATATGTTCGGGCAGTCGATGACAGCGGCCGGGCATGGAGCCTTTCTGTTCGCAACGTCGCCGGTCTGGATATTTTTGCTCGCCATAATACATCTTAAAGAGTCTGTCACGGCAAAGAAAGTGTCCGGCATAGTCCTTTCGTTTGGCGGGGTTCTGGTGATAATGTTCGGGGGAGAGGCGCATTTCGGTTTCGAGTACCTCCTTGGGGATCTAATAATCCTCATCGCCGTGATGGCCTGGTGCTATTATACCATTATCGGGAAACCGCTCGTTGAGAAGTATGGCGCTTTTCGTGTGACTGCTTATGCGCTGTCCATTGGCTCCGTTTTGTATTTTCCTTTTGGGCTTTATCGCGCGGTGACGTTTGACTATGCCGGGGTGACGTTGGCCGCATGGGGTGCGGTGGCTTTTATGGCGCTGGGCATGTCTGTCGGTTTATACGTCTTATGGTACTGGGTTTTGAAACATATGGACGCTTCCCGCGTAGCAGTATGGCATAACCTGTTTCCGGTGATTTCGGCGGTAGTGGCTTATTTTATGCTCGGGGAACCACTGACGACAACTTTTGTTCTGGGGGGAGCAGTCGTTCTGGCAGGAGTAACCGTAGCGGAGGTTTGAGATTATTTTAGACCAGCAACTGACACATTCGGTAACGCCCTCAGTAGCGGTCGAGAGGACATATGGCGCCGGCTTTATCATCGGGGTGCTGGTTTTTCAGCAGACCCTGGGGGCCTTGACATTCCCGGTGGCAAAATATGGTTTGGCGTTTATTGAGCCATTTGCTTTCGCGTTCTACCGTTTCGCTCTGTCTTCGGTGATCCTGTTGTCCATCGTGAGGTTCATGAATCACGCTGTTGCTATCGATAGGGCGGATTACTGGAAAATCATAGGACTGGGATTTCTGATTATCCCGTTCAATCAAACCACATACCTTGTCGGGCAGTCACTGACGGGTGCGGGACACGGGGCGCTGCTTTTCGCGACGGTACCGATTTGGATTTTTATCGGCGCCATGCTGCACCTTCGCGAGAGACCTTCCGTTCGCCGTACCCTGGGCGTCGTAGTCGCTCTCAGTGGCGTCATAATCGTCATGACCACGGGTGCTGTTCAAATCAGCTCAGACTATCTCTGGGGCGATCTTCTTATTTTGATAGCGGTCTTTGCCTGGGCCTATTATGCTGTTCTCGGCAAGAAACTGGTTCGCAAGTATGGCGCCCTGCGCGTCACTGCTTACGCGCTTGCTTCGGGTTCGCTTCTTTATTTTCCTTTTGGGCTGTATTTCGCCACGAAAGTCGATTACGCCGCCGTGCCGGTGTCGGCGTGGGGTTCGGTGGCTTATGTGGCCATTGGCGTATCTGTTGTTGCCTATGTTTTGTGGTACTGGGTGTTGAAATACTTCGAGGCATCACGGGTAGCGGTGTTTCACAATATCCAGCCCCTGATTGCCTCCGGAGTAGCCTATGTATGGCTCAACGAACCGCTTGGCCTGACTTTCGTCGTGGGAGGCTCGGTTGCGCTGCTTGGTGTGGTTATCGCCGAGACCCGCTGAAGTCCCGGCTTCGTAACTGCCTGCCTCAGTGTCCTTCGAGACTTTTGAAATTCTTGAACTTCGCAGTATCCGAAAAAGTGTCCGGGAACTTCATATAAGTCAGGACGCTGTCAATCATATAAATGTGGTTGCGCTCCTCGTTGGCTATCAGATTGAGAAGGTTCTTTCGGGCCGGGTCGGGCTCTTCCTCGGCTTTTTCGCGATAGAACTTCTCGGACTTTTCCTCCAGTTTCAGCGCTTCAAGCCAGATCGACTTCTCGTTGTCGGTGAACGAGGGGTGCTTGGTGTTGTTGGATAGCTCGACAAAGATGTTTTTGGCTTTGGTGAGCGTGGCGGAATGACTCTGGCCGGTCGTTAGCGCCGACGGACCGGCTCCTTCGTTGAGCTTTTTAAAGATGTTGTAATGCTTCTGCTCTTCTTCGGCAAGCATTGTCAGCACCTGCCTGAGATCCGCATTTTTCTGCTCGCCGGCATGTTTCAAATAGAAAGCTTTGCCATCGAGCTCCATCTGCATGGCAAATTCAAACATATTCATTTTGGTAGTAACCCTCCTTTGCTAATATATTTTCGAGTACGGAACGCTCTGACGGTTTCAATCCAGACCTTCCGCTTTCAGATTCTCCTTGGAAAAGTCTTTTTCAAGCTGCGGGTCAGTGAACACACCATCCTTACGGATCAATTTCCCGTCGAACCATATCTCGCCGCCGCCGTAGTCCTTTCGCTGGATCAAGACCAAATCCCAGTGAATTGCGGAGTCATTGCCGTTGGGGGCTTCGTCATAGCACTGGCCGGGGGTGAAGTGAATCGAGCCCGCGATCTTCTCGTCAAACAGCGTGTCTTTCATGGGCTTCAGGATGAACGGGTTTACGCCTATGGCGAATTCTCCAACATAACGGGCGCCGTCGTCGGTGTTGAAGATTTTGTTCAGTTTGTCGTTGTCACCGTCGCAGGTAGCTTTGACGATCTTGCCCTTTTCGAAGGTGAGGGAGATGTTCGTGAACACGGTTCCCTGATGCAAACTGGGGGTGTTGTAGGTAATGGTCCCGTTGACCGAGTTCCGCACCGGCGCCGTGTAAACCTCGCCGTCGGGGATGTTACGGAGGCCGTCGCACTTGATAACGCCGATGTCTTTTATCGAGAACGTGAGGTCGGTTCCGGGCGATACTATCCGTACCTTGTCAGTGGTCTGCATCAACGCGAAGAGTTTATCCATAGCTTTGGACATTTTGGCATAGTCGGCGCAGCATACATCATAGTAGAAATCCTCAAACGTCTCCTGCGATGTTTCCGCCAGCTGAGCCATGGCGTTGTTGGGATAGCGAAGAACGACCCAGCGGGTCCGCTTGACACGCTCTTCCAGATGAACCGGTTTGTAGAAGAGGGTGTTAAACTTGTCCATCTTCTCTGTAGGTATGTCGGCCATGTCGAAAGGATTATCAGAGCCACGAAGGGAGATATAAGTATCGGCTTTCTTCATGAGTTCCAGATGAAGTTCGGCGAGCTTTTTGAACTGGTCATCGCCGGCGCCTTTGACATACTGCCTGAGAAGAGATTCATCGCTATAATACCAGAAGGGGGTGGCTCCAAGTTCGGTGGCGCGGCGGATAACGTGTTTGGCCAGGTCCAGAGTATCTTTGCCTTTAATCTCAAGATAGAGAATTTCTCCCGGTTTGATTTTAACCGAGTATTCCAGTAACTGGCGGGCGAGTATTTCGTTACGTTTGTCTTTCATGGCCTATCCTTTCTTTGTATTTACGACCTCTGATGATAGGCAATTTAGGGCGCCAAATCAACAAAATCGGCGATTTTGTTGGAATTCGGACCGAGCCATCCCAGCTCCATCCCGAAACTTTGCCCCCGCAGCAATGTTATACTCAATGTGAATCAGCAACGCGTAAAAATAGGGACTTCCGGTTTCAGCTACAAAGACTGGCTGGGTAATTTTTATCCGCAGTTCTGCCCTCAGGCCGATTTTCTCAAGTACTATTCGTCGCAGTTCAAGACAGTTGAGATTGACGCCACCTTTTATCGTGTTCCATCCAAGGAAACGGTTCAGAAGTGGGCAAAGCTGACCCCCGACGATTTCGTTTTTTCGGCCAAGTTTCCTCAGACAGTCACTCACGATGGTAACCTGTCCGCCCGTGTAGGCAACGCCCTCGATTTCATCGAAGTCATGAAACATCTGGAATCAAAGCGCGGGCCATTGCTTTTGCAGTTTCCTTACAGTTTTAAGCCCGACCAGGCGGAGCTTCTAATCGGTCTTTTGGAAGCGCTGCCGGAAAACGGTCTTTTTGCGGTGGAGTTGCGCAATAAGAAATGGCTTGATGTAAAAGACGTCTTTGAACTCTTTTGCGAAAGAAACATAGCCTTCTGCCTGATAGACCATCCGTGGATGCCATTAGTTAATATCAAGACAGCGGATTTTCAGTACATTCGCATGCTTGGCGACAGAAAGAAGATCGAGAGCGATTTCAGCTATGTCAGGTTCGGCCGGGAGCAGGAGCTTTCCCAGTGGGCTGAGATTATCCGGCAGTGGGCGGCACAGGATGTAAACTGCTTTGTGTATTTCAATAACCACTATTCCGGTCACGCTCCCACGACCGCCGTGCTGCTTCGCGAAATCCTCGTCCAAAATACCTGAGACTGACTTCCTTCGTACTGCCGTTATATAATGTATAAGTTTATGTGAGGGGCGCATACTATTGGTGGGCAGTGTTTTATATGTGCATTGTTTTGACTGGCACGCTCGGCCAGCAGGGCCGTTATGCTTCTACTGCTTAAAGTACGCTCGCATCCTACCGATACTTGCATTGACAGGATTTCTGACAGCCATAAGGCGGACTTGTGTTACCTAAGGAGCATGTTCAATGCACAGTACCGATAAGACAGGGACTTTAGCCGGGTCGGCACACGATAGGCCAAATCCGGTGCAGATTCTGACGATAAGTATCGGCCCCGAGGAGTTCGGGGTAGACATTATGGAGGTCGAAGAGATTCTCCAGAGGCCGACTATCAGTCCGATACCGGGTGCGCCGAATTATGTCGAAGGTACGGTGAGATACGGCGAAAATGTTGTCCCGGTCGTTAACATGCGCAAGGGCTTCGGTCTTGAAGCTACGGAAGGCGACAGCCAGAGTCGCGTCATAGTCGTGAAGATCGAGGGTAAGTTGGCCGGAATGCGGGTTGATTCGGTCAACGGTATTGTTCGCATAACGCAGTCGGAAATTGAACCGACCGGTGATATCAGTAAAGGTGTGGTAAGTCCGGCCTACATCAAGAGCATTGTCAATTTCGATGATCGTTCGCTCGGCATTCTGAATCTCGCGAAGACAATCGAGATTGGTCGGCTGTCAAGATCCGTTACTGATCCATCGGGGTAAGGATATCCCGAGAGTCTCCAAAGCAGGACAGCCGGCGTTTCAGCCGGCTTTCTTGCATCTATCTGACCGTTAATACCACTATTCGCTGGATGGGGCCTCCCTGAGAAAAGCCGCTGATTCTTCCGGAGCGACCGTGTTGATGTATATGCCGGAGCCAATCTCAAATCCGGCCGGGATGGATATTTTGGGTATAATCACCATGTACCAGTGGAGATACCGGGTGTCTTCGTCGCCGATTGGCGACGACCGGATAACATAGTTGTAGTCCGGATCGTTGAGCCCAAAATGTATTTTCGCCAGAATTTCTTTAAGGACACAGGCAAAATCGGACAATTCTTCGTTGGTGGCCGAGACGAAACTGGGCATGTGTCTTCTAGGGTAGATACGGCATTCGAAGGGTGAACGGGCGGCGAAGGGGCAGAAGGCGACGAAATTATCGGTGGTAAGAATGATTCTCTCTTTCTGCCTGAGTTCTTCTTCGAGCATATCACAGTACACGCAGGTCCCCCGTTCATCGTAGTGCAGTACCGCCTGTTCCAGCGGGTATCTGACGTGCGGTGGGACTATGGGGGTGGCGATTATCTGAGAGTGCGGGTGTTCCAGCGATGTCCCTGCGCGCTGCCCATGATTGCGAAATATCGTAATGAGGTTGATCTTGTCGTTTTTGCTGATGGCGAAATGTCGCTGGCGGTAGGCCCGCAGAACATTGGTTACTTCGTCCGGCTTCATCAGAGCGATGCTCGTGTTGTGACGAGGGTGCTCGATGACGACCTCGGCAACACCGAAACCGTCGGCTGTTAAAAAAGACCCGACCCGGTTGCGAGTGGTGTCAAGATTAGGCTGGAGAGCGGCATACTTGTTCGGAACAACCCGCACCTGCCAGTTGTCGTCCTCAGGATAAATATAGACCGGATCTTCGGTTTGGTTCTCGTTACCCGGACAGAACGGGCAACCCTGCTTGTAATCCGGAAAATCTCGACGTTCTTTGCGTGGCCCGGCGTAATCCGATGGCCGTCCCCCGCGCTCGGGCGCCAGGACAACCCATTCCTTAGTGGCTTGATTCTGACGGAATTCCGGCATAGGCCCCCCGTTTCATGTTCTTATTCGCAGCGACTCAGTGATTCCGCTTGATATCGTTGAGCGACCAGTCATAGGGGAAAAATTCGACTGTCCACGGCTCGGTTGTATCAACGAACTCGAAGATAGATTTATCCGCATAGGTGAAGATGAAATTCAGGGCAGCCGCTCTGGCAGGTTCCAGCTGAGGGTATTCTTCGGTTCCATACATTTCGATGAATTCATCGCCGAACCAGGAGAAAAGCTCGTTGGTGGTGACGGTATTGGTATGCGGGTTGATCTTGTTAAGTTTAGGTTCGTTGACGAAGGCTATCACGGCATCGTTGAGCTGGGCACTGACGGTTTGTGGCAAGAGAGGTCGATCCAGAAGGGGAGGAGCTCCCTTTGAGGCGTTATTGAGGGCGAAATGTATTCTGGGGTCCTTAAATTCAGGGCGAAGGATGTCGTGCTCGATCTCATTGAGAGATACCTTTCTACCGGCAATATCCCATTTCTTATCGTCAAAGGCCCCTTTAATATCCTTTATCGATTTCACGGGGTAATGGTTCAGAATCGTCTGCAGCGCGAAGGCATTATAGGCGTTTATCCAGAGCGCCATTCGCGCAGCCGGCTCCAAACTTGCATATGTCTCAGATGATGTCTTTCCGAGTTGGTCGATAAATTTGTCCAGAGCCTTGCGATCTTTGAGCAGGGCTGCATAGTCAACACCGTCGGTCTTCACAAACGAACCGAGAACAGTGCCATAGGAGTAATAGAACTCATTTTCGGCGGGGGATTTGGCGCCTGAGGGTGTGTCCGCCGAGCTGCAGCCTACGACCGGCAGAACTACCATTGTGATGATCCAGAGATATCTCATTTTTGCCCTTCCAAACTAAATCGTGCAAAGATTCATCGGTTTTCTGAAGCCTCCCCTGTCATGGGGACAAATCGAACAGGGATAATCTCCTCAGTTGTCGTCTTTCCGTTGCTTTTAGTAACTAACAAGAGTTGCTGCCAGTGTGTTCCGACCGGAACCACCAAACGTCCTTTGTCGGCCAGCTGGTCAATCAGAGGCTGGGGGATTGAAGGCGGGGCGCAGGTGACGATGACAGCATCGTACGGCGCATGCTCGGCCCAGCCATTGTAGCCATCGCCGCACATAACGCTGATATTGGAGTAGCCGAGACTTTCCAACAGACTATCCGCACGGCGGCACAGGGGTTCGATTATCTCAATGGTGAACACACTGTCGGCCAGTTCGGCCAGAAGAGCTGCCTGGTAACCGGAACCGGTGCCGATCTCCAGGACTTTATCCATAGAGTCGATATCAAGCAGTTCGGTCATGAGGGCTACTATATACGGCTGGGAGATTGTCTGGTCTTCGCCGATCGGCAACGGATAGTCACTATAAGCGTCTTTTTGATACTGTTCGGGGACGAAACGATGTCTCTCAACTTTGCGCATAGCCCCAAGAACGCCCGGGTCAGATATACCTCTGGCTTCAATCTGGCTCTGGACCATTTTAAGTCGTTGTTGTTGGAACACCCCAGTAGAGTCGGATGGGGCATCCTGTTGAGATTGTGAGCAGAATGACAGGCCACAGGCTATGAACAATATGATAACGATTTGTCGTGCCCAGCTCATTTCGTGACCCCTTTGACGACGGAAGATAGAAGGGTGCTACCTTAATCTTGAGTATTTCCATTTGCCTCGCAAGCGATTTTTGTCCGGCTGGAGAGGAATAATACGGGGAAAGTAATTTGCGTCGGGGCCCAATGGTGATATATTGAGGACTGATTCCAGATCAGAACAGGCTTCAGGAGTACCGAAATAAACCGCAAGATCACATTTCTGTATACGAATATCGGGCGAGGCCACCCGTACTATCTCGATGGGATCGTTGAGTCTATCACTCGCCGGGGTCAGCTCGCCATGGTGAGGCGCCAGACAGATGTTTTTGAAGTCTCCAGCGGGTTGGCTCGACTGGGGTGGAAAGCAGTCCGCTCTCTCTACTACCGGGGGGCATCGGACGGCATGTTTGGGAAACTGTATAAAGGGATACGCGGCCGGGCCGATTACAACAGGCCGGGGCTGACTCTTAACGCTCTCGCTGGCGGCATCAGACCGGCTATATTGAACAGTCAGGATACAGTAGTTGTGGCTCATCCGACGCTCGTGGCTATCCTGAGAGGACACAGAGATCTGGTTTATCAGCATGGCGAAGTTGTCGCTCCCGATGAGTCAATAGTCAAAGGGGCAAACTATGTTCTGGTCCCGACTGATACGGTGGCGAAATCTTTTGTTGCGGGAGGTTATGACGAGTCGCGGGTAATTGTTACTGGATTGTGTATTGAGCCGTCGCTGGTGCGAGTCGCCCGTGAGTCGTTTGAGGCGCGAGTGCTCAGAATAAATGGTCAGGGTCCTCTCACTGGAGCGTTCTTCAGTTCCGGAGCCGAGCCCAAGACGCATGTAAAGAGTCTGGTGGCCGCCGCTGTTTATGCCGCAAATTCAGGGGGGAGAGCCATACTGTTCGCCCGCCGGGGCGGTTTTTTTCAACAATACGCCGCGGCAAAGTTTGGCGAGTCTCGGATTCAGTATATGTCGGTGGGGAGCGCCGATGGTTTGCCGTCCGAACTTCCTGAGGCCATGGTGGTGTTGTACGAATCAAGACGCGAACTAAATGCTTTCACGACCAGCCTGTTTCGGTACTTTGACTATTTTGTCTCACCATCGCATGAGAGGACCAATTGGGCTCTCGGGTTGGGTTTGCCGATGTTTGTGGTTGGACCCTGCTATGGTCCTTTCGCGCCCCAGAATAGGGACATCTTGCTAAAATCCGGCGTTGCGGATGTTCTTGACACGCCGGTGTCAGCGGTTGGTTTCGGGGATAAATTGACCGCCATGCGGCAGCACGGCGTGCTCAGCGATATGGCACACGCCGGGATCGGCAAATTTGATATAAACGGGTTTGAAAAGGCCGCTGAATTCTTGACCGCAGAGTAACCTGCGTCTTTACCTTAGACTTAGCGCGGGCGCTTGAGCTGCCGGAGGAATTCGGCTGTGATAGTTGTGGTGTGTGATAGCACTTCGAGGCAAGTCAGCACCCTTTATCTGAGAATCCGATTCCAGCGCACGGGTTTTTCTTTTGCTTTGGCCGGGTATCCTTTATATTCTGCGGATTATGCTTGGCAAAGCGATAGCATTTATCAGACAATTCGATAAGAGTCTGTGGATTCTTTCTGCCGGGTGGTTCGTGAGCGCCGCCGGGTTTGCGATCTCCATTCCTTTCATAGCCATCTACTTTCATGCCGAGTTGGGTATGTCTATGTCCGAAATTGGGGTGTTTTTCGGGGCGATGGCGGTGGTTCGTTCTGTATTTCAAGCTGTCGGAGGAGAGGTTTCCGATCGCATGGAACGGAACACCCTGATGGTGTACTCGCAGATATTCAGGGCGGTGGCCTTTGCCGTTCTCGCAATATCAATCTACCAGGACTGGGGATTTTGGCCGATTGCTTCGTCGCTGGGAGTCAACGCCATATTTGGCGCCGTATTTCAACCGGTGGCGAATGCCGTGGTTTCGGATATCGTTCCGGCAGATAAACGTCTCGATGGCTACGCCATTACTCGATCCGCCGGCAATCTCGGCTGGGCGGTCGGACCGGCGCTTGGAGGTTTTTTCGCGGGATATTCCTACGGCATACTATTCGTCATGTCCTCAGCAGCTACCCTAATCTCCGGGCTCGTTTTCTTGTTCTTCATGAAGCCGGTGCCAACCGTTCGGGTCCAGGAGCGGTTCAAGTTCTCGGATCTGATGGCAATAAAGAAGGACCCCTACCTTGCCCGGCATTCTCTTTTGATATTCGCTTTGTATCTTGTCGTGGCACAGCTTATGGCGCCGTTTTCGGTCTACACGGTGGAGATGGTCAAGATAAGTGAACATCAACTGGGTTTATTGTATACTCTCAACGGTCTGATTGTCGTACTGTTTCAGATACCGGTTACTCGATTATTGGCGAAATACAAGCTTACCAGCCAACTTGCGGCGGGAGCGTTCCTTTATGCCGTAGGTTACGGTATGGTCGGACTGCTCGTCGGATTTGAATATTTCGTGGTGGCTATCGTTATCGTGACCATAGGTGAAATAGTCATGTCGCCGCCATCGCTCACCTTGACCTCAAATCTGGCCCCGGAGGGGAGGATGGGGAGGTACATGGGGATTTTCGGGTTCTTTGTCGCCTCCGGGTGGTCATTTGGCCCCCTTTACGGAGGTGTGATTCTCGACCAGTTCGGAGCTAACGCCGCCATAGCTTGGGCCCTGATTGCATCGCTGGCCATACTCGCCGGTTTCGGTTATATGCTTTTCACGCGGTCACTGCCGGACCGTTTCAATATCAGGGATTAGAACAACCCTACTTGATGATAACGAACTTTCCTATCTGAGTACCCTTCTCAGACTCCACCACCCAGTAATACAGGCCGGTTACCGCTGCCTGAGTGTTGCGAGTGATCAGATTCCATGTATCGTGCATGGCCTCCGGACCACCATCGGGATAATTGTGGTCGAGTTCGCGCACAAGGTCACCGTCGAGAGAGTAGATATATATCTTGCAGACGGGCGGAAGGTTCCCGAAGTGAATCCGCTTCATCCGGCTGGAGGCTTCGTTGCTGTACCGGTTTTCGTAACCTTCGTCGTCGTACCCAGCGTCTGCTCGATAAGGGTTGGGGTATACGTATATCTTTCGATTCTGTTGATCAGCCTGCTCGGCTGAGGTCAGAGGGTATACCTCTATAGCTCCGTTGAGAAGGGAACTCTCCATTGGACCGAGACCGACCTCCGGGGAGCCGAAGTCGAATGCGGTCACGTTAATGAAGTATGGTACCGTAGGAAGAAGATTATCTACCGTCACTTCATACTCAAAGTACTTGAGGTAGCCGTCTTCGGTAACTTCATCGGGCCTTGCCAACTCGGGCGCCAATGATGTTGGATAGGGTTGGTCGGGGTATCTTTTGATAATCGGAGTTGATATTCCCAATTCCGAGCAGTTATAGTCTTGTGTGATGAAGTAGAAGAGTGAGTCGGGGCAGAGGGGATGCTTATAAGGATGCGCGCTTGTATAAGCGAGCGGATTGAAGTTGTCGTCGCCGATCAGGTCACCGTAGAGAAGTTGAAGATCTTCGAGGAGGAACGGCGTATCCTTCACTTCCCATCGGTCACCGACCAGATTGTACACAAACTTTGTATAATCCTCCAGGTCGTACGACCCCACCAGGCTGTAACTGGTGGCTCTGCTGTCGCGGGCACAGTACACGCGATAACCTTCGAAATCAATCCTTCCGGTGAATTGATCTCCCGTCGTTTCCGAGAGAAGGCCGTTGAATCGCACTGTCACGGAGTTCAATTGCGGCTCCAGGCGCACAATCGGTGCTGGAGGCGGAGAGGCACCTCTAAAATCGGGAACCCCGTCGCCTTCGTAAAAAGTCGTCCGACAGTTCACATACGCCAGACCCGTGTCGGTAACGATAGTATCCAGGCAGCAAGTGCGAGACTTTCCGAAATAGCCGTCTCCATCGGTGTCGATGCCCGGGTTGTCGTAGATCCAGGAGGCCCACCGTGTGTTTTTGACGAGGTTGGAGAAGTTGAGAGACTTGTAGTATGCGGCGGGATTGTTGGGGTTCCAGGACGTCTCAAAGTCGGAGGGATTGACGTGGAAGCTGTCTCCGGCGACCAGGGCGAACGTTATAGGTAATGACTCACCCGGATAAATATCAAACGGTCCGAAAGAGAGAAGAAATCTATTATCAAAGCCGTCCGCGAAGTTGTCTGAAAATTCCGGTGGTGGCAGCCACCCCTGCGAGCTATAGTCGATGTTGGCGTACAGCATATCATAGTCGAACTCAGGATGTCTCATTACGTAGTACTTGTTTCGATCCCCTAGCGGAGTTCCGAGTCTATCGCCGAAATCCCTGAAAGGGTCGATCTCCTTTTCAGACCGTCGTGGTCCCCAGTCACGGGATGGATCTTCGTAATTGGTGATCCACCAATTGAATGAATAGTCTGGGTAGTCAGATGGTGTCTTTACGATTTTGACCCCAGCGGCTGCTCGAGGGGAAGTCTCGATCCACTTGCCGTCGGCGGGGTCGCCGTCGTTATCAGCGAAATACGCAATGTTGATGGTATCGATAAACCCGCATCCCTCAGGAGCCGGGTGAAATCGGTAAAAACCGACTATATCGTCCCACCATCCTCCGTCAGTGAGTATGTGCAAAATGTCGCAGTCCATCCAAATGGCCATGTACACTTGTTGGAGTGTTTTGTCCCCGACATTTTTCACTTTGTAGTCAAATAGAATGAAATCATCGGCGTAATCGTAACTCCAGGCCATCGAACGGTGGACCACTTCGACGTTGAGGGGTTTATGAGTGGAATTGTCGTAGAAGTCAATTCCGACTAGTGTCGGATCGTCCCTCGTATCGTCGTACTCACAGATTATATCCTCCTCTGACTTCGCATCTATCGAGTAGTAGCTACTGCTAACATCTATCGTTTTATATTCGAACCCGGCGGTCTGTCGTGTGTGAACAACCCATTCTTCAGTTGGCCAAAACTCGTTTCTGGAATAGAAGTCGTCACTGGCGACCGATACGGCCGTGTCCCGACCAATCACCGCGCCAATCCATAAAGAAGCAGAAAACATGTATATCAGGTCGCTATACTTTGGATAAACGCATCCCAGGAACCACTGGCCGGTGATGGGATCCAAAATGTCTCCCCCTAAAGTGCTGATGGTCCCGTTGTTGGCGACTACCAGTTGCAGGTTGCCGATGTCGTGCACAGCGTACTGGACATAGAGGCCAGAAGCCGTGAGCGACGTCGTCGATTTGGTAGCAGTGAGAAACTGTTTGTTGATAACATCGCGGCCCGCTCCGGAAGACACGAGGAAGCAAAGGACAAACAGTGCCGTCTGACAAAGTTGTTTCATAATGGAAGTACCCTCCTAATAATGTGCTGCTGATTACTTGATGATAACGAACTTCCCCATCTGCGTCCCCTGTTCGGACTCCACCACCCAGTAATACAGGCCGGTTACCGCTGCCTGAGTGTTGCGAGTGATGAGGTCCCAGGTATCGTGCATAGCCTCAGGTCCCCCTTCGGGATAGTTGTGGCCAATCTCGCGAACGAGATCACCGTCGAGAGAGTAGATATATATCTTGCAGACGGGCGGAAGGTTCGCAAAGTGCAATCGGCGCATGCGATCTTCAGATAGAATTCCGTGTCGGTTTTCGTAGCCCAGCCCGTCGTAATCAGCATCGATCCGATAAGGGTTGGGGTAGACATAAACCTTGAGGTCGTTTTCTTCAACTTCCTCCACCGACGTTAGGGGGTAGGCTACCTGAGCGCCATTGAGGACAGATGTTTCCAGCGCCGAAAGACCTATTTCCGGCGATCCGAAGTCAAAAGCGGTGACGTTAATATAGTACGGCACGGTCGGGAGGAGATCCTCGATAATAAATTCGTACTCGAAATATTTGAGGTAGCCGTCTTCGGTCAATTCTTCCGGCTGAGCGTCGTCAGCATTGAGCGTTGAAGGATAGGGCTGGTCAGGGTAGATGCGGCGTATCGGTGTGGTGACGCCGAACTCCGCGCGATTGAAATCCTGGGTGACGAAATAAAACACCGAATCGCGGTAGTAAGGGTGAAAATACGGGTTAACGGCGGAGTATGACGTGGGGTTGAAATTTTCTATTCCAGCCGGGTCACCATAGAGCGCTTGAAGCTCGCTTCTGGTAAACGGTAGATCTGACACAGACCACGCCAATCTGGCGTGGTCGTAAACGTATTTGCTGAAATTTTCCCTATCGTACGAGGCGATTATACTGTAGCTCTGTAACCGGTCGTCGCGGCCTATATAAACGCGATAACCTTCGAAATCAACCAGGCCTGAGAATCTATCGGCTTCGGTCTCCGACCTCAAACCGTTAAATCGGATCCGGAGCGATCCGAGTTGCGGTTCGACCCAGAATTCCGGGGCGGGCGGAGGAGAGGCTCCTCGGAAGTCAGGGACCCCGTCACCTTCGTACCAGGTGGTATCACAAATTCCGAAAACGAGACCGGTGTCGGTGACTGTTGTATCCGAGCAGCAAACATGGTGCTTGCCGCTGTCGCCATCGCCATCGGTATCGACTCCCGGATTATCGTATATCCAGGATGCCCACCGGGAATTGGTCGCCAGCGAGGAGAAATCGAGCTTGTTGTAGAATATGGATGGGTGGTAGGGATCAAAGGAATCGAAATCATTCGGGTTAACGTGAAAATTCTCGCCTCCGACCCAGGCCAGCGATATGGGCAGTTTCTCACCGGGGTCAATAGTAAACGGCCCGAATGACATGATATAGCGAACATCAAATCCTTTAGCATAGGTTTCGGCATATTCGGGCGGCGGCAAGAATCCCTCGGCAGTGTGGTCGACGGCAGTGTACATCAAATCGTAATCGAACTCTTTGTGTCTCATCACATAGTATTTGTTGTGATCGCCCGCCGGCGTGCCCATGCGTACCCCGAAATCACGGAACGGATCTTCCGGTGTACCTCTCAGCCTGGGACCGAAATCTCTGGTGACATCGGTCCAGTTCATTATCCACCAGTTGAAGGAATAGTTCAATGAATCTGAAGGGGTGCGAACCACGCGTACCCCGACGACAGAAAGGGGAGACTTTTCGGTCCAACGACCATCGACCGGTTCACCATCGTTGTCGGCGTGGTAGGCTATATTAATGGTATCGATAAACCCGCAGCCGTCTGCGGAGGGGTGTGTCCTGTAGAATCCGACAATGTCGTCGGTCCAGTACTCTATATCCTGTAAGGACTGGTGAAAGACGCAGCCATCCAACCATATCCCCATATAGACATCCTCAAGCGTTTCGTTGCCGATATTTTCCACCTTGTAGTCGAAGAGTATGAAATCATCGGCGTAATCATAGCTCCAGGCCATAGATCGCTGGGTGGCTTTGATATTCAGGGGCACGTGAGGGGTGGGATCATCACAGTAATCCGAATTGACCAGCGCGGGATTGGTCGAGGTATCCGTGTAGTAACAAATGATATCCTCTTCCGAATACGCGTCTTCGCTGTAGTTCGGACTGGTGGGGTCGATTGTCTCGAATTTCATCTCACCGAACGGGGGGATGTCGGGCCACATCTCGTACGAACAATACAAATCTTCCGCGCCGGTAGATACAATAGTGTCCCTCCCGACCACCGCCCCCACCCACAGGGCGCAAACCCATAGGTAGATGAGATCACTGTTTTTGGGATATATACACGCCTGGACATAGCTGCCGGTAATGGGATCCAGAACAGGTTCGCCTTCGGAACCGAACGTGCCGTTGTTTCGGACGACCAGTTGCATACGCCCCCGTGTGTGCACCGCTCGTTCTATCACACGACGGTCAGAGGCCGCGAGGGTGGTCAAACGGTCGGCTGTCGATGTTCTGTCCAGCTTGGGATTTCGTGCGTCGGCAGAATAGTTGAAGATGCAGGTGACGCAGGTCACCAGGAGAATGGCGGTTCGGAAGCCTTTTTTCAAGAAAGACCCCTACGTTTGTAAGATGCTAGCGTATTATGACGAATTTACCCATCTGGGTGCCGTGCTCGGACTCCACAACCCAGTAGTACAGGCCGCTTACCGCCGCCTGTGTGTTACGGGTGATCAGATTCCATGTGTCGTGCATCGCCTCCGGGCCACCATCGGGATAGTTGTGATCCAACTCGCGAACAAGGTCGCCATCGAGCGAATAGATATATATCTTACAGACCCTGGGCAGATTGGCGAAATGAAGGCGTCTCATGCGTGAGGCGGCCTCGGTACCGTCACGATTCTCAAACCCATCACCGTCATAGTTCTGGTCCGCCCGATACGGATTGGGGTAGACATAAACTTTGAGGTTTTGCTCCTCCACTTCATCTACGGCCGTAAGCGGATAGGCGGTCTGGGCGCCGATAGTGATTGAGCTTTCCATGGCCCCCAATCCCACTTCGGGCGAGCCGAAGTCGAATGCCGTAATGTTCACGTAGTACGGTATCGTGGGCAGGAGATTGTCAATCTCCATTTCGTATTCGAAATACTTGAGGTACCCGTCTTCCGTGAGTTCGTCCTCTTCGGCGAGTTCCGGGTACAGCGATGACGGATAAGGCTGGTCCGGGTAAATCTTGCGGATCGGCGTGGTTACGCCGAATTCGGACTGGTTGAAATCCTGTCTCACGAAGAAGAATAGCGAGTCGGGCGAATACGGATGCTGGTATGGCGATACGCGGGTATAGGCGAGAGGGTCGAATTCAGGCTGTCCGATCGGATCGCCGTATAACTGCTGCAGTTGCTCAAGGCTGAATGGCGTGTCAAACACTTCCCAGGCATCGTAGGTGGCGTTGTAGACGAACTTGGTGAAGTCTTCTCGATCGTATGATGCGACGAGGCTGTAGCTGGTTGCCCGTTCATCGCGTCCTATATACACGCGATAGCCCTCGAAGTCGAGATCACCGGTGAAGTGGTCTCCGGTAATTTCAGACAGCCGGCCGTTAAACCTTACTTTGATGGAACCGACAGAAGGATGCAGCCAGAACTCCGGAGGCGGCGGCGGAGAAGCGCCGCGAAAGTCCGGCACACCGTCGCCCTCATAGAATGTCGTGTCACAGCCCTGGTAGACTATGCCGGTGTCCGTCATTACAGTATCGGTGCAGCAGGTTCTGTATTTGCCACGATAACCGTTACCGTCGGTGTCAACGCCGGGGTTGTCATATATCCACGATGCCCATCGAGCGTTCTCAACAACCGAGGAGAAATCCAGTTTGTTGTAATAACGCGTCGGTTGATACGGATCCCAGTTGTCGTCGAAATCCGTGGGCCCGACATGAAAATCCTCTCCTCCGACCCAGGCGAATGTTATCGGAAGCACCTCTCCCGGTTCGATATCGAAGGGGCCAAAGGACAGAAGGTTGCGCACATCGAAACCGTCGGCATAGTTATCAGCACCTTCCGGGGGAGACAACCAGCCTTCCTGCGTATGATCAACGGCTGTGAACAGCAGATCGTAGTCAAACTCCTGGTGTCTCAGGATGTAGTACTTATTCTTGTCACCCCGTGGACTTCCCAAGCTGTAGTCGAAATCGCGAAAGGGGTCTTCTTCTGTACCCGCCCTTCTGGGCCCCCAGTCTCTGGAACCGTCACTGAAATTCCAGACCCACCAATTGTAGGAATAGCTCAGAGAGTCCGATGGTGTTCTTACCACCTTGACACCCAGAATCGGTCGCACTGACATGGCGTCCCACGCGCCGGAAGTCGGGTCTCCATCATTATCTGCGTGATAGGCGATGTTAATCGTATCAGTGTAGGGGCATACCTCATCAACATCCCAGGTGTGCTTAAAACCGACAATGTCATCGGTCCAGTGATTGGCATCCTTGTTCAATACGTGCCAGACATCTCCGTCGATCCATATCCCCATATACACGTCTGTTAATCTCTCGGTGCCGATATTTTCCACCTTGTAGTCGAAGAGTATGAAGTCATCGGCATAGTCGTAACTCCAGGCCATCGAGCGCTGGGTGACTTCAATGCCGAGGGGGCGGTGCGGTAGATTGTCAAACGGGTCGACGCCGACGATGGATACATCCGTGCGCGTGTCGTCATACATACAGATTATATCCTGTTCGGAATATGCGTCATCGGAATAATAGGCGTTGCTTGGATCAATAGTGAGATATTGGAAACCACCTTTATGTTCGTACTGGCCGCGCCACGATTCAGTGGGCCAGAATTCTTTTGTGTTGTACCAGTCTTCATTGCCGCACGATACCGCCGTGTCGCGTCCCACAACAGCGCCTACCCAGAGAGCCGCCACCCACAAATACACCAAATCGCTGTATTTCGGGTAAACACAGGATGTTATCTGCTCGCCGGTGAAGGGGTCCTCTTTGGCGGTTCCTTCGGTTCCGAAAGTCCCATTGTTGCCGATTATCAGCTGCATGTTGCCGCGGCTGTGGGCGGAGTACTGAATTACCGGATTCTCGTACGACGAAAGAGGTATGGTTCTCGTCGTAGGCACTTTGGATACCACGTCGCGGCCGAAAATGCTGGATGTCGCTAAGGCAAAGACCGCCAACAAGACGAGCTGTTGGCGGGTCTTTACCGCAAAAAATCTGTACATAAAGATGTAGTTACATAATGATGACAAGTTTCCCGACCTGAGCCTCGCCGTCTTCACTCTCGACGACCCAATAATACAGGCCCGAGGCAACCATCTGGGTATTGCGGGTTATCATATTCCAGATTTCATGGGAGGCCTCCGGATCGTCCGGACTCTTGTCATGCTCCAGTTGACGCACTAAATCTCCGTCGAGCGTATATATGCTGATGGTGCACTTGGGCGGCAGATTGGCAAAATGAATCTCTCGAACGCGATCATCGGGACGGTCGGCATCCATTCTACCTTCATACCCCTGCTCGCGGTAATCAGCATCCCCTCGATACGGATTGGGGTATACATAGGCTTTCAGCCCTCTGGCGGCGACCTCGCTCGATGAGGCCAGCGGATAAGCGGCCTGCGCACCGGCAGATTTGGCTGATTCGAGAGCCTGAAGCCCGGATTCCGGTGAGCCAAAGTCGAAGGCGGTAACATTTACCCACCACTCGATGGTTGGCTGCAGGCTGTCGATGGTCAATTCGTATTCGAAATATTTCAGCAAGCTTTCTTCGGTAAGCTCGTCCGGGTCGGCCAGCGACGGGTCGAGATTTGATGGATAGGGCTGGTCGGGATATACTTTCTCGATTCTCGTGCTCACTCCAAGTTCGGATACATTGTAATCCTGCGGGGTGAAGTAGAACATGGAGTCCGGAAATCCCGGCATTCTGTAGGGTTGCGCGATGGAGTAAGAGAGAGGCGTGAAATCATCACCGTAGAGTATCCGTAGCGAGTCAATTGTAAACGGTATGTCTCTGAGCTCATACCCGGCCTCAGGCAGTTTGTTGGGGTTGTAGACCAATTTATTGTAGTCCTCAATGTCATAGGATGCTACAACTCCAAAACTGCTCTCACGTTGGTCCAGGCCCACATAAACGCGGTATCCCTCGAAATCTACAATCCTCGAGAAAACATCGGTTGTTGTCTCAGTCTTGGTTCCGTTGAAACGAACCCGGATTGACCCGACGGAGGACTCAAGCCAGAAATCCGGCGGGGGCGGGGGGGAAGCGCCCTGGAAGTCAGGCTTGCCATCGCCTTTGTACCAGAAAGTTTCACACTGAGTCTGGGCTTCATCAAAGCAGCAGGTTCGTACCGCTCCGGAGTCGCCATCGCCATCGGTGTCCAGCCCGGGGTTATCATAAACTCTGGAAGCCCAAGTCGAGTTGAGCGCCAGGTCGGCGAAGTTCAGGTTGTCGTAGTACGTGTCTGGGTTATAACTTCCCGATTCCAGAAAAGCTCCATTTGTGGGAAGCTGATGGAAGTTTTCACCGGCCACATAAGCGAATGATATCGGCAGTTTCTCCCCCGGTTCGATATCGAACGGTCCGAAGGACAACAGATACCGGGTATCAAAACCGTTGGATACGTTGGCAACGTCGATTCCAGAAGGAAAGGACCAGATTGGATCAGTAGGCTGGACTGCTGCCACCCGGATCTGGTCAAAGTCGAACTCGCGGTTTCGCAACAGATAGTATTTGTTCCGATCGCCCTCAGGTGTTCCGAGGCCGCCGGTACCGAAATCTCTGAAATCCTCTTCCCATGCTCCCACTCCTTCGCGTTCGCGTGGACCGTAGTCAAACTGGGCGGCGCCGTTGGAAATCCACCAGTTGAAGGAGACTTCCGGATAATCTCCGGGGGTACGGACAATTCTCATGGCGGTGACATGAGGGCATGACTCATCGGTAAACGCACCGCCGACCGGGTCTCCGTCGTTATCCACGATATAGGCCAGGTTTACGGTGTCTTCGAACTGACAGACATCTTCGTATGTGGAGACAAAAGTCTCTCGGAAACCGCAGATATCGTCAGTGTGGTAATCCTGTACGCCTGTCCAGCCGACATCGCTATCGTTGTAGAAGCCCATGTAGGCGGCCTTGATGGTGGAGTTACCGATGTTTTTCACTTCGTAGTCAAACAGTACAAAATCCTCGGCGTAGGAGTAAGACCAGGCATACGACCGTTGGGTAACTTCAATGTTCAATGGTGTGTGAAGTTCACCGCCCCATGTGTTCTGCCCTACGAACGGAAAGGTGTCGGAGTACCTGGCTATGTAGTCTTCTTCGGAAATAGCGCCGTTGTACAGATCGGGGCTTTCAGGTTCGCGAAGGGTGCGATAGATCATGTCGCCCAGGCCGAAGACATCGGGCCGGAATTCCTCGCAACAACCAGTTGTCCAGCCATCGGCGCCGGTTGATACCAGCGTATCGCGCCCTATGACCGCGCCGATCCAGAATGATGCTGCGAACAGGTATTCAACGTTTGAATTTTTCGGGTACTCGCACGAACGCACCACATCACCCGTGATACAGTCTTCCGTGCCGCCGACCGCCCAGCCGGTTCCCAGGGTGCCGTTGTTGTTCACACCCAGCGCTATTTTGCCAACATCCTGCGAGACAATACAATAAGCAGGCTGGTCGATTGCGGAGAGGCTGTTATAAAGATCCTTGGCGGTGTTCTTGTCATAAGCCGCTCGACTGAATACAGCCTGAGTGAATAGAAGGCTAATCGCAAGAAACAGAAAAATAGTTTTAAAGATGTTCCTAGTCATCATGACCCTTACACTCTGGTTTGAAAGTTATAAAACTGATATTCATCCTCTTGTATGGTTCAAGGGAACCAGACTAAACTTGCAGCGAATATTAAGCGGTAAAAGTACGAAATTGTAGCAGCGTAGGCAAGCTATTTTGCTGAAAAAATTAGCCACGATTCCTCTCTTGAGCTAAGTTCCCCGGAGCCCTTATCTGCCTGATTTCAGAACGCTTACGCTTTTTCCGAGTCTACGTGCTGCTTAGTCTCAGGCAAAGACATCCATGCGATTTACGTCGCATTCTCCGAGTACCACCGTACTGACGAACTTATCGTGAAAAATGATTAGTTGAATCTCACAAAAAAGAGTGTGAAATAACAACATACAGAGCTTAGCCTGCGCAAATGCTACGCCCTAAACAGGATATAATTTGGTGGTGTTGGCTGACGATTGAAAGAAAGTCCCTGACGCCAGCGGTACAAACCGGCCGACCGCTGTATCCTGTTGATTACATTATGATTACGAGCTTGCCGACCTGAGTCTCGCGGCCGGGTGACTCCACTGTCCAGTAATAGAGTCCCGAGGCGACCATTTGCGTGTTGCGGGTAATAAGGTTCCAGGTCTCATGAGATGCGGTGGGGTCGTAAGGATTGACATCATGCTCCAGCTCTCGGACAAGGTCGCCATCAAGGGAATAAATCTTTATCGTGCACCTTGCAGGTAAGTTCGCAAAGTGTATAGCTCGCACCCGGTCGTCAGGCCGGTCCGTCTGCGTGCGGCCTTCGAATCCGAGGTCTCGGTAGTCCGCATCGCTGCGATAGGGATTGGGGTATACATATACCTTCAGGTTTTTTTGCTCGGCTTCCAAGGCTGTGACGTCGGGATAAGCCACCTGAGCGCCGATGGTCACGGAGCTTTCCAGCGATTCCAATTCGGCCTCCGGCGAACCGAAGTCGAACGCGGTGACATTGACATAGTACGGAACGGTTGGAAGGAGATTCTCAATGAATACTTCGTATTCGAAATATTTCAGGTAGCCATCAGCGGTTACCTCATCCGCACGAGCTGAGTCGGGGTTCAGGCTCGAGGGATAGGGCTGATCCGGGTAAATCTTGCGAATCGGTGATGATTCACCGAAGACCGCGCAATTGAAGTCCTGAGCTTCAAAGATGAACAATGAATCGGGAAACAGCGGATGACGGTACGGATTCACACGGGTGTAAGATGTCGGCTCGAAGGTACTGTCGTCGCAGGAGAGAGCGTAAAGGCAGCGCAGCGAATCCAAGGAGAACGGTATGTCGAACAACTCATAAGTTTCGCCGGTCCAAACCAGTTTATTATAGTCCTGTCGATCATAGGAACCGATCAGGCTGTAACTGGTCTGCCTGTCATCGCGGGAGATATAGACGCGATATCCCTCGAAGTCACAGACGCCCGAGAAGACGTCTTTGGATGTTTCCGAGCGCTGTCCGTTTATTCGCACGCGTATGGCGCCGGTGGTAGGTTCCAGCCAGAAGAGCGGTGGCGGCGGGGGCGAGGCGCCGCGAAAGTCAGGTACGCCGTCGCCCTCATACCAGATCATCTCGCATACATTAGGGTCCCATTCTTGCGTGGTGAGTGTATCCAGTATGTCTTCGAGACTTATTGCCACTGAATCGGAGCAGCACAGGCGCACTTTGCCGGCGTAGCCATCGCCATCGGTGTCGATTCCAGGGTTGTCATAAATGCGTCCGGCCCAGGCGGCGTTAAGGCCGAGGTCGGAAAAGCCGATGTTGTCGTAATACCGATCCGGGCTGAGAGGAAGGTTGTCGATGTTTGCCGGGTCGGTGTGGAAATTCTCTCCGGCAATATAGGCGAATGAGATCGGCAGGCGCTCGCCCGGCTCAATATCGAATGGCCCAAAGGATAGAAGGTACCTGGTATCGAAACCATCGGCGACATTGTAGGCCAGTGACTGAACCGGATAGAGCCATAGTGGGTCCGTAGCGCCGATAGTGGCGGTGTGGACCTGGTCGTAGTCGAATTCCATGTTGCGCATTATATAATATTTATTGCGATCACCTTCGGGAGTGCCCAACCCCCCGGTGCCAAAATCGCGAAATTCTTCCGGCCAGCGGCCGACTTCGCTTCGCTCCCTCGGACCGAAATCCAACGGAGCGGAGGTGTTGCTTACCCACCAGTTAAACGAGACATCGAGGCTGTCGGCAGGTGTGCGTATAATGCGCGTTCCGGTGACATTGGGAACGGACTCTTCTCCGAAGACACCGCCGACGGGGTCGCCGTCGTTATCCGCTATCCAGGCTATGTTTACCGTGTCCCAGAAAAGGCAGCCACCATAGTAACGCGGTGAGGCTTCAATAAAGCCACAGATATCGTCCGCATAGCCCCCTCCCGTAGAACTCTGGCCGAAATAAACATCGGCATCGACATATATTCCCATATAGACATTGCGGAGTTGCGACTCGCCAATGTTGCGGACCGTATAGTCGAAAAGAACGAAATCCTCAGCGTACGAATACGACCAGGCATAAGAACGCTGGCTGACTTCTATGTTCAAAGGGATGTGTGTCCGACCGTCCAGATCGTTACCGGTGCCGGCCACGACCGTATCGGTGTACATCATGATATAGTCTTCCTCCGACACGGCGCCTTGTCTCTGGCTGGCATCGAGTGAGCTAATGGATCGCTTGATGATGTCACCGAAAGGCGACGGGTCGGGAGAGAACTCGCGAACCCACGACCATCCCGTCGCAGCAGTCGAGACCAAGGTGTCACGACCGACGACAGCTCCGATCCAGAAGGATCCGGCATACAGATATCTGGTGTTGGAGCCTTTGGGATATTCGCAGTCCAGGAGCTGCTCGCCGGTGATTACGTCGATCGAGGATACCGAGAAGCCCGTGCCAAACGTGCCGTTGTTGTTGATGGCTAGTACCATTCGTCCGACGTGGTGCCCGACGGCCCCGTAGGCCGGAGTGGACGCCGAAAGGGTGAGGTCGTTGGCCTTGGCGTGTTCGTCGTACAAGGCCCTGCCCGAAACCGAGCCGGTGAATATCAGAAGTGTCAAGGCTAGCGTGCAGGATCGTCTGGCTGTCATTGCTCATCCCCCCGAGTCGAGTTGTTTTTCCAAGAGACGTTCATGGATGTGCAGGTGTTTTATAGTTTCTTCGCCTACTATTTTTTGAAAACGTCAAATATAGCTGGCAGGGCAGTCCGGTGCAATGGTTTTCTGCTTTGGGCTGCCTTGCGGATTGTTGAAAGTTAAGCCGGCCGTATGATTGTCAATTCTGTCATTGTGGTGGTCCGCCTCTGAGGGCGTGCTGATAAAGTCCTCGTGCCTGGTTGCGGCAGGTCCTGTAAATCCGCTTAGCAGATGTATGTGATCTGACGCTTGTGCAGCTCTTGGACTAAGGTGTCAGGTCATAATTTCTGCAAGCAGAAATTATGACCTGACACGACAGCGGAGAGGCGTTTCAACGGGCACCTAAGGGCAGACTTCCGGGGCCGGTCCCGCCTTCCATATGTAATTGACCAGATATGTAAGATCGAGCGGATCAATTTCCCCGTCGCCGTTGTTATCACATTCCTCGGGACACGGAACGTCCGGGCCGCCCTTCCACATCCAGTTTACGAAATACGTCACGTCCAGCGGATCCAGAACACCGTTGTGGTCGATGTCGCCGCGTAGCTGGCAGCACGTCAATACGACCGATATTTCGCCGCTTTCGGTGGGTACCGTATAGTCCAGAATATCGGACTGATACTCCGGCAGATAGGCTTCATAGCCACCGAGTCGCACTGTGGCCGTTTGGCCTTCCACGGCGGCCGCGGGGATGGTCCAGTACAATTTCAGGATGTCTCCCGTACCCGGGGCCAGATCCGGGGATGTCCCTACGTTGGAGGCAATGAGCCTGAGCGTGAAACGCTTGCCGAACCATACGTCATAGTGCAGATAATCCTGCTGTTCAAAATATTCCGTGCGACAACCGACAGTGGAGAAGGAGTCGAAAGTAACGGCCAGATCTCCGGGGAACTCCACCGGAATCTTGAAGTAATGAACGGGTACGGTGTTGTTGGCGGTGATGACGATCTCCACCTGCTCACCGGGCGCCGCGCCGTCTGTGCCTGCTTTCATGGTGTCGGCCAGGACGATCATATAATCCAGCTTGGTCATGGTGTGCGGCTCGCCGCCCGACATGACCTCGAGCGTGACATCAAAAATGCCAGCGGTGTTATAGGTGTGGGCTGGATTTTGTACTGCGGCGGTGCCACCATCGCCGAAGTTCCATGACCAACTATCAACCGCAAGTCCCGAGGAGCCGAAAAAGTCGACACCAAGGGGAGCCCAGCCGCTGGTCACGCTGGAGGTAAAAGACACGCCGAAGACCGCATCACTTGATCCCCTTAGATCCGGAAGCGGTCCGATGTTTTTAGAACTTAAAGCCTGCGGGGTGGAGTACGATGTCAGGAGGGCACGCATTCCGTTGTGATCGAGAGTCGTTGTGTGAGCCGCCTTGTTTATTCCCTGCAGCACGGCGCATGCGCCCACGATTATGGGCGACGCGCTGGAGGTGCCGGCGAACTCGGCGGTATAGTAGTCATCCGGTGTGGTTCCGTACAGGTCACCGTAGCCGAGGGTGAATACGTTCCAGGTTCCGAACGCGTGTACATCGAGACGTATTCCATAGTTCGTGAAAGACGCCGGCACGTGGTTTTCATCGGAGGCGGCTACCATAATGGCGCCGGAAAACCGATAGTCGGGATAAAAAAGGCTGTCGTAGATTGAAGTGTCGTCATAGTTTTCCGCTCCGTTTCCTCCGGCTTCGACAACTATCCGGCCGAGAGCGGACGCGGTCAGGATGGCGTCGAAATTCTCCTGCCAGTATTCCATTGCAACATACCCGCGCTGGTCGGAACGAACCTGGAAATCATAGTGTGGCCCGGGGGCGTGCAGCTCGATGAGAATAATGTCGCCTTCCACACAATTGGCCGTAGCTGTGGTTATCGCGTTGGCTGTGGTCATTGAGCCAATGGAAACAGTGCCGAGGTCAACATTGTAGGCTATGCCGGTCATGCCAAAATCGTTTGAGTCGGAGGCGATTTCTCCCAGAACGGCCGTGCCGTGGTTCCACCATCCTGGGTCATCTATTAAGGCACCCGCGATATGAAAGTCATCCGTTCCGCCGTGCAAATCCTCATGCGTCTGAATCCAGTTTCCCTCGATGTCGATGACTTTGACATTCTCGCCATGACCGCCGGGAAGTCCCCACCCATAGTAGGCATCGATACCGGTAGGAGCCGCCTGCAGATAATACTGTCCCGATTCCCAGGCCGGAGTCAAAGACGATGTTACCTCTATGCTGGCGACCTCCGGTCTGGGTGCAAAATAGGCTACTTCAACAATGTCCAAGCCGCGAATCTGTTTAAGCAATGCCAGGCGTTCCTGAGGCGATGCCGATGCCGGGATATCAATTTCATAATACAGCGTCAGGTCAGGAAGGCTGATTCCGGCCCGGCGAGAACCTTCTTGGCGCATCCTGTCAAGAGCAGACTTGTCCATCTGGAAGCGTGGCGACACGCCGGCAGCGCGGTCGGATGAGGCCAGTAACGCGTTCAAGCTGTTCCAAGCCGTGCCGGTTCGGTCGAAGCGTCCTTGGTTTAAGACCGGCTGGCCAAGTCCCTCTCGGATTTTGAAAACGATTTTGTCGCTTTCCGCGTCGAAAACATCGGACTGATCCGTCGGCAGAGCGACAACGCGTCTTTTGAGCGAATTGTCCTTTGCGTGAAGGCTTGCGGCAGTCAAAAATAGAGCAAACAACAATAACAGTGAGGTACTCAGTCGGTGAAATTGCTGTGGCTTCATATCGAGACCTTTTTATTGAAGAGTTATGTTCGTCGTATTCAGATGTACCCAAACAAGATAAAATAAAACTTCGTTTTAGCAACCATAAATTGCGGCGGCGTCAGGTGTGTCTTGTAAGCTATGACAAAATAAGCAGTTATGTAGTTAGGGGGATAGGGAGAGGGTTCGATGAAACAGGCAAATATCGGTCATAATAGGCGATGAATAGAAAAGATTGTTTCTCTAAATAAAAGAGCCGGCTCGTTGAGCCGGCTCTTATCTGTTGGAAGAACAAATCTATGGTGTGGGCCGGGCAAACAAATCAGAGTTCAACTGAGGATTCACCAGGAATTCCGAAACAACCGTAGAGCCGAAATCCTGTCCGTTGAACGTGCGCTTCAGTTTCATCGGAACTTTTATACCGTCGACTTCGGTCCACTCGTAGTATGTTTCTTCCACCAATCCCGGTCCAAAGGGAGTGGGGCCGTAGTATGCCTTGCAGACCAACTGGCCGTCTTTGCCAATCCCCAGACGACACAACTGGTCGCCGTCTTCATCGCTGATGGCGACATATTCGATATACACGTCATCAATCGAAATGTCGGGACCGTCGTAAACCGCCTCATAATAAGGATGGTCGGCTTGGCTGAAGATATAGATGAAATCGCGTTTTTGTTCCTTGCGATTATCCGCAATATCCTCTTCGGTCATAGGCACGACTTCACCGGTTTCGCCCGTTTTCCAGCCCTCGGTCCCGTTGCGTATGTCGTAGAACGGCTGTCCCATCATGTATATGACGCTCCGAGACTGCTGTGGATAGACGTTGGCGGTTTCGTATTGCAGGGCGATCTCACCCTGCGGCGAACTGACGGTAATGGTGGCGTTGATTGAGGTTGACTGGACTTTCTTGAAGTTCGCCAGACCTCCGGCAGTTTCAATTGCCTTCATGAGAAGAGCGGTTCCCTTGTCGAGATTTTCATCGTTTTTTAGGACTTCCTTTTTGACCTCGCCGGATGGGATGGTTATATCGATGGTATCGACCGGGCCAAGGCCGAGGTTTTCCAGCGGTTCATCGAACTGGGCGGCGTTGCCGACAACGAGGACGATCATTTCATCGGGGCGGATATTGGTTTTAGCGGCGGCTTGCACGGCCTCGGGTGTAACACTTTCGACTTTCATTTTTTCCTGTTGGAGAAAATCTTCAGGCAGGCCGTAGAAGTCGTAGGTCATCATCCGGTCGAGCACCTCGCGACGGCTGTCGAAATTGAAAACGAACGAATTCAAATATCCGTCTTTGCCTTTTTTCATTTCAGGTTCGGTCGGCGGATCCGTTAACATAGATTTGATCTGAGTGAGCATTTCCCGTGTAGCCTGAAGGGCGCTCTGGGGTTTGGTGGCGGCCATCGCGAAGAAATATCCGGGATAGCCGAAGTTCGATATGTAGCGACCGCCGGTCGAATAGGCCAGCCCCAGTTTTGTGCGTACGGCATCGGTCAGGCGGCTTCCGAAGCCTTCGCCCAGGATGCTGCTCATGACGATCCGGTCGGCGTAGTCGGGGTCGGTGGCCAGCCCGCCGATATGCCCGATTCTGATATATGCCTGCTCGACATCCGTCTTTTCCGCGTAGAAGACCTTACTGCGATATTCATAGTTCACTGCGGGCGGGGGAGGAACAGGCTCCGAGCCGCGTTGCCAGTCGCCAAAATACTTTTTTATCTGCTCAATCATTGTGTCGGCGTCTATGTCGCCCCAGACAGCGAGCTGAACGTTTTCCGGTTTGAAATAGCGATCATGAAAGGCGACGAGATCATCGCGCGTGATGGTGTTGATAGTGGCATATTCAGTGTGTCTGGCGTAAGGGGAATCGGCGCCGTAAATGAGTTTCAAGAATTCTCGTCGGGCTACCGTGCTTATTTCGTCGTTGCGGCGTGCGATCCCGGTGCGATGCTGCATTTTGGCCAGATCGATCTTATCCTCGTTAAAGACCGGTCGCCGCAAGATCTCAGCGAGGACTTCGAGGGCGAGGTCGGTGTATTCACTGAGAACATTTATCGATGCCCCAGCCGAGGTGACATCGATGCCGGTTTCCACTCTTCCGCCGATGCCTTCCAGCATTTCGTCGATTTGATCACCGGTCCACTTCGCTGTGCCGCCGGTTCGCATGACCATGCCGCAAATATTGGCCAGTCCCACTTTGTCAGCAGGTTCAAGATACTCTCCGCAGTTGATGCGGGCACTGACATTGAAAACCGGCAGAGACTTGTCTTGAAGCAGGTACAACTGCATGCCATTGTCCAAAGTCACTTTCTGTACTTCCGGCACGGTGAGCTGATTCAAGGGTGGATATTTCAGACCTTCCACGTTCTGGGCGCCAATCGGGCATCCGGCAAAAAGGGACAGAAGACCGACCGCCAGTAATGTGCTGTATATTGTTTTCATTTGATTTCAACTCCCGATTAACTTCCCTGGGTTCTCAAAACGGCAACGGTCCGATTTTGTTTGGTGAGATACTTTTGCGCCACCCGCTGCACGTCTTCGGGCGTGACCGCGTTGATTCTATCGAGCTGTCTGAAGAGTTCCCGCCAATCCCCATAGTCGTTTTGATATCCGGCCAGACGGATGGCCAGGCCCATGTTGTTATCGAGGCCATTTATTAATTCGGCCTTTGCTCTGGCTTTGATCTTTTCAATCTCTTCGACCGGTATTGGTTCATTTTTTAACCGTTCGGCTTCGAAAAACACCTGCTCTTCGCACTCATCGGGGTTGTGTTCGGGTGATGGAACGGCGTAGGCGATCATCATGCATGGGTACTTTGTTCCGGGCCAGCCAAGCATCACGCCCGCCTGAGCGGCTATCTTTTTTTCTTTTACAAGATTTTTGTAAAGGAGTGATGTGCGTCCCTGACCGAAATAGTCAGCAAGGGCCGACACGGCCGGCCAATCGGGATGCGTCTCTTCCGGAACGTGCCAGCCGGTCGCGAATAGAGGCTGTGATGGATCTTCCAGCTCAATTCGACGTTCGCCTTTCTGCTCCGGTTCAACGGTCGCCAGCGATTCAGGTTTGGGTTTGCCTGGGATGCTGCCCCAGTACTTCTGCGCCAGCTTAAATATTTTATCAGGCTCTACATCGCCGACTATCGATACAATCATGTTCGATGGTACATAATATTTGTCGAAATAATCCTTAGCAGCGTCGCGGGTATAGTTCTGAATGTCTGACATATGCCCGACTATTGTAATGCCGTAGGGATGAGCCTGATAAGCGGTTGCCATCAGGCCCCAGAGTGTTCTCATAATGGGATTGTTTTCGAGAGTTTGACGGCGTTCTTCGGCGATGACGTCGCGCTCGCGGTACATCTCGCGAAGCACTGGATTGCGAAAACGCTCCGATTCCATCGCCATCCACAACTCGACCTTGTTCGAGGGCAGGCTCATCAAATAAATGGTCTGGTCCTTGCCGGTGCCGGCGTTCAGACCTACCGCGCCCTGCGATTCCATGATCTGGTCGAACTTATTGGGTTCAACATATTGGCGGGCGTCTTCAATGGCTTTATTGAAGTCCTCGGTCAGTTGGGCCAGGCGCGTTGAGTCGGCAAAACGTCCCTTTTTGCGTTCCGATCTCAGTTCGTACCAAATGGAATCTTCAACCGCCATGGCCTTGAGTTCCTTCTTGAGGTCTTTGGTACCCAGTGTGGTGGTGCCTTTGAAAGCCATGTGTTCGAACATGTGCGCCATTCCGGTGTACTCTTTCGGATCATTGACACCACCAACGTTGACGAAGGTGACAAACGACGCCACCGGGGCGTCGTGGCGCTCCATCACAATAATCTTGAGTCCGTTTTCGAGTTCAAATTCGCTTACCGAATTTTCGAGTTCGGAGAAGTCGAAACCGACGGCAAGCGGAGTTGAGAACAGGAAAACACACAAAGTGAGGACAAGGACTCTTGAAGAGATTTTGCTCATCAATTCCTCCTATATCATCGAGCGATTTACAGGTAATTTACCAACGAATTAAATCGCGCGGAGCGGTCGTGTCAAGAGATTACTCTGCCTTGCCGAGAAAACAAGGCGGATGAGTGGACCATTTTGGATGCGTTTTGACAGAAGCAGACGACAGAGGCGCGTCTACCACCAGCTGATCATCTTGGGCTTGATAGTGTGGGGGAGATTGTCGTTTTTCGGTATGATGCGGGCGGTGATGCCGAATCGTCCGGATTCCATAGCTACGACCTCGCCCGTAAACGAATAGACTCCATTTTCACCGCCGCTGAAAGTGGTCGGCTGCGGTTGGTAATCCAGAATTTGTTCCTGTGAATTGAGTTTTCCGGCCACCACCTCGACAGAGACATCTTCTGGCCTGATCTCTCCCAGCACGACATCGATCTTGATCGGGAATCGCTGACCGACGAAGAGAGTGCCACCGACCTCGGGCGTCTCAACGTCCTTTATAGTAATTTTGTCCCAGCTGGAGTTCATTCTGCCCATCCACCCGGTTACCTCGCGGGTTAAGGCGTAGTCATTGTCACGCAGCTTTTTGGCGAAACCGAGAGCCGGGACGTAAAACTTCTCAACATATTCAATAGCCATCCGGTGAGTGGAGAAATTCTCTCCAGCCATGTGGATGGTCGCTTTCATTTTGGCGATCCAGTCGGCCGGCAAACCGATCTCGTTGCGATCATAAAAAAGCGGAACGACCTCTCGTTCGAGTGTGGAATACAGTAGTTCGGCCTCCAGTTTATCCTGAGTCTCCACGTTCTCGTATTCCTCGCCGTTACCGATCTTGAAGCCGTTCGAATCATCGTAGCCTTCGACCCACCACCCATCCAGAACAGACAGATTCAGAACACCGTTGATGGCGGCTTTCATACCCGATGTTCCCGAGGCCTCCTGAGGACGACGGGGGTTATTCAGCCAGACATCCGCTCCCTGGACCAGATAACGAGCGACGTTGATGTCATAATCTTCAAGAAAGATGATGCGATTGCGGAAGCGTTCCTCGGATGCATATGTTACCAGTTGTTTTATAATTTCCTTACCCGGATTGTCGAGCGGATGCGCCTTCCCGGCGATAATCATCTGCACCGGGAATCTCTCGTTGTTGATTATCTTCTCGAGGCGATTGAGGTCCGAGAATATAAGATTGCCGCGCTTGTATGTTGAAAAGCGTCGGGCAAATCCAATCGTCAAAATTTGAGGGTCGAGAGTCTGGTCGGCCCTTTGAACCTGGAACTGCGATGATCCTCGTCGGGCCAGTTGCCGTTTGAGTTGCTTGCGCGCGAAGAATATCAGGCGCTCGCGACGACGGTTGTGGATTCGCCATAGTTCAGCGTCGGGTATTTTATATGCTTCTTTCCATATCTCGAGTTCGCCCGGTTTTTCCTGATAACGGTGACCGAAATAGGACTCGTACAGTTCTTTCATGTCGTGCGATATCCAAGAGAACGAATGAACCCCGTTGGTGATTGCCGTGATCGGGACTTCTTCCCGTGGTACTTCCGGCCAGATATTGTGCCACATTTCTCTGGATACCCGGCCATGGAGTTTTGAAACCCCGTTGGCAAAAGCGGAATACCGCAGGGCGGCCACCGTCATACAGAATGGTTCCTGTTCGTCTCCCGCGATGACCCGGCCGATGGAAATGAAGTCTTTCCAGCTGATACCCAGATCTGTCACGAATTTGCCGAGATACCGGTGAATCAGAACCGGATCGAAACGTTCATTACCGGCGGGTACCGGGGTGTGAGTGGTGAAAATCGTGGTGGACCAGATATATTGCGACGCTTCTTCGAATGAGAGGTTTTTATCTTGCATCAGGTGTCTGATGCGCTCAAGAGTCAAAAACCACGAATGACCTTCGTTCATGTGATAGATCAGAGGTTCGATACCGAGGGCTCTGAGGGCTTTGACGCCGCCTATGCCGAGGACGATTTCCTGACGGATGCGCATGTCTTTGTCACCGCCGTATAGCACCGATGTTACCTCGCGGCACTTGGACGAGTTCTCGGGTATGTTTGTATCAAGCAGAAAGAGCGGAGTGACACCGACTTTTACTTTCCATATCTGAATGCGGACGGGAGTGCCATCATATTGGACAGTTACCTTGAGCGGTTCACCGCTTTCGTCTTTAACCAGTTCCACCGGCATGTGGTACCAGTCGTTTTCCTCATATCTTTCCTGTTGCCAGCCGTCACTGGACAAAAACTGTCTGAAATAGCCGTAGCGGTAAAGAAGCCCAACCGCCACCACCGGCAGTCCGAGGTCCGAGGCTGACTTGAGCGTGTCACCCGAAAGCACCCCGAGGCCACCGGAGTAAACCGGCAGGCCTGTATCCAGGCCGTATTCCAGTGAAAAATAAGCTACCGCGGTTTTGTCTATATTAGCGTAATGCTCGTCAAACCACTTTTTGGACTGCAGATATGCTTTGAATTTGGTGTACACTCTGTCCATGCTTGCCAGGAAACCTTCATCGGTGGCAGCCTTTTCCAGAGTTTTTTGGGGCAGCCGGGAGAGCATTTCGACCGGATTCTGGGAGCATTCCTCCCACATTTCCGGGTTTAGACGAATGAACAGCTTGACGATATCCCAGTTCCAGGAATACCAGAGGTTTTGCGCCATTTCATGTAACGGGGCGATTCGTTCGGGAAGTTTTGGCAGTACGAGAAACTGTTTAACGCGCATTTGAGTCCTTTACTGTCTGGTCCGTCATTGATGCTAACAGGTATATCTAATTATCGCCTAAATCAACAATTATTTTAACCGCCGGGATTGTCATATTTGATAACAGGCAATCAACGAAATTTGTTTGCCGGTCCTTTGTCCGGCGGGGAGATAACCGCCTTTAAATTCAAAGGCTGACATCAATTTTTAGCTTTTTTTGAGTATCGAATTTGGGTACATTGGCCCACATGAAAAAGCCAAAAAAGAGAATCGGGGTGCTTACGGGTGGTGGAGACTGCCCGGGGCTGAACGCTGTCATACGAGCGATTGTCAAGGCAGCAGATAATGAACTTGGACTTGAAGTTATAGGGTTTAAGGACGGTTACGAAGGGCTAATTGAAAACCGCTTCATGGAGATTGACTCCAGGAATGTCTCGGGCATTCTGGCCCGGGGCGGTACAATCCTTGGTACATCCAACCGGGCTGACCCCTTCAAATATCCGGTGCTTCAGGGCGATGATTACGTGTATTTGGATCGTTCCAGCCAGGCCGTTCGCAACTACGAGGCGCTGGGTCTTGATGCGCTGATTGCCATCGGCGGCGACGGTACTATGGCGGCATCGGCCGGCATGGCCAAAAAAGGCTTGCCGGTTGTGGGCGTTCCCAAAACGATCGATAACGATTTGGCCGGGACCGACGTTACTTTTGGGTTTGACTCAGCCGTGGTGACCGCGACCGAGGCTATCGATAAGATACACACCACCGCCCAATCGCATCATCGGGTGATGATTGTCGAGGTGATGGGTCGATACGCCGGATGGCTCGCCCTGTATTCCGGGATAGCCGGTGGCGGCGATATTATCCTTATGCCGGAATTCCCGTACGATATAGAGGGTATCTGCGATGCCGTACGCAATCGCAACGCCCAGGGTAAGACGTTCTCAATAGTTGTGGTAGGCGAGGGGGCCAAGCCTATCGGTGGCGAGATGGTCGTCAGCCGGACAATCAAAACCTCCCCCGACGCTATCCGCCTCGGTGGTATTTCTCACCAGGTAGCTTCCCAGATTGAGGGGTTGACCAACATCGAATGCCGCGTGACAATTCTCGGACATCTTTTGCGAGGCGGTTCGCCCAGTGCCTATGATCGCATCCTGGCCACCCGTTTTGGAATCGAGGCGGTCAAAATGGTCGACAGAGGCGAGTTTGGAAAACTGGTTGTGCTGAAAAACGGTCAAATGAACTGTGTGCCATTGGAAGATGTTGCCGGTAAACTCCGTCTGGTGACGGTAGATGACCCCATGGTCAAGACCGCACTATCGCTCGGTCTATGTCTCGGCGGTCCCTCGGATGTTCCGTTCAAGGAGTTTTATTCTGAGATACTTAGGAAATGAGTTTGGCCGGCCGTTCTGATGGCGACCGGGCCAGTTTTCGGATAGACTAATTTGATAACACTTTCATTTCACGGGGCGGCCGGAGTCGTCACCGGATCAAAGAACTTAATTACCGTTAACGCTCGCAGGTTCCTGGTTGACTGTGGGGTTTTTCAGGGGCCCAAAGTACTGCGTCAGCAGAATTGGGCAGCACCGCCTTTCGAGCCGGCCTCCATTGAAGCGATAATTCTCACTCACGCTCACATCGACCATATCGGATACCTTCCCCGTCTGGTCAGGCAGGGCTTTAGCGGGAAAATATTCGCCACCGCGCCCACCGTTGAGCTTGCCAGGATTCTTCTGCTCGACGCCGCGCACATTCAAGAAGAAGACGCGGAGTTCAGAAACAAGCGCCGGGCCACGAGTCATGAAAAGGCGCTGCCGTTATATACTACCGATGATGCGAGAAAGACTTTCGACCTTTTCGTGCCGGTTGCGTTCCATCGGTGGAAGAAACTCGGGGACGAAATCAGGTTCCGCTTTCATGCGGTTGGTCACATTCTGGGCGCGGCGAGCGTCGAACTCGGACTTGATGATGGCGTGAAGAAGACATCCATACTGTTTTCCGGTGACGTTGGTCGGTACGCGACGCCGCTTATAATTGATCCGGTCACGCCCCCGCAGACAGATTACCTGGTGTGTGAATCGACTTATGGGGGAGAGGTTCACGAGCCTCAGGACATTTTCTTTGAGATGGCCAAAGTGATTGATGAGGTAATAAGGCGCAAGAGCGTGCTGTTAATACCGGCCTTCGCGGTCGGCAGGACGCAGCAGGTGACATATATTATCGATGTTCTCATCGATCAGAAACGCATCCCCAGTATTCCGATTCACATTGATTCGCCGATGGCCGTGAGGGTCACCGATGTTTACCGGCGTTTTTCATCGTATCACGAGATCAACTCAGACGCTTTGAGGCGCGTGAAGAACGTTTTTTATGGCCGAAACGTAAAACTCCACCGTAAGAGAAAGTCGTCCAAGAAACTCAATCGTATAAAAGGCCCCGCGATCATACTTTCAGCGAGCGGAATGATGACCGCCGGTCGCATTTTGCACCACTTAATAAATCGCCTTCCCGATCCGAAAACTACAGTAGCGCTGGTCGGTTACATGGCCGAGGGAACGCTCGGAAGACGCTTGCTTGAGGGCGAAAAGATGGTTTATATTCATAAGATACCGGTGGAGGTGAAGGCCAAGATGGTGACCATGATGGGGCTGTCCGGACATGCTGATTCGTATGAACTGCTTCACTGGCTCGAGCCGTGGAAGAATCACCCCAAAAAGGTTTTCATCAATCACGGGGAGCCGCTGCGATCGGAGGCGATGGCCAGGCAATTCAGGGAAATCAAGGGCTGGGATACTTACGTCCCCGCCCTGCACGAGACTGTAGAACTGTAGAAAGGAATCAGGCTGGTATGCCGAATAAGAATGACCGCGAAAAAATGGTCGAGAAACTGAAAAGATCCCCCGCTTACCGGATTGCGTATTATGACAACGATTTTATGGACGCCGAATCCTGCCGGCCTGTCAGGTTACAGCTTGAGTTACTGAAACCGGAACTTCTTTTTGCCGAACTTGGCATCCTTTCGACCATCGTGGTTTTCGGTGGTACGAGAATAGTGGAGCCTTCAATCGCCAAGGCCAATGTGGCACGCCTGGAGAAGCGTCTGGCGGCCAAACCCGATGACGCCCAGATAAAAACAGATCTTCGCAGGGCCAAGGCGGTTCTGGCCAAGTCGTGGTACTATGACGAAGCCCGCGAATTCGGGCGACTGGTTTCGGTGGAGGGTCAGATGTCCGGCAACCACAATTTCGTGGTTGTAACCGGAGGCGGGCCGGGTATCATGGAGGCTGCCAATCGCGGCGCCTATGATGTCGGGGCCAAGTCCATCGGGCTGAATATCACCTTGCCGATGGAACAGAGGCCGAATCCATACATCTCACCGGAGCTGTGTCTCCAATTTCACTATTTTGCCATCCGCAAGATGCATTTTATGCTTCGGGCCAAAGCGCTTGTGGCGTTTCCCGGAGGCTACGGGACTATGGACGAAGTCTTTGAGGCGCTGACGCTGGTTCAGACCCATAAAGTCAAGCCGTTGCCCATTGTCCTGTTCGGCGAGAAATACTGGAAAAAGCTTATCGATTTCGATTATCTCGTTGAAGAGGGCACTATTGGGGAGAAGGACCTCGAATTATTCGTCTATGCCGATACGGCTAAAGACGCCTGGGAGTATATCAGGTATTTTTACCAGAGCGAGCTGAACAATAATAGGCGTCAGAATATCTGAAGTTGGGAGATAGTTTATAAGTCAAGGCGGGAACACACGTCCCCGCCTTTTCATTTATGGGATTACACAAGTGGTTCGCCTGCCTATTGTGTTTGCTGCGGTACGCCCGCAAAGTTGCGTTTGGCGCCCTTGGCAGCTTCGACCTGACGAATCACCTCTTTGAAATGTGCCCGGGTAATCTCATCAATACGTTGCGATGCAGCGGCCTTCTTCGCGGCTTGTTCGAGGATATCGAGATCAGTTGCCGCGAGCGTGATGGCGTCGGTCGGATAGACGGCCGGGCTGGTGAGGTAAATGGCCGCGATCCAGTTTAGATGAGCCAGTTGGAGCTGCCGGCGCTGACTGTTGACATTGTCCGGCGCGACAATCTCGCCCCAGATCGATCGACGAACATCCGTGAACATGTCCTGCATTGTGTATGCTTCGTCACCGATCCCGTACCGGTCGATATTATTCAGCAGTTGTCCGACAGTCATGGCGCTGTAGAGTTTGCCGAGCGCCGTCTGCTGAATATTGAGGATATTCTGATGCCAGGGGTAGGCCATGGGCGAGCGGTAGATTGTACCGATAAAGTCGCCGCTTCTGGGGGATTGCAGCCTGTTCAACAGCTCCGCCGGGACATCGAAGGCATCCGCGGCGAAAATGTAATCGCGCAAAAACTCGATAGCGCGGCGCTGTTCGCTGGCCGGCACCGGTGTGAACGGAATGTCACCGTCGGTGTCCCCGATGTGTGTCGTGCCGTGGTACAGCCCGCCAACGTATCGTGCGGCGTACTGGGCCGCTTCGCGGTAGGAGCGCCAGCCGGTGTCGAACACCCGGCGGATCTTTTCATAGCTCTCACCAGGCTTTTCGAAGTCTTTGATGGCGTTGCCCCATAGCTCGCGGGTAAGCTCGATTTTGTGTTTGCTGTAGGCCAGCGGGTCATCGCCAAGATCGAACATATTCGTGAGGGGATCGACACTGAACGCGGTTACATCGAAATCCGTAGCATAGGCCAGAAGATCATCACCTGCCCGTGTGGCAATGGCCTTGAGTTGCTCGAGTTCCTCAGAAGGTGATTGGGCGCCGAATTCGGAGTAGCCGTACTCAACGCGCCAGTCATCAAATGGTCCCGGCACCGAGGCGAAGAACTCTCCTTGCGGCTGACCTTTAGCGGCGATATTCGGCGGGGCATACTCCATAATAGTCCCGGTAGTGCTGTTTTTCTTGGTGAATTCCCGGTTCTGGATCTGCTCGAGGGTGTAGATGGTAGAGGCCTTGAAATTGTGTCTGAAGCCCAGGGTGTGGCCGACTTCGTGCGCCACCAGTTCTACCAGATATGAATGGACATATTCCCTGGTAAGGGAATCTTTGTCGGCCAGGTCGCCAGCCGTGCTCATCAGGTATGCCATACCGAAGGCGGCTTCCTGGGCAAGCTCCTGGGCGTAATTACAGTGAAGTTCGAGGCCGTTGCGGTGTTCCTCAAATGTATCGGGGGCGTCCAGTATGCGGCCATCGTAAGATACCGGCTTTATGAAATTCTCCATATTGGTGTACATGTACCTTACGAAATCGGCTGAGATGCTGATGTCAGCGTCGTATATTTGGCCCGTGAAGGGGTTGGCCCGGCTTGGACCAATCGCATAAACGCCGGGCGAGACCATCCAGCGAATCGTGCTGTAGCGGACATCGAGCGGGTCCCAATCCGCGGTGTCGGGCATTTGTTTGGCTACAATGGCGTTTCTGAAGCCGACTTTTTCAAAAGACTGATTCCAGAACTCGATTCCTTCAGCTATCGCATCGCGATACTCGTGGGGTACGGTATTTTCAATCCAGAACACGATTGGCTGCTCCGGTTCGGAAACCCGGGCCTCGGGGTTTTTCTTTTTCAAATGCCACCGATTGATATACCTCACGTAAGAGGATTCCCGGTCGAGCTCCGAATAGTCCTGGTAGAAGGTGGTGAAGTATCCCACCCGGTCATCATCGAGGCGAGGCACATAGTCAGTCTCCGGCAGAGTCGAGAGTGAAAAGTGATAGGTATGGAAAAAACTTTCGCCGCTTTGTAATGTTGGGCCGTCATTTGGGATAGATGATTTAAAGTGTAGCTTTATATCGATTTCGCTGTTGTGCGGGAAGGATTTGATCCGGTCGAAGAAGCTGTTTTTGGAGTCGAAGGAATAACCCTTTTTGGCCTGAGTTCCCAGGCGATAACTGGTGTTTTCGGCGTCCTGAATGAACAGCGGTTCGGCCTCAATAAGCACGGCGCCGGTTTTTGAGTCGGGTTTGGACTTTACTTCACTTGTGGCAAACAGGTGGTCGGATATGCCCGAGGCTACCGCGTTGTACATGGTGGTGGCGCTGTCGGCCCTTAGCCGGAGATTCTTCTCGAGCAAGAGAATGTTTTTGCCGACCCGCTTGAAATAAAAGGGGAATGATCGTCCGGGAGGGCCGGTATCATAGTAGGTGCCGTCGCCTGTCGCGCGGGCCATACCACACAGGTAAATTGGTCCCATTTGCTCGGGCTTGATCGCCATGAGTACGGTGTTATCAACCGTATCGAGATAGAACGTGAACAGGCCTTCGATAGCGACGCGATCGATTGTCAGTTCATTAAAAGACTTCAGTTTGGTGTCCTTGTTCGGCATGATGACTTCGGCTTTCTGTTCCGACTGCTCCTGTCCGAAAACGCGAACGCGTCTTCCGGCAAAAGCATCGACAGCCAGAATAGCCAGCATGGCCAGCGTGAGGACAAGGATGATTGGGATTTGTCGTGGGCGCATTTTTACTCCTGAGTGTTGAAAATATATTTCAAATACTAATAATCTACGTCAATACGGAATTGCGGTTGCGGCTCCGAGGCTGATTGTCGTATTCATTTTTATCCTTATGACATGAAACAGGCGTGCTTTGTCAACTGTTCTTCAAAAAGTGCGCCAGATACTTTCGCCCTTTATCCGTCAACCGGTAATACGTGTGATTGCGATGTTTGATCCACTTGTTATCGACGATCCCTTTGCGGTATTGCACCATGGTGGCATCGACCCGTTCGATCAGTCTCATGTCCGTTAATTTCCGGTGGCGGTCGAATGCCTCCTGCTTGCTTATGTTCAGCTTTCTGGCTACCACCAGCGAATAATCGATTCCGTACCTCTCGTGATGTCTCAGCACTTCAAAATCTGTGTCCTGCAACTCGCCATAATCCGATTCGGGCCTAAATTCGCTTTTGTCATCAATCGCATCATCCCATCTCACCGAAATCAATCTCTCGGGGTCAAGTTCCTTGACGTGGCCGCAGTCGCGCCGATGGATTTTTATCACGTTGCCGTGGCTGTAGTAGCCGATGATATCGTCGGGGGGAGATGGCGCGCAGCAGGATGCCACCCGGTAGTCTTTCTTTAGTTTCAACTCGCTCAAGTTACAGTCAGATTTAGGTTGAAATTCGATTCGTATCTGCCTAAATTCGTTAAAAACCCCGTAAAAGAAAAGACAATTATCCATGAGTGACGCGATAATCTCAAGTCCGGCCGGTGTTCTTGCTATCCTCGCTGCGATAACATCGTTTTTTTTCTACCTCGAAAACAAAACCAAATGGAATTTCTTCAACTACTTTCCACCGTTAATATTCATTTATGTTCTGCCGGTGTTTTTCTCCAACGCCGGCGTGATACCATCGGCATCGCCCGTGTACGACTTCATGAAAGACAACCTGCTGCCCATGTTTCTGGTGATTATGCTGCTCGAGGTTGATATTTTCGCAACGGTAAAGGTAATGGGCAAGGGTGTGTTCGTGATGCTTCTGGGTACGCTCGGTGTTGTGGTCGGCGCGCCGGTCGCGCTGTTTCTTGTCAAGAGCGGTCTTGGGCCGGAAGCGTGGAAGGGGTTCGCGGCGCTGGCTGGAAGCTGGATTGGCGGCACGGGCAACATGGCCGCAGTGGCGGTGGCATTCGATCTGGACACGAGTTCGCTTGATTTCGGCTATGCTGTCATAACCGATAACGCCGTCTATTTGATCTGGTTGCCGATTATGCTGGCATCGAAGAATTTCGCGAAGAAGTTCAATAAATTCACCGGTATGTCCTCTGACCGTCTGGCTAATATGGAGAAGGCCGCCGAAGAACTCACCACTGATAAAGGTCGGATGGAGATGCGTCACGTTTTGTATCTGGTATTTTTCGGTTTTGCGGTGACGGCTCTATCGGCCTGGCTGGCCGGTTTTGTTTCGACAACACAGGTCTTTTCGTACAGCACATATAAGATACTCATTGTCACAGTGCTTGCCATCGGTCTTTCGTTCACACCCGCCAGTCGCGTTCCCGGTTCGCACGCGGTGGCGATGGCGCTGGTTTATCTATTCGTGGCTCAGATGGGGGCCACGGCGGATTTGTCGAATCTGAGCAGCTCAGTCTTCTGGTTTCTGCTGGGCGGCTATATCTGGATTCTTATCCACGGTTTCTTCCTGGTCGGGGCAGCGCGGTTGTTCAAGGTTGATGTTCACACCGCCGCGATAGCATCGGCCGCCAATATTGGCGGCGCGGCATCGGCGCCCATCGTGGCCGCTTATCACAAACCTTCGCTGGTTCCGGTGTCGATCCTGATGGCGTTGTTGGGTTATGCTGTTGGCACTCCCGCTGCTATTTTTGCCGGGTGGTTGTGCCGGCTGGTGATGTAGACCCCCTCGGTGGGTCCGGTGTGAACGGAATCTACTGTAACGCTCCTATCGGGAATCGGTAAGAATTGGACCACTCAAGAAACTCATTTACCTTCTCTTCATTTTCGGTCAGCCAGGATTGAATGATCGGATCGTCGGAAAGTTGAAATATGTAGTAAACGAAAGGGCGAACCAGTTCCCTGTTGTACATTTCATTAAAATAAGGCGCGTAGTACTTCCAAGCTAAACCTGATCGTTCCTCACCAGACGCGGTACTGTTCATCATACCGAAAATGCCGTCGAGAGCGTCGTAGATTTGTTCGATTGGGTGTTTGTCTTTGTTCTCTTCGTTTAACCGTGAAGCTCCGTAAAGGCCAATCATCAGATTGATGGCTGTAAAGTCGCCCTCAGGATTATCCTCCGTATAGTTCACATTTACCTTGATAACGCTGTCAGCCGTTTTCTCCACTCCCGCCATGAGAAGGTTCTGCAGCTCGGATAGTGCCTCAGCGGCTCTTCGTGTGCCCGGTTCGAGAATGAGGAATCGGCAGAATGCGAGAATGCAAGGAACTCGACAGTTAAGGTTCTCGTATTCCTGAGCGAGAGCCAGATGGCTGGAGGAATGGGTCGGCTCGGAGATGACGGCTTTCTTGTAACATTCAGCTGCCTTTTTCGATTCGCTCATCTTGCTGTAAACCAAGCCTTTGTTAAAATTGAGCATGAAGTAGTCCGGCTGGAAGTCCAAGCCGCGATCGTACGCAGCGATAGCTTCGTTATAGTCTCCCATAATGCTTGCGGTGTTTCCCAGCAGAACTAAGGCGTTCGATAGATGAGGGCCGTTGTACTCTGATGCTCTCTCGATATAACTGCGGGCTGAATCATAGTTCTCGCGATAATAGTACGTGTATGATATTTCGTAAAGAGCCAGAGGATTGTGGGGATTCATCTCGAGGGCCTGGCAATATTTTGAGATAGCTTCATCGTACTTTCGGGCGTTGTGAAGTGCAATACCTTCTTCTATTAACGCGGTCACTTCGGCAGAGTTCTCCACCGGCTGTTTTAAAGACTTTGTTTCGCTGGCAAATGCACCCGACAAAAATAGGCTCAGGAACACGAGGATAAGGATCGTTTTCAACATAGGTCCCTCCAGTTTCTTTTCGTAATAAAGTCTGATTGTAATCCTTAGGGGCAATCAGACGCCTTATCTATATACAAGCACACTTTGAGGACTGAGTCTCCCGCAAAACATCTTCCCTGAAACTCCTTGGTTGTCAGAACTTCGCCGTGAGATGGGGAATCCGACGCACGGAAGTTTCGATTTACTTTTGCTATCCCCCCAGATTCCGTGTTTCCTCTTTTGTGATAATATATTTATTGCAGACGTTGGGGGAGAAGTAGGCCGGAAGGGCCAGCGAGTCAACGTTCCATATCAAGATATCCCCCACGCGATATTGAAAGGGAGCACCTCCACTCAACGTAATGAACTGCTGTGGGAGAAGGTCTCTGGTATTGTCGACTCTCTCAATCGTGAGAGTGTAATCGCTACCGCGGCTGGGGATCTCGCCATCCCGGCACGCGGCGGAGTCAGCCGATGGGGAGAACTTCTCGGACAGGACCAGAAGATAAGAGCTATCGATCTTATCGCGGAAGATGAACAGGTTGTATCCATAGAACAACGTATCGAGAGTGACGAATTCAAGTGTTCCCGAGATTATCCGAGACCGCGGGGGCGCTGTCCGCAGATTGGCGAGCACGCCTATGATAACGGCCACTGCGACAAATATAATGACCCCCAGTTGTGCTTTGCGATCACGAAACATCCGAGTGATCCTCCTGCTTTAATAGTGGCGCCGTGCGCTGTGCGATTCGTTCATCAGTTTGACAATGAGGAAGCCATGAACCTCCCACCTGTAACCTAGAATAAATGATCGACTGTCGGCCGGTCAATATTAAAGACGGACGAAGAGGGAAACCCGTCGTATTTTTATGATAGTTTGAAGCTTACAGGGATTCGGATTCGTTTCGTTTTCTCTTGTTGTTACCAGTCATTGTCCCGTTTGATAAATCAAACGGCCACAAGTCTATTCATACAGTGGTTGGGGTGGGGTAATTACCGTCGGTATGAAGCGAAATTGGCGGGTTGGAAGAAGGAGGGGGCTCAGGCGTTGCCGTGGCGTTCGATATCGCCGCGCATGGGGACAAACCGAACCGCATAGAGGGAGACTCGCTTGAGACCCTCCGGGGTGCGACGGAGCTTGATAAGATCCTGAGCATCATCGTATTCTTCACGGATCGGCAGGACCATGACTCCGTCGGGAGCCAGTTGGCCGATGAGGGCTTCGGGGATTCTCGGCGCGGCAGCGGTGAGGATGATAGCATCGTATGGCCCGTTTTCCGGCCATCCAAGGGAGCCATCAGCGACCTTGGCGTGGATATTGCGATAATGGAGCTGCTTAAACAGCTCCTGAGCCTGATTCAGCAGCGATGGTACGATTTCGACGGTATACACCTCGCGGGCAATTTCGGCAAGCACCGCCGCCTGGTAGCCGCTGCCGGTACCAATTTCGAGCACTTTGCTCTTGTGCGTTAGTTCCATATGTTCAGTCATGGAAGCCACAATATATGGTTGTGAGATCGTCTGGCCGTGTCCGATCGGTAGCGGGCCGTCATCATAGGCTTCGTGCCGCAATTCGGGTGGTACAAAAAGGTGGCGTGGGACGGTACGCATGGCATCGAGCACGGCTTTATCGCGAACATCGCGTCGGGCAATCTGACGTTCGACCATTTCTTCGCGAAGCCGGGCGAAGTCAATATTGGCTGTGTCTTTACTTTTGAATAACATCATAGGGCGCCACCTGCACTAATATAACGCGCGAAGAAGGCGAATTCAACAAAATATGAACTGATGTGGTTGAAATGGGTTGTATCGATTATTAATGTGATAGTAATGGTAATTCGTGATCTTCAGGAGGACGAGCCATATGGTCAGGAAATACTGGCTTTTTAAGAACGAGCCGGACTGTTTTTCGATCGATGATCTGGAGAAAGCGCCAGATCAGACCACGCAGTGGGAGGGGGTACGCAATTATCAGGCACGGAATTTCCTTCGCGACGAAGTCAAAGTGGGTGATGCTGTGCTCTATTATCACAGCAACGCCAAACCGACCGGTATCGTAGGCGTCTGTGAGGTGGTGCGAGCCGGTTATCCCGATCCGACCGCTATGGACCCCGAGAGTGAGTATTTTGACCCGAAGGCGTCGAGGGAGGATCCGAGGTGGTATATGGTAGATGTCAAACTCTGCCGAAGGCTCAAGGGGACAATTACCCTCGCTACTCTGAAGAAGACCCCCGGGCTTGAGAATATGATGGTTACTCAGAAAGGGAGCAGGCTTTCGATACAGCCGGTTAGACTTGAGGAGTGGAAGCTTATCATGAAGTTGACCATAGGCTTGTAGCCCAGGGTTAAGTTGTTAGAAAGTAGTTGACTTGGGCGGAAAATCCGATAATTTGGGCATACTTGTGCTGGGGTAGCTCAGATGGTCAGAGCGCCTGACTGTGGATCAGGAGGTCGGCGGTTCGACCCCGCCCCCCAGTACCATTTTTAGTGTTTCCCACGACAATTCCACTTTCTAAGACCATGCCGGCAGGCATCTGGCTGTTGCGTCGGTCTTCTTTTACTGTTGCGACAAATCTCCAGTAACGTCCGATGGAGCTACTTCTTAGGGCTCAGCTCTTGGGTTTTACGGATGAACCGACGATTGAGATTGTATGGGGTAATATCGATTATTTCGCCCCGTCGCATCCTCGCCTTCATGTCCTGCCAGTACTCGACCGTAAACAGGTCGGCGTGGACTCGTTTGAAGGTTCCTTTAAGAGCCTGGGGAATGCCGGAATAACGTTCCATTTCATCGACAAAGAAGTCATCAGGCATGGCGGTGATTCGGTCTTCTTCGGGCTGGAGAATTTCGATATCGTTGCGTGGCTCGGGCTTTTCGTAGAAATTCACCTGCTCCAGCGGCTCGACATCATCGTAGTCAAACAATACCACCCGGCGACGGCGGGTGACGCCGTAATTCCAGATATTGAACAAGTCGCAGGGGAAAATTCCGGCGGCGGTGAGGTCCTTGAGGAAGTAGCCGAAGTCGACGAGAATGTGGCGGATAGCCTCGGGGTCTTTTTCCTGCTCGAAATACATCGGAAGGGGGATCACTTTGCGCTGCAGGTAGAGGTGTTTGATAACGACAAATTCCTCGTCGATGCTGACCGTTTCCCTGGCGGCCTGGTTGAACTCGTTCAGAAGTTGGCGCGAAAAGCGCCTGGTTCTGAAGCGAAGGTTCTCGAAATCCTGCGTGTCGACCATTCGACCCACTCTGTCACGGCCGCGGACCAGTTCGTATCGGGACATGACTTCTTCGCGGCTGCTCTGTTTGTTGGTGATGGCATCGGATCTCAGGAAACAGGGACGATCCTTGATTACCTTGAAGACAAAATTGTAGTCCGGTAGTGTGAACACGAGCATCACCGCACCTTCTTTGCCGGGCGCGATGATGAATTGTTCCCTTGATTCGTGAACGAAGTGATGAAGATCGCGGTAGAACTCGGTTTTACCGTGTTTGTTGTAGCCGATCGATATGTAGAGCTCCGCAACCGGTTTCTCCGGAAGGATCGATCTGAGGAAGTCGATGAGGGTGTCGTGGCGGGCGACCTCGACATGGAAGTATGAATGGGCGAAGCCGAAAACACGGCTGACATCCTGCACGCTGAGCAAGACGGTATCGACATATATGCCGGTTTCGACATTGTACAGCGGCAGCACGAAAGGTATGACGGCATCGGAGACATTTATCCGTCCGACGATATAGGCCACTTTGTTGCGGAAAAACGGCGCCCTGACGACATCGATGGAATCCAGACGATTGTTACCGGCTATCGGCCAGAGGTAGAGGTCGACCTCCTCAGCGACGGCCTGAACATCTCGCTCCAGATCCTCGAACGGGGGTTTGAATTTGAGGTCGAGGAGAATTTGGCGAATGATCTGGCGGGTGTCAGTGTCCCGCGGATAAGTTATATAGACAGGTTCGGCGCATTTGATGGGCCGGTTGATGGGCTCGAGATAAAAGAACTCGATTTCGCGATCGACGCCAACTGTTTGAAGCACCTTTCTGGTGACGGAGTTGAAGAAGGTTTCGGCGAGTTCTATGTCGTGGCGGCGCTGGAAGAGTGAGAGGTATTTCTTTTTGGCGGCTTTCCAGACGGATTTATCGTGCAATTGTTCGCCGAGCATTTTTAGAATGCGGGGGGAGACTTTCTGAAGGTATGCTTCGTATAGCTCGAGGCGGCGTATGGCGTCTTTATGACGGCCCTGTTCGCCGATCCAGTCGCGACGTTCAAAGCGTGCTCTAGCCCGGCAGGTGATACGGAGAAATTCGTCGCAGTAGCCATCAAAGGTGTCTCTGATCAGAACTGCCAGGATGTTGGCGAGGCTGGTTACATCCTGACCCACGACAACTGCTCCTTTAGAAGTTGCAGACGAAATATAGTATAGCGGACAAAAGAACGCAATAACAACTGAAGTGGGAATTTACTTTATGAAATAACCTTTCACCGGGCTCCTGGGACCGCCTTTCTTACGAATTTTTAATTTTACTGTCATGATTACGTAACCCGCCGAAGATAGCTTGCTTTCGAATAAACGACGATAACAGGCCCATTCAGTGTAAGGAGTATCTATGGCCTTCCCGAGAGAAATACCCGGATCGTTCGTGCCGCAGGAGAAAACACTATGGCACTCCTACAGTTTACAGCTTTTGGTTCCCAATCAATTTGCCAAAATAGCCAACCGCATTTTGAGCGGGCGCTACAATTTGATTACTCCGCGGACCCAGGAAAGGGTAACCACGGTCAAAGCTTAATTGGATTAATTGGAAAACAATTCGCCTTCAAATAGAGTGAGTCGCTCCTAATTTACCTTCCACCGTATCATCCCAACGGTAGGATCCATCCCGGGGTCCTACCGTGTTTTTATTGCACCTTTTGGTTTCGCGTAAGTCAATTATCTTTAAAACATGAGTCAGATACCGGGTTATCTGCAAATGAAAGAGGGAGGCAGCTCGCCATGCTGCCTCCCTGAAAGTCAATGCAGATCAGTAAGAAAGAATTGTTCTACAAAATAACTATCGCCTAAGAAAAGTACTTCAGTTACAGGTGACCGGAGCAGAACCAGCCTTCCAGATGTAGTTCACCAGGTAGGTAAGGTCAAGCGGGTCGGTAAAATCGCTACCGTCAACGTCGCCTTCATCGATACACGGCATTTCGGGGCCGGCCTTCCACAGGAAGTTGACGAAGTAGGTAACATCGAGCGGGTCAACGAAACCATCGTGGTTAATGTCGCCGCTCAAACGGCAGCAACTGGCCTCCTGGCTGAGTACGCCATAGAAGTCGAGCGCTGACCAGCCAGCGGTCCAGGCTGACGGCATCGGCACATCGGGATCGAAAGCGCCGGCGTAGTCAACGGCCTGGAAAGTCGGCCAGGAAATATCAATAGCATCCGGGTAGCCATCGGCGTCCGGAGGGGGGTTGAATCCGTAAGCCGGGTCGGTGGGGTTAATCCAACCGGTCCAAGCGGCGCCCGCGAGATCGAGCGGGCGGGGATCCAACAGACCGTTGGTGCCGCGGTCGATGCTGACGATGTTCGGATTGGCGGCGTAGTTCCATCCGCTGGTGAAGAAGGCATCAACTACTGTGACGTTGTTGTTGCAGATTGCCAGAGGGGTATTACCGTAGCCGAATTCCCACCATACGTTGTTTCTGAAAACGAGCTGTCCCTGCAGGAAGCGATCCCAACTGTCGGTCGGTTCGCCATCGGAAACCTCAATGTTGAGACCGTAGGTGCCGTGGTCGGCGAAAATGCTGTTGAAATAACCACAGCCGGCGTTGTCACGGATGGTGAAAGTGCGCTGTCCGCCGTTTTCGGCGCCGCGTCCAAAATAAGTGACGTTGGATACCAGCGGAGTGGCAAAGGGCTGAGCGGCAACGTTATTTTCGGTGCCACCGTCGTGTTCGCCACCGCAGTCGCCATCGACAGTGGTTTCAATGGCAAACCAGAACTGACCGGTGCCACGGAAGCCCTGGTCATAGTCGAAGCAGTCATCGCCGCAGAAGGCAGCGATGAGGTGGTCGGTGTTCGGGCAGCCGCCGAACCATTCGAAACCATCGTCGAGGTTGAAGAACACTTCGACGTGGCTTATAGTGGTGCCGCGGCCGATCGCGCCCATGGTCAGACCGTTGATCTCGTTGGCAGCTTCGAGTTCCGTCCCGCCGTGGCGGATCGAAACGTAGCGAAGGATACCGGAATTGTCGTTATCATCGGTGCCGCCATACTGGGCCCGAGGATCGCCGGCCGGCAGACCTTCGATTTCGTTGGTAACTTCATAATCGCCGACAACAGCATTACCCAGCAGGATAACGCCACCCCAGCGACCGCGACCGCTAACCGGATCAAACGGAATATCGTAGGGGTTATCGAGATCATCGTGAATGGAAGTGAAGATGATCGGCAGTTCCGCCGTGCCTTCGGCAAAAATCTGGCCGCCGCGGGCGACGATCAGAGCCGTGGCATCGGAACCGAGCCCATCTTCAGCCTTAATGATAGTACCGGGTTCTATGGTGAGGACTTCGCCGTCTTCGACGAAGCAGAATCCCGACAGCTGATAGACGTTACCTGATGTCCAGGTGGTGCTGCCGGCGATATCGGCGTCGGTGATGATAACCACCGGTTTGCCGTCGTCGGATATCTGGCCGAAGGCCAGGGCCGGCACCATCAGGACAAAAAGAGATGTGAGTATAACGCGTATCACAGTTTTCCTCCTAAAAGTTGCGTCGGTATTGTTGGTTAGTACTGAGTTGAAAAGAACAAGACTATACTGGTTTATTGTCTTTGAAAAAAAGCTTTGTTTGTCCCGTTACTATTTACCTCCTGTTCTGGGTAAGTGGCTGACCGCGTTCAAGCATCGGGTGAGTTGTATCCGGCAAAATATTCGCAGCTGAAGGTTGCGGGCCTGAGTCGTATTACACATCGTTTATTTCTATTTGCTCAGGCACGTTCACTTTTCGCAACGATTATTCGGCCAGTTGGTCCACACCTTTCTCCTGTTAATGGCGGCAGCGGTTTTTGGTTTACCATATGTTATAAGAAACTCCGACACTGTAAGTGATGCCTCGAGAGTGTGAGCTATATACGCTCTTGAGATTCTCGAGGCCTTCATATTCCTGGTGGAGGAACAGAACGTCCTCGTCAAGAATGTTTTTTACGCTGAATTTCACGCTGGCAAGTCCGAACATTCTCTGGGAGGCCACCAGATCGAGCTGGTGACGCGATTGTTCGTATATGTCCGGTGTTGCGCCGCGGGCTACGATTGCCAGACGGTCGCCGAATACGTTATAGAGTATGCCAATAGAGGTTCCGGTATTCGCGTTGTCGTAAGAGAGGTCAATATTGGCCAGAAGCGGAGATTGTCCCGCCATGGGCCGTGTGCTCTCGGCATCGGGGTTTATTGCGCGGATTTTTTCCATATCGGACTCAAGAATATCCACTTCGGAATGAGCAAGAGTCAGGTTGCCGCCGAAGCTGAAATTTGACAACGCACGATTAATGTGATCAAGGCGTGTCTTGATTTCGAACTCAAGCCCATAGACTGTGGCGCGATAGGAGTTCTCCGGCTGTAGGTTATCGTTATTGGCTACAAAAGTAAGCTCGATAGGGTCGCGCAGAAGTTTATAGAAGCCGCTCATCGCGATTACTTCGCCGGGCCGGGTGAACCATTCCCACCGCAGGTCGTAGTTGTCGATAAGGGTACGCTTGAGATTCGGGTTGCCGACAAACACACGGGCCACACCGAAATCTTCGGATGCGAAGGGGGACATTTCTCGTATCGTGGGTAAAGCGATTGTGCGCCCATAGGACAGACGGAAGTTGGTGTTGTCGGTAGCGTGGTAAATAAAACCGACTGAGGGCAGAATATCTTCGGCGTCTATCTCACCCGGTTCATACTTGGAATCCTGGGTCACACAGTACAGATTGGTTTTTTCGTAGCGAGCGCCGCCCACAAAGCTGATATTCCCCAGAAGCGGTGTTTGAAGCATAGCGTACGTGGCTTTAACATCACTCGACCCTTCATACTGGTTCCGGAGCTCAACGTTTTCCAGCAGAACATTATCGAACTGGTAAGAAACGAGTGTGTCGCCGTTGAAGGGCGGAAGAGTGTCAATGTCGGTCAGTCCGACATAAGTGGCATACTCATTCGGGTCGCCGCGGTACTCGCCATAGTATTGGTAGTCAAAATTTCTCTCCTGATGGGTTCTGTCTGAACTCAGCCAATTGAATCCGGTTTTGATTTTTCCGGTGTGGGAAACAGGGATGGACAGGTTGAAGGTGATCGTGTTGTTCGACTCCTCCAGCTTGCGCCATCCGCGAGAGGGCACCGGGAAGCGGCTCGGGTCGATGCGGTAGGCGGTATCTATGTCAGCAAATTCCTGGTCCTCATATTCATAGTAGTAGTCGGTAAAGAAGCGAATGTCGGGTTCCTGCTGTGTCGTTTCGGCATGGGAAAGCTGCCAGTCAGCTCGGAGGCTGCCGAGACCGAAGGGACTCAGATGTTCGCCGTTAAGTTGGATCGAGGTGAGATTTCTCTCAACGTAGGACAGTACATACGATCGCAGTGACTGGTCGGGGTCGAGGTGCTCCGGCGCCGTACCGGTAAGATATCTGCCGACCGACTCGCCGTGTTGATCCCTCATGAAAGTCAGACCGATCTTGTCGTTGTCGGTGATACCGTACTTTATTGTGAAAAGTCCGCCCCAGAGTACTTCTTCGGTGCCCTTGATGTCCTCCAATTCATGGTCGACTGTCAGGGCGGTGCTGCCGGAACCGGTCAAGCGGTATTTACCGGAGAAGCCATCGTTGTAGGCGGAGTATTTTTTGCTGTAAGAAAAGCTCGCTAAAATGCCGAGCGGTCTGCCAAAGGGATTAAACAGGTCAGCGTAGCTGACCGAGTGACTCTGGTTGACAGGCGCATGTTTACGGACTTTCGGCGTCATCACCGGGTCAAAGGACTTAGCAGCGGTATCCATGTAGGCCGCCAGCGTGGCCACCGAGTCATCGTGGATACCTCCCAGCAGGTAGGCGCCGCTTTGTGGAGCTTGGTCCTGCAGGTCTTCATTTTCAATGATGTACGAAGGAATATCGCGCTTTCCACCGTCGTAGCCGAGCCAATCACTCGAGCTGCCATCGTACGTCAAGATTTCCTTATCGGTGGTAACCGAATTGTAACCGGAGGAGGTTGAGAAGACCAGCATACGTCTCTCCGGATAATCCCTCGTTTTTAGATTGACGCTTCCGCCGGCAAAGTTTCCGGGCTTGTCGGGAGTGAACGTCTTTTCCACTACTATATTGTCGAGCAGGCCGGACGGGATCAGATCCATGGGGGCAGCCTGTTTATCGGGGTCGGGACTGGGGATGGGGCTGCTGTTGAGCAGGGTGTTGGCGTAACGGTCGCCAAGGCCTCGAACGTAGACGTATTTTCCGCCAACAACCGAGGCTCCGACCACTTTTGTCATGGCCTCGGCAGCGTCACCGCTTCCTGAGCGCTGGATTTCGTCGGCGCTAATGGCGTCACTGATAGCCGCAGACTTTTGCCTGACGGACAGCATGGCGGCGTGCGTGTTCTTCAATTGCGTGGCTTTGACAGTAATGCCTTCGACTTCCGTGATGGCCGGACTGAGGGTCAGGTTTAAGCTCACCGGTTCGGACTCGGTCACCTCTACGCCGCTGATTGTTACCCCCTGGTGAGTGACACTGGAGATCACTAATGTATATGTACCGGTGGCTACATTCTTGATTCTGAAATTACCGTCCATGTCGGTAATGGCTCCCTGGCTGGTGCCCTCAATCATGACAGTAACGCCTATCAAACCTTCGCCGGTTTGTTCTTCGACAATCCTACCGGTAATCGTCGAGGTCTTGCCCACAGAGGCAAGAGCCGAAACAGTTCCGCACAGGACAAGCAGTGCGATGGTTAAGACGTTTAGTGTTTGACGGAAACGGTTCGTGTCGCTCAAAAAGCAACTCCTTTTCATCTCTTGATCACTGAATCTCAATTCAGCACCTCCTCGTAAATCATCCCTGTATAATTGCTGTTCTTCCACCAAAAACGCGGGTCAGTGTGACAGCAAGCCATCACACAGAACTCGAGTTTAAGTTCTGGCTCGTCTTAGAATCCCTTGAGCCAAGGCATAAATGCGCCCGGAGTGTTAAGCGATTATTGGTGATTCTTTAAAAACGCGTTAGTGTAGTGTGAAGAGAAAAAGAACGTTTCAGGTTTGGTAAGGCGACAAGATTCCGCGTCAGCTATGCATCGTTAAAGCGGTCTGAATAGTCCGGTTTTGATTGGTAGGGGAGGTTGGCAGATGTTGCTCATAGTGACGCTGCAATCTTTACGAAATTTTAATACACGTATAACATAACCGTAAGAATATGTTGATAAGTTGCGGCTCCTGAGGATGAGAAAGGGAGCAAGTTTATCCTAACCAATTTGTAACTCAAGCTTAATCTGGTGGAGATGTTATGATGTTGTCTAAGTTAAAAGCGATGATGTTCTTGGTTTTCGTGTTGGCTTTACTGGCCGCGGCAGGATGCGATGAAGAGGAATCTCTGCCTCTCGGGACAATGCCCGCGGCAACGGCATGCCAGCCGCTGCTGTTGTCTCCATCAGATAACGATACTGTCTACGACAATATGGCGAGCTTGAGCTGGAATTTCAATTCGGGTTCGTGCGTTGATCCTGAGCAGTATACGGTTTTGTTGAGTTTGCTGCCGGACGGCTCGAATCCTGTTACACTGAACACAACGAAAGACACCATTACTGCGACTGGTTTGTTGATGGATACATTATATTATTGGCGGATAGTTGGGTATGGAGAACACGCCGACACCTCGGTAAGTGCAATTAGACGGCTTTACACTGAGACTCAATTTCCCGGGATGGCGTATCTCCCGTCGCCTTCGGACCTGGCGGTGGATGTGGATATGAATGCCGATTTGTCCTGGAGTATATATGATGCCGGCGGAAAGGCTTTTACCTATGACCTCTGGTTTGACTACGACAATATGAAGACGCCGGTGGTGACCGGTTTGACTGACACGACATTCGAGCCGGATATTCTCGATCCGAATCGTCGATACCTGTGGCGAGTGAGGGCCATAAGCGAGGACGCTGACACGGTCGATGGTCCGTTCTGGGAATTTACGGTCGAGCCGCCGCCGCCGATATACACGATATTGGAAATTGAGAACCAAATATTGGATCCGTACCCCGGTTATAGTCAGATAAGAAATTATCTTGAAGCGGGCTTTTATTTGACGACTGAGATGCTCAACCCGCTACAGGCCGGGGGGGTGACAGTCTATGACGTCGCTGGAGACACCACTTATACGCTAACCTGGAAAACAGACAAGAAAGTTTATTCGTTTACCGAATCGGTTACTCCGTTCATCACCAATGACGCGCAGTATACTTTTAATATAGCCGAGGGCGGCGCACTTGGTGAATTCAGTGTTTCCGAGACTTTTCTCAGTTGTGGTCCGAGGATAACCAATCTGCCCCCATATAGTTTCATGTCGAAAAGCGCCGGTTATGAGCTCGAGTGGACCAATACCTGCGATGGCAGTGTGAATTTGATCGTAATGAAAGATGAGGACACGACCGGTGTCTATATTCAGACCGACAATGATGGCAGCTATTTGCTTACGGCCGATGATTTCGCGCCAATCGGGACCGGAACAGGGGCCTATATTGTACTGCTCGTTTCCGAGCGGGAGGCTGGTATCGTAAATCACATTTGCGCTTCCGAGAGCGCAATTCGGGTGAAATCTTATCACAAGATATACGACGTGATATTGGTCCCTTGATTCTTTGTCGGCCTCGCTTTATCATTGGAGGGGATGGATAGAGCCATAGTGGGGTGATTACATGCTTTGGGCACCCCGTTACATATAGATTGGGATGACGGTGATATCGCGATCGCTTCTGAAAAGACTATCAGGTTGGTGCCTGATCGTCTTTCTTTATTTTCATTTCATCGCCGGTTGCAGGGATATTGGACAGGAGCTTGACCGGTATCTGGCCGGGGCTCATGATTTGTGGAATTTTGACGGGGCTGTATCGGTTAGCAGGGATGGTCGCATTCTTTACAGCCGAGCTTTTGGTTTGGCGAATCAGGCCATGAATGAAGCGAATACGCCTGAAACGAAGTTCTTCATAGGCTCCATAAGCAAGCAATTCACAGCTGCCGCCATTATGATACTTCACCAGGATGGTCTTTTGGATATTGACCAGCCTATTTCAGCATATTTGCCGTCGTATCCCTCCGAGTCAGGAAAGAAAATAACAGTACGTCATCTTCTTAGCCATACCTCGGGGATACCGAATTTTACGGACGATATCGAGATACTGCTTCAGCGCACAGAGCCGGTGTCACCGGACGAGTTAATCGCGCGCTTTTCATCGCGAGCGCTGGAGTTTGAGCCGGGCACGAGATTCAAGTACAGCAATTCAGGATATGTTTTGCTCGGAAGGATCATTGAAGCTGTGTCGGGACAGTCATACGAGGCGTTTCTCCACAAGAAAATTTTCAAGCCGGCGGGGATGCTCAATACGGGATATGGCAGACGGGAGGCGGCCGTGCCGAACCGAGCCGATGGATATACCGTTGGAGACAAGGAAGTAATCGTGGAAGCGTTGCGGGTTGAATACTCGATGTTGTATTCATCAGGCGCTCTGTACTCTACTGTCGGCGATATGGCGAAATGGGACAGCATTTTGTATGCCGGTTCAATCCTGACCCAGGAATCCATCGATGAAATGACCAGACCTGGCTGCGGGGGGTATGGATTTGGATGGTTTGTGGAAGAAAGATTCGGTCGACGGCATGTTTTTCACGGCGGATTCATGGATGGTTTTAACGCGACGTTTGAGCGCTGGCCCGATGACCGGCTGTGCGTAATAGTGTTCAGTAATGAAGACGAAGCTCCGGTGAAGAAAATGGCGCGGGGTGTGGCGGCTATCATCTTTGGCCGGGAATATGTTCGGCCCGTATCCAAAAAGCCGTCGAGCGTTGACCCCGACCTTCTTGTGCAGTACGAGGGAGTTTATGAAATGATCAACGGGACATACCGGTTTGTCACGCGTGAGGGAGACACCCTGTACACCCACATGCAGGGCGAACCCAGACGTACTTTGCTTGCCCAGGGTGTGGACACATTCTTTTTCGCGTCGGATAACACCAAAACAATAACCTTCTCGCGCGTCAATGGTTCATCGGTCACGGGCCTGGAGATTGTTGATGACGGGTATCTCATCTCGACGCAGAAGCTGTCGGGCGGTGAGGCGGACGAAATACTCATAGATCGGGATGTCGTGGCTGTCGATCCCTTTATCTTGAAAAGATACGAAGGCACGTATGAGATTCAAACCGAGTTCGGTAGGAGGTCGGCGGCGCTTCTGGTCGAAGTGGTTGCTTGTGGCGATCATCTTGTAGTCACGTTGCACGATGGAGCTGCGGTAGAGATTTTCCCCGGTTCGCACACTCGATTCTTCCACATGGAAGCCGACTTCGTCTGTAATTTCATCGTTGATGCGGGTGCGAATGTGGTTGGTTGTTCGATCAATATGGCCGGTAATGTTGTCAATGCGGTGAAAGTGCGTTGAAGTTGTGTTGGCAAGCCGCGCCGATTTAGAAACAGAAAGCCCCCGGAGATTAATTTCAGGGGGCTATATCAACAATTATCGAGCTATCAGAGGTCGAGGCCGGGTGTAGTGCTGACTGCCTGTTCGCTAAGTCTGAAGAAGCTGCGGACTTTGACCACGAGTTCGATAGCGAGTGAGAACACCAGCGGCGTCAGCACCAGCGTAATCACGGTCGAAACGGCCAGACCGCCGACCACCACCGCGCCAAGCCCCCGATACAATTCCGAGCCGGCGCCCGGCATGATTATTAGCGGCAGCATACCGAGGGCCGATGTGGCGGTAGACATGAATATCGGGCGGACACGGACCCTGACAGATTCTTTGACCGCCGAGCGCGGGTCCAAACCTTCTCTCATGAGATTCAGAGCCTGATAGACGATGAGGATCGAGTTGTTGATGACTGTGCCCACCAGAATCACGAATCCCAGCATGGTCAGGATGTCGAGTTGCTGGCCGCTGTCGAATATCTGTACTATGTCCAGGCCGAGTACGCCGCCAAAAGTGGCCAGAGGCACTGTCAGCAGCACTACCAGAGGGTAGGTGAACGACTGGAACAGAGCTGCCAAAAGCAGGTAGGTCAGGATGACGGCGATATGGAAATCTGTAGTCAATTCGCGTCGAAGTTTGGTGAGGTCGTCGGCGGTGCCGGAAAGGTTGATATCATACAGTCCGCCGACCTGACCCTGCTGGCGCAAGGGTTTAACGATTTCGTTATCGATGGTCGTCATGGCTTTTTCGAGCGCTAAGTTATCAGGCAAGACGGTCTCGATAGAGACCACGCGCTGACGTTCGATGTGGTTGATCTGAACCGGTCCCTGTTGGAGACTTACGTTACCTACGTCTCCGACGGTGATAATCCTGCCGGAGCTTGTCGCCATGGGGAGTAAAGCTATGTCCTGAGTATGTTGCGCCCACTCATCGCGACCCTTAATCAACAGATCGAGCTCGCGTCCGTTGTGAAAATACTCGCTGACGATGGCACCGTCGACGATAGCATTGATGGCCTGGCCAATCTCGGTGGCGGTCATGGCTACATCGGCGGCGCGGATACGGTCGGGGGTGACGCGGATCTCAGGATTACCGAGATCGAGCCCCGGAATAGGTCGGGAGTTGGAGCCGAGCAACACCTGACCGGTTTTTGCGAAAACCTGTCCGGCTATGGCGAGGACCTCAGGCAGTTCCGGTCCGGTAACATCTATTCGTACGGATCTGGTCCCGGCGAAACCTCCGCCAAACAACGATGCCTGGCTGGCGAAACCAATAGCCCCGGGAATCGAGAACAGGGCCCGATTGGCGACAGGCACCAGTTCTCTGGCCCGCTCTTCATCGCGCGCCCGTAATCCCATAAAGGCCTGATTGGGAAAGGCGACATAGAAGAAATTATCAATCCCGCCTCCCGGCATGGAAGCGGCGCTGTCGCCGGTGGCTTCCCACAACGGTCGTATTTGCGATTCTATCGACTCTCCGGCGCGAATCATTTCATCGAGATTATAGCCGGGGGGAGGCAGCATGAAGCCGAAGACCAAATTTCGGTTGCCGTTGGGGAGATATTCGGCGTCCGGTAACAGCAGCCACGTAAGACCCATTGACAGGAAAACGATGCCAACTATGGTGCCGACGCGTCGGGTTGTACGGGCGTTGACATAGTCGACGAAGGCGGCAATTTTGGCGGCGAAGCGATTCAGGAAGGTTTTGCTTTCGTCGGCGCCGGTTTTGTTCTCAGGAACTCTGAGAACGCGTGAAGAAAGGGTCGGGATGACTGTGATTGACACAATCAGAGAGATAACGATAGCGCTTGATATGGCTATGGCTATATCCTGAAAGAGCTGGCCCGCCTGCTCCTGGACGAACATGATCGGAAGGAAAACCGCTATCGTGGTGACGGTCGAGGCCAGAAGGGCTCCCCAGACTTCCCGGGTTCCATCGGCGGCCGCCTGCCAGCGGTTTTTGCCCATCTGCATATGGCGATAAATGTTTTCGAGAACGACAATGGCGGAATCGACCACCATACCTACGGCAAAGGCCATACCCGCCAGAGATATGACGTTGATGGTACGTCCGAAAAGATACATGGCGAGGAAGGTGGTGATAATCGAAATCGGTATCGCCAGTGCGATTATAAGAATGGCGGAACGCGAACGAAGGAAGATGAATAGCGTCAGGACGGCGAGAAACCCGCCCAGGTATATATTGGACAGGACAAGGTCGATGGCCGAATTGATATAGACTGTCTCGCGATAGACATTTTCAATGTGCATGCCGCGCGGCTCCATGACCTCTTTGTTGAGAATGTCGATCTGTGTCATCAAGCCATCGAGGACATCCATAACATTGGCGCCGACCTGCCTCTGAGCGTTGAAAGCAATGGCGGCTGTTCCCATGTGACGTACCATGGCCTGCGGCTTCTGGTAAGTCAGCGAGACCTCGGCAATGTCGTGAACGTGAATAGAGACACCGTTGCGGACCGCCACGACAGTGTTCTCGACGTCCTCTACCGATTCGAAACGGGCCATGGTGCGGACAACGTAACGGCGCTTACCTTCGCCGAAATCACCGGCGGAGATGTCGCGGTTTTCGGAGCGTAAAGCGCCGGCAAGTTGATTGACTGTAACGCCGTTCGAAGCCAGAAGCGCCGGATCAAAGACCACGTGGAGTTCCTGCTCGAGACCTCCGAAGATGTTCACCGAGGATACTCCCTCGACTCTTTCCAGACGGGGTTTTACTACGTCCTCCACCATTGTCTGCGTGTGAGGGACATAAACGCCGGCGCTGTCGGGTTTTATTACGAACCAGGCGATAGCCCCCTCGAGCAGACCGGATGTTGTCACGACCGGACGTTCGGCGTTGGTAGGGTAGGATGGGACTTCGTTTAACTTGTTGGTGACTCTAACAACGGCGCCCGTCAGGTCGGTACCAACCGGAAATTCGAGGGTCACCTGTCCATAGCTATCTTGCGATTCGGAAGACATTTCGAGAACGCCTTCGACTGATTTCAGGTATTCTTCCTGTTTCTCGATGATTTCTTTTTCGATTTCGCCCGGCGACGCTCCCACCCAGGTGGTGGTGACAGTGATGATGGGCCGTTCTATTTCCGGCGTCAACTGCACGGGTACTTTGTACAGGGCGATAAACCCGCCGATAAGGGCGATTAATACGCCGACGATTACGGTTACCGGGAACTTAATTGATGATGTTATGAGGCTCATACGACTTTCTTCCTGTCTGGTTCTGACCGTATAGCTTAATTGGAAGCCGAGGCCTGCTTTGGCGTTTCCGGCTGTGACGCGCTTCCCGAGGGCTGTCCACCCGCGGTGTTGACGGGTGACCCCGGAAAGATACGCTCGTTTCCACGCACGATAACCGGCATTCCGGGAGTAAGTTGCTCGGCCACCACCGCGATCATCTGTCCATCGGTAGAGGTCGTAGCGACTGAAATCGGGACGGCCTTGCCGTCGTGGATAGTATATACGAGGGTCTGGTTGCCTTGCCTGACGATGGCATCCTTCGAGACCGCCAGGCCGGTAAATTTGGTGTCAAGTGACAAGGTGGCCCGGACCAGCATGCCGCCCCCGAGACTACCGCTGGTGTTGGAAACCTCGATTATAACCGGGAAAGTGTGGGTTTCTTCTACGGCACTCGGGGCAATCCCCGTCACCGTGCCCGACAGTTGATTAGTACCGCCGTTCTGACTGATGAAAACTGGGCTGCCGATCGCCAGTCGACCAAAGTACTTTTCCGGAAGGTCGACAGTTACTCTGGCATGAGACAGGTCGGCCATTTCGAATACCGGCATTCCGGGGTTAACCCATTCGCCAATATTGACAAGCCGTCGGCCGGTGAAACCTTCGAACGGAGCGGATATAACAGCCTTTTTCAGGTCAAGTTCGAGCATCTTTTGCTCGGCTTCGAGCTGGCTATAGCGAGCCTGAAGTATGCCGGCCCAGGTTACGGCGCTGTCAAGGGCGGTGTTGCTGATGAGGGTCTGATCGTAAAGTTCTTGTGCTCGTCGCTTCTGAGATTCGGCAAGTTCGGCTTCGAGTCGCGTCTGCTCCGCCAGGGCGCGTTTCGAATCGAGCTCGTACCGGATTCTCTCAGCATCGACCGTCACCAGCGCGGCTCCCGCGCGGACCGGTACCCCTTCTTGAACGTTAATAGCTTTAATTCGCCCGTAGACTTCAGATACTATCCGACTTTCTACGGAGGCCTCGGTTCGCCCGACAAGAGTTATCTGGTCGGTAAATTCCATTTGCTTGACTTCATCGGTGACTACCAACACCGGCGGCTGTCCCTGCGCCAGCGTGATGGAGCCGGACAACATCGTGACCAGCGCCGTTACGACAGAAACATAACGCATAATTTTCATGGATATCAATTTCCCTCTAAGTTAAGATTCGATAGTGTAATTTTAGCCCGCCCTTTGACTTTTACAATCGGTAGAACAAGATGGGGCGTCCGCGGTTCCCGTCAAAGATATTGAAACGTGAAAAAGTGGAGAATTAGAGTCCATTAGACGGCAGCGACTTAACTCGCGGCGGCCGGGATGCCGGGCGAAGAAAGTAGATGTGCTGTTTGGGCGGGGTTACTTGCGGAATTCCGTCGTTTCACCGATTACGGCGGCGCCGACCGCGTCGCCCCAGACATTGACGGTGGTGCGGCAACGGTCCAAAAACCAGTCAATTGCCCAGATAAGGCCGATGCCTTCAAGCGGGAGACCTACCGCCGAGAGTACAAATACCATAGTAACGGTGCCGGCGTGGGGGATCCCGGCGGCACCGATCGATGCGAGGGTGGCAGTCATGAAGATTATAATCTGCTGGCCCAAGGCGAGGTCCACGCCGTAGATCTGGGCTATGAAGAGCGCCGCAACGGCTTCATAGAGAGCGGTACCATCCATGTTGATAGTCGCCCCGAGCGGAAGGACAAATGAGGCGGCGCGACTGTCAACTTTGTTCTTGTCTTCGACGCATTCCATCGTAACCGGAAGTGAGGCCGATGACGATGCTGTGGTGAAGGCGGTGGCGAGAGATTGCCCCATATTGATTAAATATTCGAGTGGTTTTTTCTTTCCGAACATTTTGAGTATCAGGGGGAGGATGATAGTGGCGTGTATGAGCAATCCAAGAACCACGGTTAGAGTATATAGTCCAAGACCCCGCACCAGTTCATCGATAGATTGCCGATTCTCGGCTACGATGCCGCCAATTAATGCGAGGACTCCGACGGGGGCAAAGTAGATTACTATGGTAACGATTTTCATGATGGCGAGATTGAGGCCTTCGAAAAACTGAATTACGGGACGGCCTTTCTCTCCGATAGTCGTGAGAACGCCGCCGAAGAAGAGGGAGACGACAATCAGAGGCAGAACATCACTTCTGGCGGCAGCATCGAAGACATTCTGTGGAATGAGACCGACAAGTACATCTATGAGGGTTTTACCCTGGCTTTCAATGACAATTTCAGGGACGAAAGCGCCGAAATTTTCCACGCCGACACCGGGTCGGATGATATTGACCAGGATAATACCAATCAGGACCGAAAGGCCCGTTGTCACCAGATAGTAAAGCAGGGTTTTGCCGGTGGTGCGTCCCAGTTTGCGGATATCTCCCAGCGAGGTGACTCCTACTATCATTGAAGCGATGATTAACGGAATTACAACCATCTTGAGGGCGTTTAAGAAGATGGTGCCGATAAAGCTGATCTGGAGGAAAAAGTCCCCCATGTAAAGGCCGCCGAGAACGCCAAGGATTGCTCCGGCAATCATGCCGATCAGGATTATGTTTCCGGTTTTTGAAGTCAAGGTGGTGTCACCGATTCCTGGTTAAGCTTTGGTTAGAATAGTTATCTCATTTATTCAACGCAACTTAAAAGATGTGTTTCCCGGATTAACTTGGTCAGGAGAAAATAAAAGTGGACCTGGGTCATGATAATAGTTGACGTTTTAGGGGTCCTAAACGTATGCAGTATAGGAACCTCACACATCTTGAGCGTGCCACCTTCACCGCAGCATGAACAAAAACCCAAGGAGGGGATTATGAAAAATCTGTTAATCACGGGTTTGTGTGTCGGTATGCTCACGGCTGGCGCACAGGCTCAGGATCCGGGCATTGCTGATACTGTCAAGCTCATTGGTGACTCGCTGATTATCGGGCAGTCGCGAAGTGTTGACCTCGTGATTGTGAACGATGAGGAACTTGGGCTTATCGAGATACCGCTTCTAATGGAATCTCTCGATGGTGGTTGGATGACCTACGATTCGGCCGTATTCGTGGGACGCATGTCGGATCCGTCGGTACTGAATTTCCGTGTTTTTAGTTCCAGGGAAAACGATGGGGTTTCGCCCGATTCGATTGAGATTGCCGGTATGGCAATGGGGGACAACCTGCTTCCCCCGGGCAACGATGCCGTAGCGAGGCTGTATTTTACAGGCACCAGTTTGGGGACAGCTTCGCTTGATACCTGTACTCTGCTTCCATACAATTACCTGCTTTTGATCGCAGGGGGCAATGCCGCGATTATGCCGGCGTTCACCGGTGTTACGCTGGATGTTGTCGATGCGGCGCTGCCGCCGAGGATAACATTGCCGGAAACACCCTTTCGCGTGGTAGCGGGTGCGACGGTCGGATTCGATGTCTTTGCGGAATCTCCTGCCGGTCAGGATGTGGCCATCGAACTGGTTGAACTGACCGGTTACGATAGCCCCGCGACACCATCAATTGCCCCAACGCTGGGGACCGGTTCTCCGGCAAGTTTCGAGTGGCTCACAACGGCGGCTGATGTCGGCATCTGGAAAGCGGTGATCAGAGTATGTGATGAAGACGGGCTGTGCGTGTCCGGTGTCGTTGAAATTCAGGTCGTTACCTCCAGCGCCTACCTGATCGCGTTTGATGAAAAGGGATCCACGGTGGCCAACGACAGCTGGGGTATGACCTTCGGGAATTTCGATAGTGACGCCAACGCGGAGTTGGTGTCGGCCGGCGGCCCGGTAGAAGAGACTGGCGGAAGGGAGTTGTATGATTATGACGCCGCCGCGCAGACTTTCACCTGTATTTACTCGGAGTCGGGAGGTAATTTCAATCAGGGACCGTGCCCGGTTTATTTCGACGCCGACGACAATCTGGACCTGGTGATATCACAGGGAATAGAGGGGAACGACGTGATATATTTCCTGGCCGGTGACGGAAACAACGGCTTTGACCTTGTGACCCAATCGGCGTCAGACTATGTCTTCAGGGGAGCGGTTCTCTGCGAGGTGACGCGCGATCAGTATCTTGATTATATCGTGGCTGCGAAGGATCGGGTTTACATATACAGCTCCGATGCCGAGTACTCATTCGATTTGATGCGCTATATAACTACTCCTGATACGGCCCTGACAGTTAACGCCGCTGACTTCAACGGTGACGGTTATACCGATCTGGCCGTTGGTACATCCAAAGGAGTTCAGATTTATATCAACTCCGGTGAGATGGCTTATTTCCTGCCGGGCGCGTTTTATCCGCAGACCTGGGGGACGACAGACATTGAAGTTACCAACCAGGGATCCGATTTCAATAACGACAACGTGTACGACCTTTGTGTATCAACTCCCTCTGTGGGACTCCAGTACAGTGAGATTACGGTTTATCTGGGAAATGGTGATGGTACCTTCGAGAGGGTCGTTGTCGATACGGTGAGGGGCTATGTACATGGAAACTGTGCGGCTGATTTCAACCTGGACAATCAACTGGATATCGCCTGTGTCAACAGCGGTGAGCGGAAATTCGTTATTTACTTTGGCAACGGCGATGGTACTTTCACGAACCAGATTCGCTTTGATGTCGACGATGATTACGCGGGGCAGATTGCGGCCAATGACGTCGACCTTGATGGTGACATGGACCTGGTGCTGGCAGGAAAGCAGAGCACGTTTGAGACGGGGAGGCTTTATCTGTTCCACAATCAACTTAACCCAACCGGGTTTGTGGCGTCATCGTTCGAGGCGACGGCTGTCAACAATGTTGAAATTCAGTTGACATCTTCGAGCGGCAAAGTGCTCAACAGGGTCAAGAACGGTATGCCATCGGCAGCGTTGTATCAGCGCAATATCGACGGCAATTCGGAGCTGGATGATTTCGCATCGGTTCAGTTGCTGGAGTCGGGTGCTTACAGGATTGATGCCATGCCGCGGCCCAATCTGGCAGTTGGTGATCCGTTTTCGCTCGATTTCAAGGTGAACGGAGTCAATTATCGACTCGCGCACGACGCGTCGATGACCGAGAGTGGCTATCAGTTTGAGATCTATCCGAACGGCGGTTCACCGGTGCTTCCATTGCCCGGAGAGATAACGAAGGAGAATCAGCTTACTTTCCAATGGGAGGGCGAGGGAGAGTTCGTCTTCCAGCTTGCATCGGATATCGCGTTCGAGAATCTGCTCGTGAACGAGACCGTGAGCGGAAACGTCTATGCCGGGCCGACTCTGACAGTAGAGGATACATCGACATTTTACTGGAGAGTGACGGCCGCGGGTGCGGCCAAGTCGGCGTCTGAATTCGCCGCATTCTATCCGGTTACAATAGCGGTTGAATCGCCCACTGACATGGATGAGGATGGATTGGCGCAGTTGCCGAAGGTGTTTGGTCTGTCGCAGAATCATCCGAACCCGTTCAACCCGGAAACAGAGATAGCGTTCGCGTTGCCGGTGGCCAGCGGCGTGAAGCTGGAGATTTTCAATATCGCCGGACAGCGAGTGACGACGCTTGTCGATGCGGACTACCCGGCGGGTGAGCATGTGGTTGTCTGGGATGGCACGGACAACGGCGGTGTCCAGGTGGCTACGGGAATGTATCTGTATCGTATTCAGGCGGGCGATTTCGTATCATCGCGCAAGATGGTATTGATTAAGTAAAGTACCCGGTTTTCAATCGACCGGTGGTGAGAAGGGTCTTGCTGTTTAGGGATGTGACGGCGAGACCCTCTTCTTTTGTCATGCCAGTGTCATATTTTGGGTATTACCCGATTTTGATCTTGATTGGCGGCCGAAAGCCTTTATATTTGCCGCTAATACGAGATAACATGGACTCACTATGCCCAATACGTTGACCGATACCCGAACGACAACGCCGAAGAGACGGCGAACATCGGTGCAGAAATTCCGCTTTTACAGCCAACTGTTTTCGCTGGCTATCAATGTGTGGATCGGGGTGCAGTTTTACCTGTTCGTGGTGTTTCTGGAGAGAGGGGGAGACGCGCTTTATGTGCCGCGTCCGGCGGGCGTTGAAGGGTGGCTTCCTATCAGCTCGCTGGTTTCGCTGAGGTACTGGTGGGAGACCGGCATCGTGAACAATATCCATCCGGCGGGCCTGATGATTTTTGCGGTAATTCTGCTGGTGGCCCTGCTTTTCAAGAAGGGGTTTTGTTCGTGGGTGTGCCCGATCGGGTTTGTCTCGGAAATTCTCGGTGATATATCAGACAAGATCTTCAAGCGACGCATCAAGCCGTGGGTGTGGCTGGATTATCCGCTAAGGTCGCTCAAGTATATTCTGCTCGGATTCTTTATCTGGGCGGTGCTGATTCAGATGACGCCGGAATCGACGAAAGCATTCGTTTATTCAAACTACAATGTCGTGGCGGATATTTTGATGCTGCGCTTCTTTACTGATATCAGCACGTTTGCGCTAAGTGTGATTGCGGCTTTGTTTCTGCTGTCGCTGGTGGTGCGGGGATTCTGGTGCCGGTATTTGTGTCCTTACGGAGGACTTCTGGGCATTCTTAATTTCATCTCGCCGACAAGAATTATCCGCGACAAAGACAAATGCATCGATTGCGCGGCGTGCGCTCGGGTGTGCCCGACTTTCATAAAGGTCGATAAGGTTGGCGAAGTGCGCTCGGATGAATGCACGGGGTGCCTGGCCTGCGTGGATAGCTGCCCGGTGCCGCAAACCCTGCAGGTACATCTGGTGTCGAAAAAGAGGCCGTTTTCCAAGATCAAGTGGGCGGCGGCGCTGGTGATAATTTTCTGGGGGAGTCTCTTGGTTTTCAAGTTAGTTGGACCGTGGGATAACAGCGTGACCACGACCGAGTATATTCAGCACATGCCGGCTATCAGAACAGGGCAGTATATGCATCCGTAGCAAGCGAGAATCGGAGCGGTTTATGGCTAAAAAGCGGCGTTCATTTTTCGATGTCTATCCTGAAGAGTACGATATTCTGACAAACGCGAAACAGCGGGAGGGGTATCATCGCAAGGAGGTCCGGGCGATTGCCGATGAGTTCGAACCCAAGTCGGTTATGGATGCCGGCTGCGCCACCGGGTTGACATCGCGGCTGTTTGCCGAACTGGGGATAAGCACGGTTGGGCTGGACCGAGCTAAACCGATGCTTGAGATAGCAAGGCGCAACGGTAGCACCAACAACAAGTTATTGTCGTATATGTATGGTACTTTTGAAGGGCTGCCCAAGAAGCTTCATGGGAAATTCGAGCTGGTGGTTTGTCTGGCCAATGCCATCGCGGGGGTGGGGACGATGAAAATGCTCGGCCAGTCGCTTCGAAATTTTCGCGATGTTCTCAGTCCTGGCGGGACTTTACTGATTCAAATGCTGAATTATGCCGCGCTCAGAGAGGGCGAGATTATGCCGGTGAGGGCGACCGAGAACAACGGCATAGTCCTTGAGCGATTCAGCGAGCGGCGGGGAAAGCGGCTTTATCTTTATGTCACGCGGGTTGATTTGAAATCCGATAATCCGGTCGTTGAAGTTTTCCGTAGCGAGTTTGACAATTTCACGCCAAAGGAGGTTGAGAACAGTTTGAAGAAGGTTGGGTTTACCTCTATTCGTCGGTATAATGATCTGTATTTGAAGAAGCCGTTCAGTAAGTCATCGCGGGATCTGGTCATCACGGCCCGTCGGGCCGATTGATGACGGTTTAGAATATCACCACAAACTTGCCCATCTGCGTGGAGCCATCCTCGGCTTCGACCACCCAATAATACAATCCGGTAACGACCATCTGCGTGTTGCGCGTGATGAGATTCCAGCTATCGTGTGCGGCGTGAGGGTCATCGGGGGGATAGTCGTGGTCGAGCTCGCGGATCAAGTCGCCATCGAGAGAATAGATATAGATTTTACATTTCGGGGGGAGGTTGCCGAAATTGAGTTCGCGGACGCGGCAGTCGGGACGGTCTTCTTCTGTGCGCCCTTCATAGCCAAGATCACGGTAGTCGGCGTCGCCGCGATACGGATTGGGATAAACGTACACTTTGCCCCTGCGGTTGGGATCGGCCGAAGACGGAGTCAGGGGGAAGCCGTTTTGGGCGGCGAGGGTAATCGATGATTCCAACGGAGGCATGTCCGATTTGGGGTCGCCGAAATCGAAGGCGGTGACGTTGAGCCAGTACTCCACCGTGGGTAGCAGGCCGGTTATCTCGAATTCGTACTCGTAGTATTTCAGGTAACCGTCATCGGTGTAATATTCGGACGGGAGTGATTCTTCGGGCAGCAGCGACGGGTCGGGCTGGTCGGGGTAGGTCTTTCGGATGGGAGTGGAGACGCCCAGTTCGCTGACGTTGTAATCGTGGATGCGGAAGAAGAAAATCGAGTCCGAGAAGCCGGGCATGCGGTAGGGATCGGCGCGGGTGTAGTTGAGGGGGTGAAAGAGGCTGTCGTCGCAGGGGTCGGGGGTATATCCGTAGAGGCAGCGAAGGCTGTCGAGGGTGAAGGGGAAGCTCAGGCACAGCCAGGTATCGTCCTCGCTGTTTTTATCCCAGATGTATTTGTCGTAGTTTTCTTTGTCGTATGACGCGACGAGGTTGTAACTGGATTCGCGTTCGTCGCGGCCGAGATAGACGCGGTAACCCTCGAAGTCTATGAGTTTCGAGAAGACATCGACATCGGTTTCGGAACGTTGCCCGTTGAAGCGAACGTGAAAGCCGCCGATGATGGGGGTGATCCAGACAGTCGGCGGGGGGGGCGGCGCTGCCGCTCGCCAGTCGGGGATACCATCGCCGGCATAGTATACCGTGTCGGCGCTGGTGGGGATCCACAGGCCGTTGCTATAGATGGAATCGTAAACGCAGATGTCGAATTTGCCGGAGTCGCCGTCACCATCGGTATCGTAGCCGGGGTTGTCGTAAATCCATTTGGCCCACATGGCGTTTTTGAACAGGTCGGAGAAGTCGAGCTTGTTGTAGTAGAGGGTGGGGAAGGTGGGCAGATGAACGATGTTGTTGGGATCGGTGTGGAAGTCTTCACCGGCTACGAAGGCGTAGGCGAGGTGAATGGAGGCTCGCGGCGGGATGGTGTATGGGCCGATAGACTGCACCTGCTGAAAGAAGAAGCCATCGGCGATGTTGGCTGCCCAGTCCTGCGGGGGGCAATTGACATAGGGGTCAGTGCATGAGATGGTGGAAGCGAAGGCGGGGTCCCAGTCGATCTCACGGTTGGACATCAGGTGATAGCGATTGGGATCGCCCGACGGGTAGCCGTTGTAGCGGCCGGTTCGGAAATCGCGAAAGCTTGACCATCTTTGAGGGCCGAAGTCAAAAGCCTGATCATAATTTACCCAGTCGTATGCCCACCAGTTGTATGAGGTGTGAACTGGCCCAAGGTCGGACCAGTGGGGATAGTCTATAAAAAACATGCCGGCGACATCGGGCACGGACTTGAGGTACTCATCGCCGACCTTGACTTTGTAGTCGATGAACTGACCGTTGACCGGGTCGCCATCGTTGTCGGCTCCCCACATCAGGTTGATGGTATCGGTGACGTTGCATGCGGTGGGGATCGGTATTTCGGAGACGAAACCGATCAGATCGTCGGGGCCGTAGTAATTCCACTCTGTGCCACTGAACAGGACGTGAGGAGCATAGCAGAGTCCGAAATAGGCATTCTCGATGGCGGTATCCCCAGTATTTTGAATCTCGACATCAAATAGAATAAAGTCTTGGGCATAGGAGTAAGACCAGGCGTAGGATTTTTGAGTTACCTCAAGATTTAACGGTTTGTGCCAGGTATATAGTCCGTCAGAGTAGTCGGGCCATTCATAGAGCGTCCACCCGGGGTCTATTGTATCAGTTCCGGTCAAGATATAGTCTTGCTGTGAAACCGCATCAACAAAATTAGCAGATGTCGGGTCGAGAACGGAGCGAAATACTGTCGGTTCAACAGGTAGTATTTCGTGGTTTCTCGAAACCAGAGTGTCTCTGCCGTGCACTGCTCCTATCCATAGGGCAGCCTGCGCAAGATAGTTGAGTCGGGAACTCTTTGGGTATTCAGCTCCACCTTCAAACGGTCTCTCGCCCGTAAGACAATCCCTGAGGTCACCGCCAGTACTGCCGAGCAGGGTTATCCACAGAGGATCAACATTTAATACGACCTTTCCCATAGTATGTACGGGCGCACATTCCGGTGTGACGTAAGGGGCGGCAGTTAGAGTGAGCGCTGAATCCCTGTATTTGAAGATGTCACGAGCAATAATATGAGATGAGACCAAACCCGTGCCAAGCGCAAAAAAGATAAGCTTGGTGAATGCAAATTTTAACACAAAACATCTCCCCAAGGTGCTATTGGTCTGAAAGACGGATGAGCACTTGGTTGATTGGACGGCGCTCGAACGCTGTCAGTCACGTATGAAATAAAAAGCCAAAAATAGTAGCAAAAGTCAATGTTTTTCTGAGATGCCGAGTCGACCGGGCAGTCACCCGGCGATGATGCCTTTGCCGACGCGGCCGTCGATGAGGATGTCGAGCGGTTTCTCCAGTCGAAGGTGAGCTACAAAGTCGGTGCGGTCAACCACCGGCTGCCTGCACAACCAATCAAAATCGATAAAGCCGTTTTTGGCGGATGGATTGATGGTGAAATAACCAACACGGAACGATGTCAGGTTCTGGAAGAAGTGGGTTCCGAAAGACGGGTCGGGAGCGAAATCGCCATAGGCGGCCTCGATAATAATCCGCGCGCCGGAAATTTGATTCCAGACAACCGGAATGCCGAGCCATCGTTCAGAAGTTCCCCAGCGTCCGGGGCCGATGAGCAGATAGGGGATATTATCGTTGTTCAGTCTATCGTTAAACCGACCGACCTCGCCGGCGATCTTGACAGTGTTGCCGCGTTCAAATGTTTCCGGTGACACGAGAACAATATCGCGAATCTCACGCGTGCGCATGTTGCCGAGAGTTTTTTCGCTTCGCGCGATGATGTTGTTGTCTTTGACGGAATCTATCGAGATAGTTTCGAAGGGAGCGTCCTTGATCATCGGGCGAACCTGAAGGAAGTAGAAGTCTTTGGGCTGGCCTTCGGGAGTATCCAGATCGACCGCGAACTCGATTTCGACCGGGCAATTGAGGCCTTCGCTTCCCAGTTGGAGCAGGAATTTCACGATCTCGGTTAGTGGGAAGGTGTTCGACTTCAAGATCGGCGAGAAGGTGATGACTCGCGTGCCACTCTGACGGTAGCCATCGTAGATGCGGTCATTTTCGGCGGAATAAGTAGAGCAAAGGTTCTCGATCGTGCCATCTTCTTCGGCCTGCGAGAGAGTGAGTTTTATCACGCCATCGTCGCCTCCAGGACGAGGGGTGACAGATGGGTTGGTCATGTCTATGGCGAAAAACTCGTGCTGGGTGTTTTTGAGCATGTCTTTAACAGTCGATAGCTGCGGAAGTTTGTTCGGGTAGCTGGGGGAGAAGCGCAGGCAGTTCATGCCTTCGACGATCGTTTTGCCGAGGCCGAGGGCGACATAGACGACGCCATCTTCAGGTTCCACACCATCGATCGGATAATAATTGTATGAAAGAGCCACGCCCGCGAAGCTGGGGTAGAAGGCTTTGCCGTAGTTGCGGCCGACCGCCTGCTGGATGATGACCGCCATTTTTTCTTCTTCGACACGGTTCCCGGCAGCCTCGTGATAAGCGCGGGCGTTTTTGAAGAAGGTCGAGGCGTAGACACTTTTGATAGCCTGTTCGAGTTGCTGGCGACGGGTCTTGCGGCTCGAATGATTGTTCGGGAGCATGTGAGTTTCGTAGATGCCCGCGAATGTCTGCAGATGCGAGTCTTCGAGCATCGAAGACGAACGAACCGCCAGAGGGTATTTTACAATGTCGAGGAAAGTATCGAGGTCGCCCAGGATGTTTTTGGGTAATTTTGCTTTCAGGAAGCGTTCGCCGATCTCTTCATCCGGCAGACCCTTGAGAGCGTATTCGGCGAGGTCGTTTTCCTGCATGAAGTCATCGAAAACATCGGTGCCGAGGATAATCGATTTCGGCACGGAGATCGTGACGCCTTCGAAAGAATCGGACAGCTTGAACTGGTGCAGCAGGGCGTTTATGAAAGCGAGGCCGCGACCTTTGCCGCCGATGGAACCGCCGCCGAGTCTTACGAATTCGGTTTGCAGGTCGAATTGTCTTCGGGAGAAATCGGTGATAACGCCGAGGGCTTTTTCGCGGCGGAACTGCTGTATGGCGTTTATGAGATAGGCGCGAAGGGCGGCGGCGTCTTTGAACGCCGACACTTTGACCGGCCTGATCTGGGCGGCGAGGTCGAATTCGGTGCGGGCCATCAGCCAGTTGGAAAAGTGATTTCGGCTGGCGTGGTAGACGAGTGATTTATCCGGTACGGTGGTGAGGCATTTCTCCATCGATTTAAAATCTCCCGCAGCGGCGATTTTTTCGCCGCTGTCGGGGTCGATAAAGCTGAAATCGCCGAACCCGAAATGGCTCAGGATGAAATTGCGCAGGTCGGTGTGGAGGGTGGGAGACTGTTTGTATAGAAACCCCACTCGATTTTGCTGTGCGAGCTCGGCGTTGAGCATGCCGGATGACTGCATGATGATGGGCAGGTCGGGTTGCTGCTCGCGGATTTTGCGGATGAGTTTTATGCCGGCCTCGTCGTCGATCTCTCCGCCGATTTTGAAGCGAAAATCACTGATGATTGCCAGCAGGTATTTCTGGTATTTCTCGAACAGTTGCCATGCTTCTTCGTAGTTCTGGGCGAGGAGAATTTTTGGTCTGGCGCGCATGCGCAGAATCTTGTGCGATATGTTCAACCCTTCGGCCATCAGGGCGCGCGTTTGAAGCATGATCTCCCGGTAGACGAGCGGGAGATAGGACGAGAAGAATTTGACGGAGTCCTCGACAATGATAATAACGCGCACGCCAACGCGAGCGGTATCGGCCTCAACGTTCTTGCGGTCTTCGATGAGTTTTATTATCGACAGCAGGATGCGAACATCGCCGGTCCATACGAATATCTGGTCGATGATGTTGCTGTAGTTTTTGGTCATCATGGCGGCCAGTTCGCGTTCGTGGTAAGCGAGAAGGATAACGGGCATATCGGGGATGAGGTCTTTGACGGCGCGTCCGAAGGCGAGGACATCGATATCGCTCACCCGCTTGAATATGAGGACCATGTCGATTGATTGCGTTTTGAGTATTTCGAGCGCTTCCACGGCGTTGTTGGCGCGTTTGACGTGAGGGGAGATGGTCAGGTTGAGTTCGAGGTACTCGTTGTAGATAAGGTCGGTCAGCTGACCATCTTCTTCGAGGACATACGAGTCGTACGAGCTCGAGACGAGGAGGATGTGTTTGACCCTGAACTGCATCAGGGTATCGAAATTCAGGAATTTCGATTCGTAGGAGATGAGTCTTTTTTTCGACTGCGGTTTGTCCATAGGGTTCATCCAATAAAGATATACGCCGCGCGCGGTGCTATGCAATCAAAAATTAGGTAATAAAAGGGCGGAACCGCTGAGCGGTTCCGCCATCTATCAACAAGCAGGATAGTTCCGCTTGATTATCAGACTACGCCCTGATCGAGCATGGAGTTGGCGACCTTCATGAAACCGGCAATGTTGGCGCCGGCAATGTAGTTGCCCTTCATGCCATATTTCTCGGCAGCCTGAGAAGAAGCCTCGTGTATGCTGATCATGATGTTGTGCAGACGAGTGTCGACCTCTTCGCGGGTCCAGGAAAGGCGCAGGCTGTTCTGCGACATTTCCAGACCGGAGACGGCGACGCCACCAGCGTTGGCGGCTTTGCCGGGGCCAAAGAGGACTTTGTTCTGCAGGAATACATCAGCGCCGTCCGGGGTGGTCGGCATATTAGCGCCTTCTGCGACGCAGATACAGCCGTTCTTGACGAGGGTCTTGGCATCGTTGCCATTGAGTTCGTTCTGAGTGGCGCACGGCAGAGCTACATCGACCTTGACATTCCACACGCCGTTACCTTCGTGGTACTTGGCGCCTCTGAACTTGTCGGCGTATTCTTTGATGCGTCCGCGGCGGACGTTTTTGAGGTCCATGACGAAGTCCCACTTTTCGCCGGAGATACCGTCTTCGTCGACGATGTAGCCGGCAGAGTCGGACAGGGTGACCACTTTACCGCCGAGTTCGTTGACTTTCTCGACAGCATACTGGGCCACATTTCCGGAGCCGGAGATCGCTACGCGCATTCCGTCGAAGGATTTGCCCCGAGTCTTGAGCATTTCCTGGGCGAAGTAAACGGTACCGTAACCGGTGGCTTCCGGACGAATCAAGGAGCCGCCCCAGTTGAGGCCTTTACCGGTCAGGACGCCTTCAAAGGCGTTGCGGAGCTTCTTGTACTGGCCATAAAGGAAACCGATTTCACGGCCGCCCACGCCGATGTCACCGGCCGGAACGTCGGTGTTCGGGCCGATGTGGCGGAACAGTTCGCTCATGAAGCTCTGGCAGAAGGCCATGACTTCGTTGTCGGATTTGCCTTTGGGGTCGAAATCGGAACCGCCTTTACCGCCGCCCATGGGCAGGGTGGTAAGGCTGTTTTTGAAAACCTGCTCGAAGCCGAGGAATTTCAGGATGCCGAGATTGACGCTCGGGTGGAAGCGCAAACCGCCTTTGTACGGGCCGATGGCGCTGTTGAACTCAATGCGGAAACCGCGATTTACCTGAACCCGGCCCTTATCGTCAACCCACGGTACGCGGAACATGATTACGCGTTCGGGCTCGATGATCCTCTCGAGGACTTTGGCTTCTTTGAATTCGGGATGTTTCGCAATAACCGGCTCCAGAGATTCGACGACTTCCTGAACGGCCTGATGGAATTCAGGCTGGGCAGGATTCTTGGCCTTTACATCGGCCATGATGCTGTCAACAAAATTTGACATCTTCTACTCCTAAGAAGGTTTAGATTGAGTGACTTTGCGTTGCGTTCCAGTACAGTTTGGGAAACAATAAAGAAGGCATATATAAAAATGCCTGCTAAAAGTCAAGTCCTTCGATTTAAATTGGCCATTTTTTCCAGTTCAAATCGTCTCACGGACGCCGGTGTGGTGGGGAAAAAAGAAAGCCGGGTATCAGGATCGATACCCGGTTTGTCATATTACAATTCTGTCGGCTTGCTTAGCAGCCGGAGCAGCCGCCTGAGCAGTCGCTATCGCCGGTCGTCAGGACATACCCGCCGCGACCCATCTGATCCTTGCGGTAGTCTACTGTTATTTTGCCGATTTGCGTCAAAAAGGTTTTCAATTTTGAGTCGATCCAAGCGGTTACGCCGTTCGACTCGAGTTTTTCCATTCCATCGACTGACTCTTCCAGAGCCATTCCCAAAGAAGGACCGCTTCAGCCATACCCTCTGAAATATATAATAAGCTGCTTGTCCTTAGCTGAATCCGAACTCAGCACTTTGGAGAGTTCTTCTTTCGCAATGTCGGTAACTTCGAGCATGAATATCAATAGCCTTTCTCTGCTTTATATATCGGATATAAATTTAATAAAAACGATTCAAAAAGCTTATCTTTTTTCTCACTTTTTTGCTTGCTTGGGTGGCAGGTCGGTCGATGGCAAAAAAACCTTGCCAGCAGGGTTAAAAATGTTGATTCTTACCCAGAGGTTTCGCCGTTTGGCACGGCCTGCCCTGTTATCATCAATCAGAGAAACCAACATGTGGAGTCTGTTATGCCGCTGACCATCTGTATCTATGAAGACAGCAAGTACAGAAATTTCACTCCCCTCACGCATTTCCGACCGGTTTATACTCTCAGAGCCGGCGTAGTACCGTTGTTCGAACGCGCGAAGCGCCATTTCGGTGATGCGGCGCTCTGCCTGTCGTGCCGAGGCCAACTGGCCACAGTTCTCGCGTCGTGTTACAAGGCTTATGCGGTGAATATCATAAAGAAGAATGCCACCGATATACTTTTGCTCAATGGTCGCATACGCGATTACGGTGATCTTCCGAAGTTGATCCGGGAGGCCAAGATTTCGACGCATTTTACCAGCGGGGGGGAGACGGTGGCGTTGCTGTGGAAGAACGATTCCATTCGAAATCTGCCCGAAGTTGCCACCCCATCGGATTACCACCGTTATTTCAAGGAACACGGCGACGAGATACCGGAATTTCACACCACGGCAACATTATATGAGTACCTGTGGCATATCATGGCTGATATTGAAAGGGAAATTACGACGGACTTTGAAAAGGTGAAGAGTTCTTTGGGCGCTCCGATGAACGTTCGGATACACGACGGCGTTTACTGGGTGAACCAGGACAATGTGATTCTGGGCAACGATGTCGAGATAATGCCGGGGTCGGTGATAGATGCCTCTCGCGGGCCGGTGTTCATTGACAACAATTCAAGAGTTGAATCACACGCGGCCATATATGGGCCGACCTATATCGGTCCGAACTGCGTTATTGTGGCCGGCAAGATTTCCGGCTGTTCGATCGGGCATACCTGTCGCGTGGGAGGCGAGATTGAGGCCAGTGTTTTTCAGTCTTACGTCAACAAGTACCACGCCGGGTTTATCGGGCACAGTTATGTTGGTTCGTGGGTGAATTTTGGCGCTATGACGACCAATTCGGACTTGAAGAACAATTATTCCAATATCAGGGTTACGGTAAATGGTGAGTCGGTCGATACCGGTTCCAACAAGGTGGGCTCGTTTATTGGTGATCACACCAAGTTCGGAATAGGTATGCTTTTGACGACCGGTATTAATGTGGGAGTCTGCTGTAACCTTTTTGGCGGAAGTCTGATAAGCGACAAGGAGATACCTTCGTTTAAGTGGGGCGCCACGGGCTCTTACACCGAATACGATTACCGCAAAGCGCTTGAGACCGCGCGGATTACGGCTGCGCGTCGAAACTATACCCTGAGCGATGCCGAGGAGGGGCTCATGATTGCGCTTGCTGAGGACAAGTGTAACGGGGCGGGCACCCTGGATATTTAGTCGAATACTTCGTTGAGTTTCTCCGATTGTGCCGGTTGACAATCGGCGGGCATTTGTATATTTTTCACGCTTTAAGTCTGGAGAATAGATGCCGGAACTACGCAAAGACCCGATTATAGGTCGGTGGGTCATCATATCTACGGAACGGGGGCGGCGACCTTCATCATTCAGTTCAGTATCCAAACGCGGCAGCGCCAAGATGTGTCCCTTCTGCCCGGGTCATGAGGACAACACCCCTCCCGAGATCATAGCATACCGTCAACCGGGTTCATCGGCTAACCAACCGGGATGGACTCTGCGGGTTATTCCGAACAAGTATCCGGCCCTGATAGTTGAGGGCAGTCTCAATCGTGAACCGAAGGGTCTTTATGACAAGATGCATGGAATCGGAGCGCATGAGGTGATTATCGAGACGCCCGATCACGCGATGGATATAGTGGACATGCCGGTCAAGCAGGTGAGAGATATTCTCTGGGTTTACCGTGAGCGAATGATCGACCTCGAGAGGGACCGTCGGCTCAAGTATATCCTTCTGTTCAAGAATCATGGTGAGGCAGCCGGGGCGTCGTTGGAGCATGCGCACAGCCAGCTGATAGCGACGCCGATTATCCCCAAGAGGGTAGCCGAAGAATTGGAAGGGGCCAAGAAGTATTATGATTTCAAGGAGCGGTGTATATACTGTGATATCGTACGTCAGGAGCTGATCGACAATGAGCGAATCGTATCCGATTTTGACGCTTTCCTGGTTATCCAGCCGTTTGCCCCGAGATTTCCTTTCGAGACCTGGCTGATTCCGAAGTCGCACCAGTCGAGTTTTATCGATATGAGTGACTCGGACTATGAGACGTTGGCGCGTTGTTTGAAGGATACCTTGTTGAGATTGAAGATTGCGCTGAACGATCCGCCTTTCAATTATATAATTCACACCCGTCCGGTTTCTAAAGATTATCACGAATTTTATCATTGGCACATCGAGATTATTCCCAAGCTCACCAAGGTTGCCGGATTTGAGTGGGGGTCGGGATTTTATATTAATCCGACCACACCGGAGGAGGCGGCTCAGTTCCTTCGAAAGATTAACACCGAGCAGGGCGCGGGGGCGCGAGCTGACTCCGAGGCGGCCGGCAGGGATGTTTAATCGATGAAAATTTTAGTCGTAGCGTCAGAAGCCGTACCTTTCGCCAAGACCGGGGGGCTCGGTGATGTTGTCGGTGCGCTGCCACGTGCGCTTGCTCGTGTGGGCCATCACGTCAAGGTGTTCATACCGCGTTACAAGACACTGAGCCTGGGCTATTATCAGACACGTTTGCTCGACTGGAACTCGGCTGTTGAGATTGACAGCCGGAAACTGCCGCTGTCGATAGAATGCGTACGTGAGCGGAAGAGTCCGCTCGAACATTATTTCGTGCGCAATGACAGTCTTTTCAGCCGTTCTCAGTTCTATGTCGATGACAGGACCGGCGCTGATTATCCCGACAACGACGATCGCTTCATTTTCTTTACCCGCGCGGTACTAAATACCGTAAAACATCTGGACTGGCGTCCTGACGTGATTCATGTGCATGATTGGCAGGCGGCCCTGATCCCCGCGTATCTTCGCCTGATGCTACAGGATGAACCGTTTTTCACCGGTGTCAAGACAGTTCTCACGATTCACAATCTGGCCTTTCAGGGAACGTTCGAAGCGGACCGCTTCAAGTCGATCGGCTTGCCGGAGTCGCACTTTTATCCGACCGGCCCGTTCGAGTTCTACGGTAAGTCGAATTTTTTGAAAGCCGGAATCATATATGCCGATAAGATTACCACAGTGTCTCGACGTTACGCCGAAGAGATCCAGTCATCCGAGATGGGTTGCGGGCTCGATGGTGTCCTCAGGCAGAGGAGCGATGACCTGATTGGAATTGTCAACGGGGTCGATTACTCCGTCTGGTCGCCATCGCGCGACAAAAAGATTCCCTATACATATTATCCGGCCAATCTATCGGGCAAACGGATGAACAAGGTTGAGCTTCTCAACCGGCTTGGTCTTCCGGTGCGCGACGGTACTCCGCTGATAGGTATAATATCTCGTCTGTCGGATCAGAAGGGTTTCGATCTGATTGCGGAGATCGCGGCTGCTATATTCTCGATGGATGTACAGATGGTGGTGCTGGGCAGCGGCGACGCGAAGTATCACGAGCTTTTTGAAAGTCTCGAGAAGCAATATCCTGACAGGGTTAAGGCATGTTTGAAGTTCGATGACGATCTGGCTCACTGGATAGAGGCCGGCGCCGATATGTTTTTGATGCCTTCAAGGTTCGAACCGTGCGGATTGAATCAGATGTATTCGCTCAAGTACGGTACGGTTCCGATCGTGCGGGAGGTGGGCGGTTTGGCGGATACTGTCCAGAATTACGATGCCTCGACATCCGAGGGGAACGGTTTTGTCTTCAAGGATTATTCTTCGGGACAACTGCTGGCGACGATCAAGAGAGCAACTGAGACCTATCGCCGCAAGAGGGTGTGGACGAAGATCATGAAAGCCGGCATGCAGCTTGACTATTCATGGGACAATGTGGCCGGGAAGTATATTGAATTGTTCACGAAATTGACGTCAAACTGATCTTTGATCTCTTTTGAAAGACTCCTATAAAACAGCTCTTTTTCTGTTCCCGGCGGTTCTGATTTACGCCTGGTTTTGTTACCAGCTCAATTACACGCAGGATGATGCTTATATATCCTACCGCTATGTTGCCAACTTCCTCAACGGCGATGGACTGGTATACAATGTGGGGGAGAGGATTGAGGGTTTCACCAATTTCGGCTGGGTGATGTATCTGCTATTGTGGGGAGCAATCGGGTTGCCCTACATAATAATATCAAAGTTAACCGGGATTGTCTTTGGCGCGGCGACAATTGTATTGACGTACAAACTGGCGCGGCAGCTTTTTACTCCGGAGTCGCCGAATTCCCATTTCTTTGCGATGATTGCCGCGTATCTGGTGGCCGCTAATCAATCGCTGGCCTATTGGTCAGTCTCCGGTCTGGAAACATCGACCTTCGGATTCTTCGCACTCTTATCATTGCATCTGTATCTGCGTCGAAGCTGGTTGCTGATCGGGTCGCTGTTGGCATCGGTAATGCTCCGTCCGGAGGGAGCTCTGGTGGCGGGCATGCTCGTTTTACTGGGGTGGATAGACGGGAGAGAGGCGGCTATTTTTGCTCTCAAGTGCGCGGGGATAGCGGCTATGCTGTTCGTGCCGGTGATCGGGTTCAAGTTGCTCTATTACGGATCAGTTTTGCCGAATCCTTTTTATGCCAAGGTTTCGTTCAGTCAGGAGCGTCTGTATGATGGATTTGAATATGCCGCGCGTTTTTTCAAGCACTATGGATTTTTCGGATTGGGACTGATCGTGCCGGCTGTGTTTTACCGCCGCTTGACAGATGTCGGGAGAGCGGTGCTGCTGTTCAGTCTGTTTTATACAGTGTATGTTGTCTTGATTGGAGGAGATGTACTCAAGGTGCACCGCTTCTTTTTACCTGTGTTTGGCAGTTCCGCGGTTCTGATTGTTTATGTGGTGTCACTGTTGGTCCGCGACAGGTCCGTAACTGTCCAGCGCGCGGTGGCCGGCGCCGCGGCGATCGTGCTGGTCGTGCTGACGGTTTTGTTGCCGAGGGAGTTCGTCCTGACATATAATCGGTTGGAAAAGGCGTTGACGGATAAGATGGCGATCATCGCCGGCGAGTTGAAGAAATCCGATGTTTCCGATTTCTCCGTGGCGCTCAGCACGATCGGCATATTCGGATACGAATTGGTCGGTCACGACATTATAGACATGGTCGGTCTCACCGATTCGACCATAGCGCGTCATCCGGAAACCCCTGTCAGACAGTTCAAATCAACCTGGAAAGAGCAGAATTACAACTGTCGATATGTTCTGAGCCGCAAGCCGGACTATATCATGTTTTCAACCGGTGTAAAGCCTTCGGCGCCCGCGGAAAAAGCTCTGCTTTTGTACCGTCAGTTTCTGGATGGTTATCGGACGATCGGTTGGGCCATTCAGCCGGATCCTGATGACCCGAGGGCGACGATACAGTCTATTTTTAAGCGGGTGAGGGATGTGGAGGGCCCGCTGGCTGCTACATATCCGGTCGACTTTGTCGAATTATACAAGCAGGGGCTGGATGCTTATGCGGCGGGCAATCAGAATGCGGCGATTCAATATTTTCAGTCGGCTATGGAGATATCGCCGCAGCCGGTGTATATATATCTTTATTATCATGAAGCTTTGAGCTACGTGGCCATGCGCAATGCCCCGGTGGCGGAATTTTTGATGGATTCGGTGGTGGCTCGCGATTCACTGATATTTATGGCTCACGCGCAGCTTTACAAATACGCCGCCTTCAGAGGCGACGACGCCAAGGCCAGAATTCACCGTCGCTGGCTGTTAAAACTTGCCCCCTGGTACGTACCACGTCTGGAGGCTCAGGTAGCGGAAATGCTCGAAAACAAGGCCAGGCAAGGTCCCTAAACAATATTGCTGAAATGAGTTGACAAGGTCAAAATTGATTATATATTTTGACTGCAATTCAAAGCGGGAATAGCTCAGTTGGTAGAGCACCACCTTGCCAAGGTGGCTGTCGCGAGTTCGAGCCTCGTTTCCCGCTTTATTTTTGGGCGGCATAGCCAAGTGGTAAGGCAGAGGTCTGCAAAACCTTTATTCCCCGGTTCGAATCCGGGTGCCGCCTCTTTTTTTTTTGCCCTGCATTCTCAATTGGCACCGAATTCAACAAACAGCAAACAGATATAGGAAGTGCGCTACGTTACTCGTGCAAGCCACAACCGACCGCAGAATTGCGTGGCACGCACATTTGCGTCGTGCCTCCGGTCAAAAATGTGCGAAGAAACGGAAATTTAACTTGTCAGGTCGCGCGAGCTGTGCGTATATTAGCCGCCGTAATAAAGAACGAACCCTAACTCATTGGAGGCACGTATCATGGCTATGAAAATAACAGATGAATGCACCGCCTGTGGACTCTGTCTGCCGGAGTGCCCAACCGAATCAATTTCTGAGGGTGATATTTATGTGATAAATCCTGAGACCTGCAACGAGTGTGAAGATCAGGATGATGGTCCTCAGTGCCAGGCTGTCTGCCCGGTAGATTGTATTGAAAAAGCATAATACGTTTTTTGCGATGATAATCGGCCGCCCCTATGGGCGGCTTTTTTTTGCCTTCAGATATAAAAAAAGAGGGCGCTACTCTGGTTGGGTAGAGGGGGCTAGGAAACTACCCAGGGACAGCAGAGAGTCACCCTCGAAGATTGTGTGCCCAATAATGTAATTATCGGATTAAAGGCATTTTTGTCAAGTTTTTTTAATAAAATGTTCGGCGCTAAGACGTTAGTACCTTACGATTTTGATCGGAATCGTAAGAATCGTGGGTTTGTCCTCGCCATCTTTATCCAAGAGCAATGTCAAGCTTGTAAGATAAGTGCCCTTGCCTAAATCGCTTGAAGGCTCAACTTCAAGTTCGATAAACTCACCGTTTTCAGCCTCTTTTTTGAGAATTTTCACCGAGAAGATACCATCGAATTGGTCATAGTCGCCAAGCTTAATCTCATCGAATTTCCTGTTGGCGATTTTCACCTTCTGACCTCTTTTCCCGGGCAGGAAAAACAGCGAAATGGGATCCGGTTGCAGATTGTGAAACCACTGTCCGGCGATAGCGCTGTACGAGTACTCTATCTTTGGATGCTTAGGATCATCGGTGAAGACCGTAAAGGACTTGTTGGTCGGACCGTAGTAATCCCTGGTGTTAAAGGTGAGCATGAAAGTAGCTGTGTCGCCGGGAAGCAGGGTAGAATCCGACGTAGCCACGGTGGAGCAGTCGCATGATACTTCGACTTTGGTGATGGTTATCGGATAATCGAGCACGTTGACCAGAATAAAATCGTGGAAAACGTTGAAGTCTATTCCGACGTGTCCGAAATCGAAGACGTGGGCGTCATGGTTGAGTCTCTCTTGAGCTTGAGAAGAAAGTGCGAACACCGTCAGCATGACAGCTACCGGCGCGATTAGTGACCTTAGCATTTGTACTATTTCACCTCCACTTTCGGCAGATAACCGTGCTGCCTCATCCAATTATCGTTATAACATTTGCTCAGGTATCTGATGCCGGCATCGGCAAAGACCCCGACTATCAGGGAGTCGGGTCCAAGATCCCTCGCGATTTTCTCCATCGCCCAGGCGACAGCTCCCGATGAGCCTCCGCCCGATATACCCTCGCGTCTGGCAATCAGTCGGGCCCGCTGAAACGAATCTTTATCGTCGACGGTGATGACATCATCCACCAGTTGCGGGTACAGTGCCTTGGTGACGACATCGGAGCCGATACCTTCGACTTTATAAGCGTAACCCTTGATTTCGCGGTGGTGTTTGATATAGTCGGCGAAGATCGACCCGGCGGGGTCGACGGCGATGCATTTTATGGCGGGGTTTTTCTCTTTCAGGTATTTCGCGACTCCCGAGAAATTTCCGCCGGTGCCGATGCCGCACACGAAGTGGCTTATTTTGCCATCGGTATCATCGTAAATTTCGGGCCCGGTGGTGTAGTAATGCGCCATCACGTTATCCTGACTGTTGTACTGATCCATATCGAAATAGCCGCGCTCCTTGGCAAGACGTCGGGCGACCATGTAAAAACCGCGCGGGTCATCGTGATCGTCGACTTCAGGCGTGACAATTAATTCGGCGCCGTATGATTTAATGAGGTCGATTTTTTCCTGGCTGGTTTTTTCGGGAGTGGTAACGATTGCTTTCAGTCCGAGAACCGAGGCTACCATCGCGAGGGCCGACCCGGTGTTGCCGGAAGTATTATCGATGACGGTATCGCCGGGTCTGAGCCGACCTTCATCCATAGCCTTTTTCAATATGTAATAGCAGATCCTGTCCTTGAGCGAGCCGGTCGGGTTAAGGAATTCCAGTTTGACGTACGCCTGAGGACCGTATTCCGGGATGCCGGTTCTCAGCCTCAACAGAGGCGTATGGCCGATCAATTCGAGGATTGATTCGTAAGCTTTCATTTGGTCTCCTGTAATGGTTACGAATTTTATACAATTTAAAGAAGATTTTCAACCATAAATTTCCGCGATTGACGGGGTATTTTAAAGTTGACAAGCATTGCGGGCCGAGCGATATATCAACCAAACGCAGTTGAAGGGGTGTTGTTTACGTCGCTCTGGGCTAAATATCATAACGCAGGAGGTCGGGATGGGTAATTATAAATTGGCATTAGTTATCATACTTTCGCTGAGTATGGGGTTCGGCTGTTCGAAAAAGAAGGAAGAGGCGGCAGAGTTGGAAAAGGAGATGCTCGGAAAGCCGGACACCGCGACAGCCGTCATGACGCAACCGGCAACCGACACGACACCTGATGTGGCGGCGGTGCCGCAAGAGCCCGAACCGTCGTTTATGGGCGCTCCAGCAGGCAGTGGTTATACAGTTCAGGTGGCAGGATGTGAAGATCGGGCTTATGCGGAATATCTTGTCGAAAAGTACACTGCCCGTGGTTACGAGCCCTTTGTCACGACCACGACCGTCGAAGGTCAGATATATTATCGGGTCAGGATAGGCGCTTTTGCGACGCTCTCCGAAGCCAGGGCGCTTAAGATTCAACTTGAGGATAGATATTCGGTCGATGCCTGGATTGATTACATCCAGTAGCTGTTTTTGAGTCGTTCCGGACAGACAATTCAGAGCCGGGTCGTGATAGCAGACGAACGCTTTCACACCCGGCTTATTTGTTATCAAGCGTATAGGAGAAAAAATGAAAAGTCATACGGAATACCTTGTGTTCAATACCACTAAGCGGCGGGAGTACATTAATATAACGGACAGGGTAGAAAACGCGTTAAGAGAGAGCGGCATTCGCGAGGGGCTGGTACTGGTTTCGGCCATGCACATAACGGCGGGAATCTATATTAATGATGCAGAATCGGGTTTAATAGCCGACATCGACGAATGGGCCGATAAACTCGCTCCCGAGGGACCGGACTACCGCCATCACCGGACGGGCGAGGATAACGGTGACGCCCATTTAAAGAATCTCCTGATCGGTTCGCAGGTGGTGCTTCCGGTGACAGAGGGCAGGCTTGATTTCGGGCCGTGGCAGCAGGTTTACTATGCGGAATTCGACGGACGCCGCCGTAAAAGAGTCATCGTCAAAATAATCGGCGAGTAAAAGCCAGGAACGTCATCCTGATTGGCAACAAAAAGGCCGGGGCGCAAAGTCCCCGGCCTCAAGCGCCGTAAAATCAAAAGCTCTAGTCAGTCTTCTTTTCCGGTTCCATGACTTTCAGGTAGCGATCGAAAAACTCCACATGTTTGGTGTATTCCGCGATCGTGCTGCTTCGCTTTTTCGTACCATGGCCTTCGCTTGAGAATATCAGCGAATCGACCTCGCCGCCGCGTTTCTGGATAGCTTCGATTATCTGCCGGGCCTCGCCGATGGGGACACGTGGATCATTTTCTCCGTGTATGACCAGAAGAGGTGTTTCTATCAGATGAGCCTTATTCAGCGGCGATATGGACTCAAGGAATTCCGGATCGGACAATGGGCCGTACTCGGTCTCGCGGTACATGCGTCGGTAGGCCGCGGTGTTTTGCAGGAAGGTTCGGAAGTTGGATATTCCCACGATATCGATTGCCGCCGCGAACAGTCGGGGATACTCCGTTATCATTCCCAACACCACGTATCCGCCGTAGGATCCGCCGCGTATGCCGAGCATTTCTGGTTTCGTATAACCGTTTTCAATTAGCCAATCCGCGCCGGCTTTATAGTCCTTGAGTGAGTTCTTGCGGTTTTTATAATTGTCGAGATTCATGTAATGAATGCCATAGCCGGAAGAGCCGCGCGGGTTGGGCGCCAGGACGCCATAGCCGTTGAGCATCAGGTATTGGATGTTTCGCGCGAAGCTCGGCTGGAACTGGCCCTCGGGGCCGCCGTGAGCGTCGATGACAAACGGCACCGGCTCACCTTCTTTGTAATCGGGGGGCAGGTATAGAAAGGCCGGAATTTCGAGGTCGTCGAAGCTCTTATAATGGACAAGCTTGGGTTCGCGGAAGAGCTTGCGATCAATGCCGGCGTATGTGGAGAATGTGAGCTGTTTCAAGTCCTTTGTATATGGGTTCCATCGCCAGACATCCGGGGCCCGGGTAGGGCCGTTGAAGCCAAGGATGATGTCGCCGTGTTGGTCGATGAAGGCGGAACTGACAATGCCGTCCAGAGGCGGGCCCGGAAGTTCCTTACCGGATGCCATTTCGCGAATTCTGATACGCTGATAGCCGTCCTCATTGAGCAGCGCTATCATAATCTTGAAATCGCGTGAGACTCCGAGGCCGCCGACCTCCCATCTCGGATCAAGCCATCCATCGGCGACGTACTCTACCTGCGCGTTCCCCACCGTTATTTTCGCCAGACGGGGGATGCCATCATCATTGTCGTTACAGGTCAACCAGATGGTCTCGTTATCCGGCATGAGGATAGGGGAGCCGTAATTCACCGAGCCATCATCCTCGTTGAGTTTCTTGTATTCGAGAGTGGTCAGGTTGAGCAGGAACAGGTCGTTGGTGACGTTGGAGGTACCGTTGTCGATAATGAGCCAGTTACCATCGGCCGAGATATCGGCCACGGAACTCCATCCCGTAACAGTGGTGGTATCGCCGAAGACCTTGCGGTGTTCGCCGGTGGCGATATCCATCTGGTAAATAAAGAAGTCCTTTTTGTTTTCCTCATTCGAGAAATAGAAGATGGATTTGTCATCGGTAGCCCATACGACAGCGCCGAAGCGGATGTCGTCGTACTGCGTCAGTTGAACGCTTCGGCCGGTCTCCGTGTCGATCAAATAGAGCTGTGATTGTTCCGAGCCGCCAACCGAGGCTCCCACGATACCCATTTGGGCATTATTCGACAGGCTGAAAAAGTCTATTCCGTCTTCGAAAGTTGTCAACTGATAAGGCCAGCCTTCTTCGGTGAGCCGGAAGACTTGTGGCGCGCCGGTCATATGTGTTTCAAAAAACACCTTCCGGCCGTCCCAGCTGCACCCCAGGGGTGAGTTATAGCCGATCTGGAGGAAAGTGCCTATGTCGGGTATGTATTTTCCCTTGTCGAGCAGGGATTCGACTTTAGCAGTTGGTTCGTCGGCGCCGTTTTGCGATGAGCAGCCGGTCAGGATCACGGCGACTACAGTCATGCTCACGATAATGAAGCTTAGCAATGCCTTCATGGAATTCTCCCGTATAATTGCGCTGTTGTTGATTTCATAACGTTACGACGAACATAAGCCGAAAATGTCCGACGGGCAACCACTAAAAGGCAGAAATCGCGAGGGGGTTATACAGCGCACCGGCCGGATGAGATAAAATCTCATCCGGCCGTGGCTTTAAGAGATGGAATATCTGTTTTGCTTAGTCTTTGATCGAAGTATATTTGAAGCAGGTTGATTCTTCCTGCTCAAATACCACCCGCTTATAGAATTCGCACGTGTAGCATCTTCGGGAGCAGACTGAGGAGCCACTGGCGGAGGAGCAGAGTCCGTGAGGAACCATCCAGCAGGCTCTCCCGGCACCTATTCCGCCGTTGAGGCCGTCGTATTTCAGGTAGGACGGGACGGGGCATTCCCCCAGTATCGGGGCCATCAGGCCACCGTTTTCTCTGCCGCAGTTTTTGTACTCCCAGCAGTTGAGTTTCTTGGTCATTTGCCAAACCTATTGCGATTCGACAATTCTCTGGACGGTGCTGTACCTTTGATCCGCTTTGAATTGTTTCATCTGCTCGTCAGTAGCGACCTCGACGAATTTTTCATAGCTTTTCTTGACGTTCTTTTCATCGGCTATGGCGAGGTAGGACAGGACCAGATACTGGTGAACCAGCGGGTTTTCGGACTCAACCGAGCGCGCGTCCTTAAAGTGCTTGATCGCCTTCTTGTACTGTTGCTGTTTGAACCTTGCCTCTCCCAACCCGTAATATCCCTGGAAATTTCTGTTGTCGAGACTCACGACTTTGTCATAGTCGGCTAGGGAGGCAAGGATGTCGCCCCGGGACAGGTAGAGATCGGCTCGTCCCAGATAGGCGGCGGTGGAGTTGGCATCTAATTCTATTGCCGCGTTAAAACAGTTCATGGCTGAGCTGAGGTCTTTCTTCATGCGATATATTTCGCCCGCCCTCAGATAGTCGTCGTAGGACTCGCGGTACATTTTCAGACCGGCGTGCGCCTGTGCCCTGCGGTAGTAGGCGTCGGCGTTGCTCGGAGAAAACTTTATGGCTTCGGTGAAATCGTTTACCGCGGTGGCGTAGTCGCCGTTTTTAAGAGCTGATTCGGCCGCGTGGAAATAATCATCCTTTTTATAGCGTTGCGCCTTTTCGGCCTGTTTCATCGGCGTAAGTGTTACGGACAGTTTATAATCCTCTCCTGAGGCGAGGGAGAAAGAGCCTTCCACGGCATTATAGCCGTCGCTTTCTACACGATAACGGTGAGTGCCGGGTTTGATTTTACTGTAAGTTAGATTCCCGGCGCCGAGCACCGATCCATCCAATTCAAACCGGGCTCCATCGACGTTTGCTTGCAGCGTGACTTTGCCTGGCGCGGAGGAAGATGTTTTAGTGGATGTTGTTGTCGATTTGGTGGACGCGGGCTTGGCAGGAACTACCGGTTCGGTTTTGGCTGCCAGAGGGGCGGAAGGTTCCGGCTTGGTAACCGCGGGCGCCGGGTCCTGCAGCTGCGGTTGAACAGGCTGTTTTGATGGCGCCGGTCTTTCGGCCCGGGCAACCGGAGTATCATCCCGCTGCGGGCTGCCCGGCCGCAGGAGCACCATGCGGACTTCGTCCTCGGTTACGGTCACCTGTTCCGTCTGGACCAACTGGTCTTCGAGTAAGTAGTCAACCTGATAGGTTCCGACTGGCAATAATCCGGCGGCGAAAAAGCCGCTGGCATCCGATTTGAGAGTGGCGTTTCTCTCGGGCAATCTGATCGTGGCTCCCATAAGGTATGGTTGATTGTATTCATCGAGAACCACGCCCACAAGATGTCCTTCGCCGGAGCCTGACCCGGAGGTGAAGATGGCCACCATCAAGCCCATGAGGATGATGAATAGGGTGCCGACGGCTGCGACCATGTGGGTTGGTTTGATTTTTTTTGGCTTCAGCAAATACTCGCGATCGTTCACTTTTAACGTGTCGTTAGTCATCAGGCTGTGGCTGCCAAGCACGTGGACATAGTTTTTGTAATAATATGCGATACCGATTCCTTTTCGCGGGCGACCGTCTTTTTTTGTCGAGGGTTGCTCGGGATCGAGTACGGCTTCCGACGTGCCGGGGGAGGCACTTTCTTTTGTGGCTTCGGCTACGCGTTTGCGCAGTTGCTGGACATCTTTGTCCTTCAAGAAAGATTTGGAGCCGTACAGGTTCTGCTCGATCTTCTTGATTTCTTCGGCCGACAGCTTTTTGACAGAGCCCACGGAGTCATCGCTCTGGGCTGTTGGTGTTATTGCCTGAACCGGCGTGTCGCAGGCTGGATAGTTCGGGTCCGCCGCAGGCGGAGGCGGAGGTGCGCTTTCGCCGATCGGAGTGTCGAATCGGGCGGCGTCAAAAGGACGTTGCGAACCGAAGGCGTCTTTCTGCGCCTCCTGTTCCATAAGGTCCGTAGTTGATTCAATGCCCAAATCGTCTCTAAGCGGCGTGTTATCAGAGCCCCCTACAAGCTGCCGATTCTCGTCCGCGGTTTCCGTTACGAGAAAATCCACGCTGGCATTTTCCGATGACTCGCATTCGGTCATATCGGTGTCTGTGGCAATGGGATACCCGCAGTGAATGCAAGTTCTGGTATCGCTGGACGGTTGTTCGGCGCGGCAGTTGGAACAAACTGTCAAGGAAAATTCTCCCGTCAAAAGTTTAGCCTCATTTAGAATAAATTATCGGCGTAAGAGCATATTTCTTTAGATGATAGGCAGGGCGCGACCGTCTGTTTACTTGAGATAAATTCTATTGAAATAAGCACTTGACAATGGCGTCGGTGAAAGGTTATAATCAAGCTTCGAAAAATCTTGGCTTTAAATTATACCGGTGGCTCCGGAGGAGGAAGGAATAGATGTTCAAGCACGTTAAGCTACTGTTTTTCTTGGTCTTACTCTCATTTTCCCTGTTACTGTACTGGGGATGTGACCAGCCGGAGGATGTATTAACCCCGCTGACGGAAACCAATTTGTGGCTCCAGCCGGAAAAATTGCCTGACAACCCGGAGGGGATGGTGTACGAGTTGTGGGTTGCCGATGCCACGGATACGGTGTCGATCGAAAGGTTCGGTTACGACTTCGCCCGTCGCAAGTTCCTCAATGTTGATGGTACCGACAGGGTTGATTCAAACCAATTCCATCTGAACTACGACATTCTGACTTTTACCAATATCCTGCTTTCCGTGGAACTGAATCCGGATGACAACTCCAACTCTCCGGGTGCTATTATGCTGGTCGACTTCACGGCGTCGCAGACCATAAAGATGAAGTTTCCCAAGATGGATTCGCTTTGGTCATCGACGATCTGGTACAGCATGGAATCGGCGTCGGACGGGATGGATTCGTTGACCGATGGTTATTCGATATGGTTCTGCGGCTACACGGAAGCCAGCAGGGATTTCAATGACACCCTTTCCATAGTGGAATGGGCGGAGATTCCGGAGACTCTGGATGTCGAAGAAGTCCCTGATACGGGAGTGGTGGTGTTTATCGGGATTGACACGGTCACGATCGAGCGGCGCGACACCGTTCGCGTATACGGTCTGGATTCGTTCCCGCAGAGCATAATTCGATTTGACAGTTTGCTGGATACCTTATTCGAGGCACCTTTTGTCAATGAACGGCTTGCGATCGAGTTCGAGGTGGTGCCGGGTACGATAGTGTACGACAATTTCCTGATGAACAACGAGGATTTCGGTTTCCCGGATCTGAGCGAGTACGGATGGAAATATAAAGGCTGGGTCGTTTCGCCGCAGATCGATTCGACCGCTGTGAACACGAGGATGACTTTGCCTTCCTGGGTGATTATCGGCACGGCGCTTGACGAAACCGAAGGCGCCATGTTGACGACGGGTACTTTCACCAATCCGTGCTATCCCGATGACGCCAACCCGTACGTGGTCAGCACAAGGGTGCCGAGAGTTCCTGGTGAGGATTTCCTTACAAATCTCCCGGAGGGGATTCCGGCCGTGAATCTGGTGCCAAGCCGTAGCGGCAATCCGGGCAGGGTGTTCATTTCGCTGGAGCCCTGCAACTGGAACAGCGATACCACCAACTTCCCACTGGTAGCGTTTATCGGGGAACTTCCCGAGGATCGTGCAGCCGTCACCAGCGGCGTCGCTTTACAACAGTTCTATCTCAGGGGCTGGATGCAAGACGAGAGCGATCCGTTCTACGGGTTCCCCTGGATCCGGGTCAATATAGAGAGAAAATAGAATACTGCTCTCAGAAGTTTGTGGGCCGGCGCTCGAAAGAGACGCCGGCCTTTTTTGTGCATGGCCACTCGCTTCATAATTTTAACTTGCCAATCGGCGACTTAGAGCATATATTCGGACCAATTTTTATAGCCTGAAGTCGTAAGTTATTAACAAACATAGTCTTAACGGGAGAATAACGGATGGGAACAGGCTTGATTTCAGCCGTGATTGGTGTTGTAGGTTTGGCCTTCGCACTGATCCTATTCACGTTTATTAAGAATAAGCCTTCGGGGACGGATCTGATGAAAGAGATCTCCGGGGTGATTCATGATGGCGCCATGGTGTTTCTGAAGCGGGAATATTCGATCCTGGTGCTCTTTATCATTGTTGTATTCGCGCTTCTCGCTTGGAAGATAGGTCTTGAGACCGGTTTTGCTTTTCTGGGAGGCGCGGCCTGTTCAATGCTGGCCGGTTTTTTCGGTATGAAAGCCGCCACCCGTGCCAACGTGCGTACGACCGCAGCAGCCAAGGATTTCGGCCAGCCTGCAGCCCTCTCTATCGCTTTCAGTGGCGGCGCTGTCATGGGAATGTCGGTCGCGGCGCTGGGGCTGGTTGGTGTGGGCATTGCCTATCACTTTTTTGGGGATAATCCGGTTCACGCGAGCGCGATAAATGGCTTTGCCATGGGCGCATCGTCGATAGCTCTTTTTGCGCGTGTTGGCGGGGGAATCTTCACGAAGGCCGCCGATGTTGGCGCGGACCTTGTAGGTAAAGTGGAAGCCGGTATTCCGGAGGACGACCCAAGAAATCCGGCCGTGATCGCGGACAACGTCGGCGATAATGTTGGCGATACCGCCGGGATGGGGGCCGATCTTTTTGAGTCATACGTAGGATCTGTCATCGCCACGATAGCTATCGGTGCAACCTCGATTGCGATCCCGGAATCTGCCCGTGCGGCGCATATGCAGCTTCCGCTGATGATTGTGGCTTTCGGAGCCATCGCCTCCATTCTGGGAGTGCTTTCGGTGTGGGTTTTCTCCAAAATGAATCCGGCGGCGACGCTTCGCCTCGTCACCTATGTGGGCGCGGCGGTTATGCTTGCGGCTTCATGGGTCATTATAGACAAGCTGGCACTCGACCAGAAAATTTTCTGGGCGATTCTGGCCGGTAATCTGGCCGGTATAGTCCTGGGGCTGTTGACCGAGTACTACACCGCGGGCAAGCCCATCAGGCGAATAGCGGACGCTTCTCTTACGGGTTCGGCTACAAACATCATTTCCGGCCTGGCGGTGGGGATGCAGTCGGTGCTGCTTCCGGTCATTGTCATCTGTGCCGCTATTTACACCGGGTACTCGTTCGCGGGGCTTTATGGCATAGGGATAGCCGGGGTTGGTATGCTGGCTACGATAGGTGTGACGATGTCGGTCGATGCTTATGGTCCGATAGCTGATAACGCCGGCGGTATTTCCGAGATGTCGGGCCTCGGGCCGGACGTTCGTGCCATAACCGACCGGCTCGATTCGCTTGGCAACACGACGGCCGCTATAGGCAAGGGGTTCGCTATTGGCTCGGCAGCCTTGACAGCTCTGGCGCTGTTTTCGGCATATTCTACAGCCGTCAATCTGCAGACAATCAGTCTGCTTGAGCCGACGGTTGTCATAGGGTTTTTCATTGGCGGAGTGTTGCCGTTTTTCATCGCCGCGCTCACGATGACAGCGGTCGGTCGGGCAGCATCGAAGATGGTCGACGAAGTGCGCCGGCAGTTCCGTGAGATCAAGGGTTTGATGGAAGGAACCGCCAAGCCTGATACGAGCAAGTGTGTGGATATCGCCACCAGGGGCGCTCTTCAACAGATGATTATTCCGGGTTTGACGGCGGTGCTTTCGCCGATTATTATCGGATCGCTTCTTGGGAAAGAAGCCCTTGGCGGAATGCTGGCGGGATCGACGATGTCGGGAGTGATGCTGGCCTTGATGATGGCCAATGCCGGCGGGGCGTGGGATAACGCCAAGAAGTATATCGAAGCCGGAGCCCACGGTGGCAAAGGCTCCGCTGCTCACAAGGCGGCAGTGGTCGGGGATACGGTCGGTGATCCCTTTAAGGACACCTCCGGACCATCGATGAACATTCTGATCAAGCTTATGGCGATTGTATCGCTGGTGGTTGGTCCATATCTGTTCGGGTAATAGGGCGCCGGATTGGACGGGGATATGTCGATTGACATGTCCCCTTTTTTTTGCTTCCCAATTGAATATTGCCGGGTATCTTTGGTATTACGTTCCAAAGAAACGTGGCAATGAAACTTTTATAGACTTTCTTCGTTAAATCTAAACATAAGAGGAGGTTGCTGTGCACCAGACAAATATGGCGGATATGTCGACGCCCAAGCAGAGTGTCAAAGGCTTGTCCTTTAAGGGACTGTGGCAGGTTTTTTATCAGCCTTCGGCTTTCTTCGCGAGCTTGAAGGATAATCCCAGGATACTGGTTCCGTATATTGCGGTGGGAATTGTGTGTCTGCTCGCTTTTGGGCTGATAGCCGATCTCATGGTAGAGATGCAGGTGGAGTCACCTCAGACGGCCGAACGACTTCAGGGTCAGGAGCTCACTCCGCAGATGCTTACTTTTATGAAATGGAGTTCAATTATTTTCCCAACGCTCGCTTTCTTGCTTTATCCACTCCTTGTCGCGGCGCTGGTGCTGGTTTTCGGAAATTTCGTAATGGCGGGGCAGGCCACATTCAAGCCGGTGCTGTCGGTGGCATTGTATGGGACATTCATTTACATGGTGGGCGTGTTGGTGTTGGCGCCTATGATGCTTGCCAAGGGAACGGTGATGGTATCGCTCTCGCTCGGGGTGCTCGCGGCGTCGGAGGGGCCACAGAGCCCGCTATATCAGGCTCTGTCGAAAATTGGAGTTTTTAATATCTGGGAAATAATCGTTGTTGGAATTGGATTGTCAATAGTATATGGAGTAGCGCGCAACAAAGGTTACCTGTTGTCTGTCCTATCAATAGGTTTGTTATCTTTAATTGGCGTGCTATGGGCCTGGCTTGCGCAGGTGGCATTTTAAAGGAGATGTTAGATGAAATTTGATTTGGGCAAAACACTGCTTTTGGCAGTGCTCATTACACTGGCTGGGGTGAACATTCAGGCTCAGGGGAACAAACTCACTCTGGATGATTGTATCGAAATGGCGCTTCAGAACCGCTACTCGATTATCGCCGCTCGCGGTTCCGAGGACCTGGCGAAAGCGGGTCAGAGATCGGCATTGGGAGCGTTTCTTCCAAGGGTGAGCGCGAGTTACTCGTACTATGAATCGAAGACGCGGGATCTGAAAACCCAGCTTGAGGGTTTTCCGGAGGAAACGCAGCCTGATCAGGATGGAAGCGGAGAGACGATCAGCGCTTCGGCGAGCATGACTCTTTTCGATCTGGCGAATTTCTTTGATTACGCCAGCGCTCGCGCGAACAGGGCCGCCGCCCGTCTGGATGTGATCAATTCCGAACACGACCTCATTTATTCGGTTAAACTGGCTTACTACGCCTATCTTGCCAATGTTGAGAATGTGAAGGTTCAGGAGCAGGCGGTTGCCAGGAGCGAAGAACAGCTCAAGTTAATCACCTCGCGCTACGAACTCGGCTCGGCGTCGAAGTCGGATGTTCTCAAGCAGAAAGTTCAGTATGGCAATGACAGATTGGCCCTGCTTCGGGCCAACAACGCCGTGGTGACCTCCAAGGCCACCTTGGCATATACGATAGGTTTGGAACCGAACGGTGATGTGGAGTTTTCATCCGATTACGATATCCGCGAATTTACCGGTACGATGGATGAGGCGCTGCAGTACGGTCTGGCTCACGAGCCCGGCCTGCTCGCATCCGGAAAGAGTCTGGCGGCTGCGAAGAACTCCGTGCGCTCGGGCTATTCGAGTTACCTACCTGTACTGACCGGCTCGGCTTCTTACTCCATATCTGATGGGAGTTCGGGCGATACGCTTCTGTACAATTCGTCTTCGAAGACCACCCGCTACGGTTTGACTGCTTCGTGGAATATTTTTGATGGTTTCATCAGGGAAAGTTATGTAACATCGGCGAAGGTCAGCCGTAACAACGCCCGGGCGGCGCTGGCCGACACCAGGAACCTGGTGGTGCAGGAAATCAAGACGGCTTATTTTGACGCGGAACAGCAGAAGCTGGCCAAGGAAGTCGCTTCTGAGAATGTTGACGCGGCCAATGAAGATCTGAAGATTACCCAGGAGAAATATAACCTGGGGGCGGCCACTATTCTGGATTTACTCGATGCTCAGGTTTCGCTGAAGCAGGCGCAGGTGTCCATGATTCAGGCGGATTTTGACCTTAACCTGGCAATAGCACAGCTCGAGAATGCGATGGGGAAAATGTAAGCGGAGACGCCCCGGCTTCGTAAAAATTGAGAAGGTAAAATGTAATGTCAAAAAAGAAGTTGCTGATAATAATAATTGTGGTTGCGGTGGTGGCCGTTCTGATCATAGCCAACTTCGTCGTTAGCACTGACAAGACCACAGGCGTCCAGGGCGAGGAGGCAAAGAAACGAGAACTCGTCGAAATCGTCTCAGCATCGGGCAGGATCCAACCGCAGACCAAGGTGAATATCACTTCCGAGATTAACGGCGAGATAATCGCTTTGCTCGTGAAGGAAGGGGATGCGATCAGCGCGGGTGATTTGCTGATCGTTCTGGATACGGTGCAGCTGCGTTCCGATGTAGACCAGGCCAGGTATGCCGTCACGGAGTTGAATGCCCGGTTGGAGGGGGCCAAGGTGACGCTGGATCAGGCGGAGGAAGAATTTCACCGTCAGGAAAAGTTGTACGAGGATAAGTTGACCTCCGAAACGCAATATACAGCGGCCAAGTACGCATATCTTAATGCCAAGTCTTCGCATGAAGCTACCAAGGCGTCGGCGAAACAGGTTCAGTCAAGATATGAGTGGCAACTTGACAATCTGAGCAAGGCGAAGATTGTCGCTCCGATGTCGGGTATAGTGACTTACCTGGACTGCGAGGTCGGAGAAATTGCTCCGGCCCAGACCGCATACACGCAGGGCAAGACCTTGATGACGATATCGAACCTCAATGTCTTTGAGGTTGAAGTTGAAGTGGATGAGACTGAAATAAATAAGGTGGACCTGAATCAGGTGGCCGATATCGAGGTGGACGCTTTTCCGGATACGGTGTTTGACGGCGAGGTGGTTGAGATTGGCAACACCGCGGTTGTTTCGGGGCTGGGGACGCAGGACCAGTCGACGAATTTCAACGTGAAGGTCATATTTAAAGATCCAAACGTAAGGATCCGTCCGGGAATGTCGGCTACGGTTGATATCGTTACCGATCGTCGCGATGATGCTCTGACTGTTCCGTACAGCGCGATTGTCATGCGTGCTTACGATGCCGATTCGCTTGAGAAAGCGCGGGCGATGGCGCCGGCTGAAGACGAAGAGGGCGGCGGTTCCGGTTTGCGGGCCGCGGAAGGCAATGACAGTACATCGGATACGCTTGGGCAGGATGAAGGGGAGCGGGAAGAATTCAAGGGTGTTTTCGTGGTGCGCGGCGGTAAGGCACAGTTTGTGCCGGTCGAAACCGGCATCGCCGACCAGAAATATATAGAAATAACTTCAAACCTGACCGAGGGTGACACGGTCATCGCCGGTCCATATCGCGTACTCAGAGATGTCAAAGATGGTGATCTGGTTGAGGTGACGAGTAGGCGAGGGACGGAGACTGATTAGCCATGCCATTAATTGAAACCAGAGATCTTTGGAAGACCTATGAGATGGGCAGTGAGAAAGTTCACGCCCTCAGGGGAGTTTCTATAACCATCGAAAAAGGCGAGTACGTGGCGATCATGGGGCCCTCGGGTTCAGGCAAATCGACGCTTATGAACCTGATCGGTTGTCTGGATACTCCCACCAAAGGGGAGTATTTTCTCAACTCAAGGCGTGTCAGCCAGATGAACGACGACGAGCTGGCGGCCATCCGCAACCGGGAAATAGGGTTCGTGTTCCAGACGTTTAATCTGCTTCCGAGAGCTACTGCGCTTCACAATGTTGAGCTGCCGCTGATTTACAATGGAACATCGGCCCAGGCCAGGCGAGACAAAGCCAATCTGGCCCTCAGCCGGGTTGATCTCGGAGACCGTGTTACGCACAAGCCCAGCGAGCTTTCCGGTGGTCAGCGCCAGAGAGTGGCGATCGCCCGCGCTCTCGTAAACGACCCATCGCTGCTTCTGGCAGACGAACCGACCGGTAATCTTGACAGTAAGACATCGGTTGAAATCATGAAATTGATCGATGAGCTTCACCGTCAGGGCAACACGATTATAATCGTGACGCATGAAAAGGATATCGCTCTCCATGCGCACCGTGTTTTGTCCATTCTTGATGGTGAGATTGCCTCGGATGAGCGTGTGTCGGAAAGTCAGCGAAACGGCGTACACTGAGTTATGATCGTAGGTTCGATTTTCACAATCGCCTTTGACGCCCTCCGGGCTAATCGCCTGAGGAGTTCCCTGACGCTTTTGGGCGTTATTATCGGGGTCACCTCGGTAATGACGATAATTTCGGCTTTGGAGGGGATGTCGAGTTCCATAGAGGCACAATTTCAGAGACTTGGTCCGGCGACGTTTATCGTTCAGCGTATAGCCGTTGTTACGTCCGAAGAGGAATTTCTGGAGAAGATCAAGCGCAAGCCTATCGATTACGAGGCGCTGGAGTTGATAGAGAAGGGGTGCGATCTGTGCGACAAGGTTTCGCCGCGGGCCTTCAATGAGGCACGGGTGAAGTATGGCGATCAGGCACTCCGCAATATCTTTGTCCTTGGCGCAACCGCGAATTACATCGATATCGTCGATCTTGAAGTTCAGCAGGGCCGATTTCACTCATTTGAGGATGATCTCTATCGCCGTCCCGTAGTTTTCATAGGAGACATGATCAAAGAAGAGCTCTTTTACGGCTTAGACCCGATCGGAAAGCAGCTCAAGATCGATGGCAACAAATATACGGTCATCGGTGTGGCAAAGAAAATGGGAACCCTGTTCGGGGAGAGTCAGGACAATTTCGTTGTTATACCGCTGTCGGTTTACAGCAAACAGTTCGGTTTCCCCCGTCGCGGACTCAGCCTTACGATTAAGGCAAGGTCAGTGGAGTTTCTTGACGATGCCATGGACCAGGTGCGTGCAATTCTGAGGGCACAGCGACACGTGCCTTTCAATGAACCGGATGATTTCGATATGGTCACAGCTGACAGCATTCTCGACCTGTTGAACAGTCTGACCAGGATATTGCGCCTTGGACTGGTAGGGATATCGTCAATCTCGGTTGTGGTGGGGGGCATAGTCGTTATGAATATCATGATGGTGTCTGTAACCGAGCGCACCCGTGAAATCGGCATTCGCAAATCGATTGGCGCTCGAAGGCTCCATATACTGACTCAATTTTTGTTTGAGGCGCTTATTCTTACGTTGACAGGCGGAATAGTAGGCATCGTCGCCGGTTTTGTAATAGCGAAATCCCTTGTGGCGGCCTTGGATATGCAGATTAGCCCGTCGGCGCTGGCTATCATCGCGGGCCTTACGATTTCTACCGGTACCGGGTTGATATTTGGCATTTATCCGGCGATGAAGGCCTCGAGGTTGGACCCCATTAAAGCGCTTAGTTATGAGTGAGTTCAGACCATGATGATGACGTGGGTTGAAGTTAAGGATGGCATACTGCTGGCGCTTTCGGCGATACGGGCCAATAAGCTGCGCGCGAGCCTCACCATTTTAGGCGTCACGGTCGGAGTGGCGTCGGTAATCGGCATGGCCTCGATTGTCGATGGTCTCGATGGAGCGATGGACGAAGAAATTGATGAACTCGGCTCAAATGTCATCTGGATCACCAGATTTCCTCCCAACACCAATCGCGACGAACTCACTGACGAGGAGCGCAACAGGCCGCCGATTACGGTGGGCGAGGCTCGGGCCATTCAGAAAAGCTGTGTTTTCGTGGATGGCGTTTCACCGCAGAACTATTACTTTCAGCCGGGCGGGAACGAGGTCAAGTATGGCAACCGTAAATTCAGTCAACCGCGGTTTTTCGGCACCTGGCCGGATTATACGACCGTGAATAATAAGAGTGTCGGGCAAGGGCGATTCTTGAACGGTACCGACGAACAGTTTCGGCTGATGAACTGCGTTTTGGGGTATGATGTCGCGCGAATTCTATTTGAAGGGGAAAACGCGGTTGGCCGAGAGATCAGGGTAAACGGCAACAAATTCGAGGTGGTGGGGGTACTGGAGGAGGTATCTTCGAACTTCGGAAACGACGATGTCAACCGGTCGGTCATCATTCCGCTGTCCACCTTCGAGAAACTCCATCCCTTTGAAGAAGCGCTTTTTTTGGCCGCCAAAGCGGTATCGTACGAGGCGATTCAGGATGCTATGGATGAGATCACCGGTGTGTTGCGTAATTATCGCAAGGTGCCTTTCGGCAAAGGGGACAACTTCGCTCTTGCGACGCAGGATCAATTCAAGGATATCATCGGCAACATTACCAAGTATCTCTATATCGCGATGCTCGTAATAACTTCGGTGGGCCTGATGGTGGGTGGAATCGGGGTGATGAACATTATGCTGGTCTCGGTAACCGAGCGGACAAGAGAGATTGGTATTCGCAAGGCTATTGGAGCCAAAAGGTCCAATATAATCCTTCAATTTTTGACTGAGGCGATGACGCTTTCGGGAACCGGCGGCACAATCGGAGTAATTCTGGGAGTCACTATCGGGCTGGTGGTTAACGGGCTTTTGAGTTTCCCGCTTTCGGTGTCGTATCTCTGGATATTTGTCGGTTTCATCGTTTCGGTTTCTGTCGGTTTGATTTCGGGTGTATATCCGGCCGTCAAAGCGGCTTTTCTTGATCCCATAGAAGCTCTCAGGTACGAATAATCCTGTAAACTTTAGAACATATTTGCGGCCGTAGCCGTCCCTTTTTATATTGCACCGTGCACGGGCGCGAATTTACCTTGGAACAGTCATGATTTCGAGGATGTTTAACAAATAGTATGAGATTAGTGCGAATCATATTGCTTGTCGCTCTGGCTTCTCTGGCGGGCCGCGACCTTTCTCAAGCGCAGCAGGCCTGGGGGCTTAACGAGCAGCAGAGGAAGCAATCGCTGTTTCCGGTCGATTACGCGGTTTTCAACTCTTCCGAGCAGGGATTGGTTCGGCTGGAGGTTTTTTATCAGATTTATAACGCGGTCCTGAATTTCTACCGCCTTGACACGCTCTATGCGGCAGATTATGAGCTTTCCATAAACGTTTACGGCGACGAAGATCGGCTGATGGATTCTTATACGCAGGATAAACGTGTATTTGTTGAATCCGAAATCAGGGCAAAGTCAATCTATGATTACCGTACCAATCAGGTGAATTTCGAGCTGGAGCCGGGCAAGTATGAGGTTAAACTGGTGCTCAGTGATCCCAACAGCGCGGAATCCGTTACCCAGGATTTCAAGGTCAAGTTGGAATATCATCATGAAAAATATCCCCGCCTTTCGGATATTCAGCTGGTGCAGTCGGTAGCATCGGCAGGCGAACAAGAGACGAAATTCGACAAGGGCGGATACACTCTGGTGCCTTCGGTGTCTCACCGATATGGGACGAGCGACGCGTTGACGCTCTATTATTATTTTGAGATTTACCAGGGCAGAGAAGACAGTGATTCGGTTCTGGTCGAGACTTCATTGCGTCATGCCACCAAAGGGATGTTGTACCGTGATTCGCTCACGGTTCCCTTCGAGGACGGGGTAGCGCGCCAGTTCAGGGAAATTTCGATGGATAAGCTTCGTCCGGGAGAGTTCAAGCTCGACATAAATCTGCAGGGCCCGAGAGACAAGAGATTTGACAACAAAACGAAGTATTTCGATCTGGTATGGTCCGAGCGCTCGATGCTTCTTTACGATTATGAGTCGATAATAAACCAGTTATCCATTATATCACTTCCGGGTGATCTGGAAGAGCTCAAGCAGCAGGAAACTTACGAAGACCGTCTGGCGGCTTTCAACATGTTCTGGGCACGTCGCGACCCGACCCCGGGCACGAATGAGAACGAAACGAAGACGGAATTCTATCGGCGGGTACAGGTGGCAAATGAGAATTTCGGGTATCTGAGAAAGTCAGGCTGGAGGACCGACCGGGGGAGAGTGTATATAGTCTATGGTGAGCCGGACCAGATCGATGACTACCCTTTCCAGCCGAATTCCTACCCGTATCAGGAGTGGTATTATTATCGTGAGGCCAAGTACCGTAAATTTGTGTTTGTGGACGAAACCGGGGATGGTGATTATAGATTAATATATCCGTATGATGGATTAGGAATAGGACCAGAGGATCGTTATTAGATGAGAGCAACTTTGAAAGTGGTCATTCGGTTGATGACCATTGCCCTGATATTCGGTTTTGCCGGCAGCAGCAGTCCTGTCGCGGCTGCCCAGACGCCGAATGAGCTGGCGGTGTATGCCGGCGCGATTGTAAGCGGAAATCCCGCCTATGACTCGCAAGTGCTTGTAGAGTTTCCCTTTTCACTGAATCGCAATGATTTGTCTTTTTTGCCGCTGGATTCTTCTGACGGGAATCTCTACGCGCGCGTTTTCGCCCAGGTGGATTTGATCGATACGGCTGGTTTCGCGATCGATTCCACCAGGACCTACTTTTCCGTTAAAGTGGGTTCCCCCGACGAGGCCGCTGTTGGCGATTACCGCGTCTTTAATAAACTGGCTATGATGGTCAGTCCGGGCAGGTATTCGGCCCGCCTGACCGTGATTGATGTCGTCAGTAAGAAAAAGGGCGAGTACTTTTTCGATCGGGTTAATGTTCGACCGCCGGTGACCGGTAGAATATCGATTGGCGGGTTGTGCGCCGCCTACAACATAGAATATGTCGGTGATATACCGGCCGGTTCTCACCCGGCCATGTATAAGAACGGATTCCGGCTGGTCGTGAATCCGGTTTCCATTTTTGCCGATACGGATACGCTGATGTATGTCTATGGTGAGATTTATGGGCTGTCGTATTCACCGGCTGATCCCGGCAACTATCGATTAGCCATGACTGTATTCGACAGCAGGGGAAATTTCTACCGGAGCATGGAGACCAAATTGGGCAAAAAACCCGGTACATCGGCTGTTATCCGACAAGGCCTGGATATAAGAAATTTCGCCACCGGCAGCTATCGGATTCAGATTGTAGCCAGTGACCCTGAAGTCGGCGGGTCGGACACCGCATATGCGGCTTTTCACATAGTTTCTCCAGAAGAAGTTATGTTGGCCGCGACGACGAAGCAGGAGATTTCATCGATAGACCAGAATTTCACCGTCGAGGATCATGTTAACATGGTCAGGTATCTGCTGCTTCCGGAAGAGTTACAGAGGCTGAATTCACTTTCCGACAGTGGGAAAATGAATTACCTGGCTCAGTATTGGCGGGAGCACGATATTGACCCGACCACACCCGTCGTTGAGAATCGCCTTGAGATGATTTCGAGGTACGAATTTGCCAACCGGAATTTTTCGACGTCTTTGAAATCGCAGGACGGATGGTCCACGGATCGCGGAAGAATATATATGACCTATGGTCCTTGGGACGAGAGAGATGACAATGAGGCGCCCAGGGTCGGCAACTCCTACGAGGTGTGGTACTATCGTTCTATCAAGCAGGGTCTGATGTTCATATTTGAGGACTACAGCGGCAACGATGACTATCGGCTGGTTCACTCCAACGTATTCGGTGAGGTTTATAACCAGGAGTGGCAGGACAGGGTCGACCAGGGTTATATAGACATACCCGATTGATGAGTCGCGATGCCAAGATCAAAAAAGGCCGCCCGTACAGGCGGCCTTTTTCGATGGATGGTTTTTACGAATCACGGCTTGTCCGAGCTGTCGTCAGCGTCTTCGGATACCGTCTGATCTTGACCGATAGCCGGACGCAGATTGCGTTTGACCGGCATGGTGAACCGCGTCTTCTCAGGATCGTTGAGCTGGAAGGTGAATGATTTTTCGAATTCTTTCCCCAGGGCGTCTTTTTTCAGTCTAAGTTTTGCCTCTTTGGTCTCACCCGCTGGCAGCGTTTCCGGCAGTTCCACTTCGAAATAGTCATCGGCGATGGAAATCATTGACGTGTTTAGTCTCATGTCCGAGACATTGGTAATCTTGAAGACGACCTCGTCGCGGACCTTTGAACCGAATTGGGTGAGATCGATTTTGTAGGGCTTCATTACGATAGGGAAGGTCGAATCCGGACGATCTGATACATTGCTTATAATCTCGACGCGTTTGCCCTGAGGACCCTCGTTGGTAACGATTTTGGGCCGTTTGGTAATGACGCGTGTGTAACGCCCGGTATTGAAGATAATTTCTAACCTGGTGCTGTCACCGACAGCGAGCTCCTGTTTCTCCAGAGGAGCCTTGGTGCATCCGCAGCCAGGCACCACTTTCTCAATTTTCAGTGTGTCGTCGCCTGTCGAATACAGCCAAAACACGTGACTCACTTTCGCATTCTGGGGAACATATCCAAAATTAAAAGAGGAGTCCGGTATGCTCATTTCCGGACCGGCAAACGCGACTCCGGCCAGAAGGGCGACAATTACGGTCATGGTGATAATCAGCAATAGTGATTTCATTTGGCTTAATCTATCCTTTATCTCCGGTTAACCACAAACGCGCTCAGTATATTTTTCTTTTTATCGGTATAGTTATACGAGTCTTACGGGTATCATTCAACAATAATGTGATTGATCTGTAAAATTCTTTATCGAGAAACTCCGGTCTGACCTTGATAGTACCGATTGCTGTCGAACGTGCCGCGACGGAATCGGGCAGTATGATGTCACACTCATCAACAAAGAAAGAAACCGGTGTCAGGGTATAGGACGTATCGCTGTGGTTGATTATCCTGAAACTGAGACTGTCGACCGCGCGCTCCCTGAATTTCGAAAGATCCAGTGCGAACGGTTTGACGGACACGGGACGGATGGCATCGGGTTCCCTGGTGACCGTACCGGTCAGGTAAACCCTGAAGGTCTCCGGGCCTACGTTGGTGTAGATATAGGGATAATTTCCGGTCGGTCCCACACGTTTTTTTACATCCCAGCAGATAGAGACCAGCATGGAATCGCCGGGGGCAATCCAGTTCTTCTCGAGCGGCTCAACCTGACACCCACACGGGGTTTTGATTTCGTTAATTATGAGAGTATCAGTGCCTGTGGATGTAAACCAGAAGCAATGGCTCACCACAGACTGCTGCGGTATGCTGCCCATTTCAAATCTCTCACCCGGTATTTGCAGATTCGGCTGCGCGAAAGCGCCGCAGTTAATCACCAGGAGCAATACGGCTGAAGCTGATAAAAGTCTTACCATAGTCATAGGTTTATATTCTTCTCCCTCGACTTAGTTCCGGAATTGACCCAATATATTAAATCTCATTGACTTAGTCAATACCGATGAACGAAGGATTTTCCCCGGCAAATGTACGGTTGATAAGCAGTTTATGGCAGGCGCTCAGCCCGCAGAGCGAACAAGTCGGTAGATCGTGCCCATCAAATCGACCATGTAAATCTCCCCGGCTGAGCTCTCGCCGAATGAAGCCAGGGCCATTGATCCGATGCCGAGCTGGTCAGTGAGTTCATATACCGTGACGCTGTCGCCGGTCTTTACCAATGACCAGACCTGTCCGGAGCAGAAGTCCCCAAAGAGGTAATGACCGTAAAGCCGAGGGATTTCGCTACCGCGATATACATAGCCACCGGTAACAGAACACGGGGAAGACGGCATTGAGTGCGAATACTCGAAGATGGGGTCGAGTAGAATACCGTTGGGATCGCAATTCTCCGACGGATTGAAGCATCGCGAGCCTTCTTTAAGCCTCCAGCCATAATTTTCGCGTCCGGAGCTGGAAGCTGGCGTAAAGTTGATTTCTTCTATCTGGTTCTGGCCAACATCGGCAATCCATAGATCCCGCGTTTCACGGTCGAAGCTGTAGCGCCATGGATTGCGAAGTCCAAAAGCCCAGATCTCCTGCAGAGTGTCGGGGTTGCCCGCGTAAGGGTTATCGGGCGGTATGCCGTAGGGACTGCCACTATCAATATCGATCCTAAGCATTTTACCAAGCAGTGTCAGGGGATTTTGCGCGCGGTTTTCGGGGTCTCCGCCTGAGCCGCCGTCGCCGAGGCCAATATAGAGGTAACCGTCAGTCGGCCCGAAGAGCAGCATGCCGGCATTGTGATTGGAGTATGGCTGGGGAACCGTCAGGATAATCGACTCACTGGAAGCCACAGCCGAATCGGGGTAGCTCGAAACCCTGAATTTTGAGACTGTTGTACTGCCGTTGGTGTTGGTGTAGTTTACGAAGAATAGGCCGTTACTCGCGTAGTCGGGATGAAATGCCAGTCCCAATAGCCCACGCTCACTCGCTGCTGAGTTGACGCGATCACTGATGTCCAAAAAAGCGTCGGGAAGAACCTGCCCGCCCCGAAGAATCTTTATCTTACCGGCTTTTTCGACTATAAACATGCGCGATGTGTCGCCCGGAGCAGCGCAAATATATAAAGGCTGGGAAAGTCCGCGAGCCACTGCCGTGGCCGCGAGTGAACCGGTGGGGAATTCGTTAACGGGGGGAGGAGTAGTCGTACCGGGACTGTCGGATGAACTGCAACTGCTGACAAGTAGCACCGCAATTGACACCAGGGGGAGAATATTCCCGCGAAATTTAGGCGCATTAAGATTCAGGTGTGAAGACATACACCATTAACAATCGAAGCCGGTCAAAGTTTCCTTTCGGCCCGCTTTAATTATATGAAGCGGCCATTTAATTGCGACGCGTAATACTCGTTACGCCAGTGACTTACATATCAAAGATTTTACCCGGATTGAGTATTAGATCGGGGTCGAACTGACGCTTTATCATTCTCATCAATTCGACCGCTTTGCCGTGTTCCATGGCGAATAGATTCTTGTGTCCCAGACCGATTCCGTGTTCGCCGGATATGGTACCTTCGAGTTCGATAGTCTTTTTGATGATAAGGTCATTCATGGCGATGGCATTGTTCCATTCACTGCTGTCTTCCTTGCGGGCAAGTATCAGGGCGTGAAGCAGTCCGAGTCCTACATGGCCGAAAGTGTGAACCATCATTCCATATTGCTTGCCCAGCTGGTGGCAGTATTCTACCATCTCAGGCAATTTTGAGATGGGGAAAGCGACATCATTGCGCAGGATACTGTAGCCGGGGCGACGGTATTTTATCGCGTCGGTTACAAAGTGGCGTATTTCCCACGGTCGCTGGCCATCGGCCAGCTTAAGCGGTTGTCCACCCAATTCGGTGCAGATATCCTCTGCCAGTTCATTGTTGGACTGCAAAACCGCGTCGGGGCCGTGAAATTCCAGGAAAAGCGCCGGGACTTCTTCCAGTCCATATTCCTTGAGCTTGTTCAGGGCCTCCATTACTTTTCGGTCGAGAAATTCGATGGCGGCGATATCGAGGCCGTACTTGCGCATCTCCGACACCGCGCGAGCGGCATTGACTTCGGTTTCGAATTTGAACGCATTCTGAAGACGACCTTCAGGAAGGCCGGCAAGTTTGATTGTAGCGGCTGCAATGACAGCCAGGGTACCTTCCGAGCCGGCCACGAGATCGACCAGATTATAGCCGCTCGAACGTTTGACAGCCCGATTGCCGATTTTCATAATCTCGCCGGTGCCGGTGATTATCTCAAGCTCCAATACATATTCTCTGGTGCCGCCATACTTGACCGAGTAAATACCGCTGGCGTTGGTCGCTATCATGCCGCCGACTGTGGCGATATCCCCCGAGCCGCCCGGCGAAGGGGGGAAGAATAAGCCTTCTCGCTTCAGGTGCTCGTTGAGATGGTCATAGATAATACCCGGCTGGACTTTGACCTGAAGGTCATCGGGCCAGAATTCGAGGATTTCGGTCATGTGACTGAGGTCGAGTACTATGCCATTGGCCGAGGGTATGGTTGAGCCTTCCAGAGCGCTGCCGGCCCCGCGTGTTGTCACCGGCACTCTGAAATCAGCGCACAACTTGACCACCTGGCTGATTTCTTCGGCGTTCAAAGCCCATACGATTGCCATAGGCGTGACGCCATCGATAGTTGATTCGTCGCGTGACGCCACTGCGAGATGGTCCGAGTGGATCGAGAACCGATCGGCAGGAAACAGGCCCTTCAGGTCATCAATGAAACTCATAAACCGGCGACCTACTCCAGATTGCGCATGGCCCTGAAGAACGGTTCCCAGTCGGCTACTTTGACCGGCTCTTTCTTGAACTTCTCAGCGTCTTCGGGACTCAGCATATTTTCATTGATGACAATTACCAGAACATACTCCGAGAACCAGTCGTCATACATGTACCAGAAACCGTCATCGCCGGCCTTTTTACCCCAGCTGTTTTCTATTAGCCATTTGTTGATGGTGCCGGTCGAAGTGGTATCGAAGCCGCAGATTACCATAGCATGGTTGGGGGAGATCTCTTTGAACGAGATCTTGTCAGCTTTGGATAGTGCGAAATCCATGCCGACGGCGGTGCCATAGTCGAGGATACCTTCGGCCATAATAGCCGAGTCGCCATAGTTCTGCTTGCCGACATCGCAGGCAAACCACACTGCCTGGCTGTCAAGCAGAGCCTTGTGGGTATATTCCTTGAGCCTTTCGACAGGCAGGTTCAGGACTTTAAAATCGGAATTTTCATAAATGTTTCGGCTGGCTTCGAGAAGATAAGGCTGGTCGTAGTCGAGAGTGGGGTTGTTTACCAGCGCGACATAGTTCGGCAAACCGTCCGGAAAGTACTCCGCAAGAAATGATTTCGGAGTATAGTTTTTCTCGGAGATCGTCTTTACAGAATCCTTTTTGGCCTCCCAGCGAAAAGTAAACTCTTTAGGCGGCCTTCCATAGTTGTAGACGAGGAGTTTGTATATGTCGGCCAGCATCTTCTCTTTTGCCTGCCGGAGTTCATTGACACTCTTGCCGTCCTTGTGCATTTGCCTGAGTTGGGAAGCATCGGCTCGCAGAAGCGACTGGGCCAGCGAATTGAAGGTTCCGGTGGAGATGGACTGCTTGGTTTCGGGCATTGCCGACAACGGGACGATGCCATACTTTTCTACCAGGTCAGTAAAGTAATGCCACCAGCCGCCGTCGCCTATCATATTGTCGATTTCCATTTGAAGGGAGCGATCGTCGATCGGGCGGTCGCGCATTTCGATGACCCGTTCCAAAAAGAAGTTTGACTTCTCGAGCTTATCGTAAAACGTGATGTATGGTTCGGAAAGCTCGAACGAGGAGAGGTCGAGTTTCTTCATGATTACGGGAGAAAGCACGTTCACCCCGGCGAACATCCAGCAGCGTCCTGAACCTTTCTGATCGACAACTCCCGCGTCCTTCAGCTGGAATGCAACGAGCTTGTCATGACTTGTGAGAAGGTCACGGTTAAGGGCCAGCTCCTTTATGGAATTGTTGGTAATAGCGTTTATAGTCCTTTGCTGATTGCCCTCAGCATTGAACTGCTTTTCATATTGTTCCAGAAGCGCACTGTCGATACCACCGTCGCCGGCAAGTACGCAGGTGCTCAAAGCCAGTGTCACTATTATGGCCGCGCTAAAGACTTTTAAAGATGTTCGCATTGAAAACCCTTTCATAATGTTGTCCTAAGATACTTCATCAGCGGCAAAAATCAACAACAGCACTCACTTTGACTGCCGATAAGGCGTTTACGAAAATTTAAGGCTTGGAGCCGACAAAAAACTTTTCTTTTGAATAGAAAATGCTCTAAATTAAACACTTTAAGGACATCCGCTAACGACTGAAAGTAAGACCGGTCGAGATAATGGGAAAAGAAAAGAAACAAAGAGTAAAGCCGCAGCTTCTCAAGGGCTTCAGGGACTACCCGCCAAAGGAGCAGATAGCTCGCGAAGAGATGATTGGCAAGGTACGCGAGGTCTTCGAACTGATGGGTTTTTTGCCGCTTCAGACGGCCTCGCTTGAGTTTGCCGAGGCTCTGCTGGGACCACACTATTCGCAGGATTCATTAAACGAATTGTTCGGCTTTACCGGGCCGGATGATGTAGAAATGGCGCTTCGCTACGAGTTCACGCTCTCGCTGGCGCGCTATGTAGCTGCCAATCCGGAGCTTCCCCTGCCATTCAGAAGATACCAGTACGGCAATGTCTGGCGGGTGGATAAGCCGGGACCGGGCAGGTTCAGGGAATTCATGCAGTTCGACATTGATATAGTCGGGACCAGGAATCTCCTGGCCGATGCCGAAATAATCGCCGCCATGGTGACTACCTTTGAACATCTGGGTATAAAGAATTTCAAGGTTCGATACTCCAATCGAAAAGTCCTCAACGGTCTGATCGAGTCTGTCGGCATAGACCCTGTCAGGGGGCAGGATGTCATGAGGGTTATCGACAAGCTCGACAAGCAGGGCAGGGAGGCCGTTGTTTTGGAACTCGGGCCGGGAAGAGTGGACCAGTCAGGTGACAGAATACCGGGGTTGGGGTTAAGTAGCGACAATATCAGGCAGCTTGAAGGTTTTCTCGATATCGCTCAGACGAAAGGTACCGCCGGGCTGAGTGAGGCCGAGAAACTGTTGGGCAAAATTCCCAGCGCCCGCGAGGGGATCGAAGAGTTAAGGCAGATTCAGGCTTTTCTCGAGCATATGGGTGTGGACGCCGTTAAGGCGGAACTTGACCTGACCATCGTCCGGGGGTTGGGGTATTATACCGGTCCCGTTTTTGAAACGAGCCTTCTGGATCTACCGGAGTTTGGCTCGATGTTTTCGGGGGGCAGGTATGACAATCTGGTAGATCGCTTCTCCGGCAAGTCAGTTCCGGCGGTCGGCTCTTCAATTGGCATTGACCGTCTCCTGGCAGCGCTTATTGAGCTAAAGGCCATAGAATTGAAAGACGCCACTTCCAAAGTTCTTGTTACGGTGATGGACAACGAGCGCATCAGCGATTATCTGGACATCCTGCGTTTGCTCAGAAACGAGGGTATTCCATCCGAAATTTTCTCCGGTGACACCAGAAATCTCACCAAGCAGATTAGGTACGGGGATAAGGTGGGGATTCCGTTCGCCGTGATAGTGGGTTCTGATGAATTCGAGGCCGGGATGGTGACGGTGAAGAATCTTGAGGCTGGACGGGAGAAGGCACTGGAGACGACGAACAGAGAGGAATGGCTCAAGGCCGAACTGATACAGGAAACCATAGCCTGCGGCGAGCTGGTGCCTTACCTCAAGAGACATCTGGGAATGTGATCAAAGCCGGGGTGCGCATGTGAGTAGAATCAGCCGCGGGGATGTATAACGAATAATAGATATGTCAGATAAGCACGTATATGCCGGAATCGATATCGGCGGGACCAACATCAAGTACGGCCTGTTCGATGAAGAGGGGAAAGTGATCTTCAAAGAGCAGCGCCCCACGATGGCGGAGAAGGGTCCGATGCCTCTTATGCATCTGGTGACCAATATTGGCGAGAAACTGCTGTATTACGCGGCTGACGAAAACTACCACGTTGATTGGATTGGCGTGGGTTCGGCAGGCGCTATCGACCACAAGAAAGGCAAGGTTATTGGACCGAGTCCGAATATCGTGGGCTGGCAGGGGATGGAAATCGGCCCAATTATGCAAGAGCGCCTTAACCTGCCGGTTTTCGTGGACAATGATGTTAACTGTATGGCGCTGGCCGAATCTCGATTCGGGGCTGCCATTGGCGCGTCGTCAGTGGTCTGCGCTGCCGTTGGTACAGGAGTGGGAGGCGGGCTGATAATTGACAATAAACTCGTGCGTGGCGCGAGTTCATCGGCTGGCGAGCTTGGTCACATGACTATCGATTTGAACGGCCCGAAGTGTGCTTGCGGCAACAACGGATGTGTCGAGGCTTTCTGTTCGTCGCAGGCAATAATAGATAGGGCTATACGCAAGTTGAATAATGGGTTAACGCCAATTTGTGATGAAATACTTGAAGGCTCTCTGGACAACCTGAATATAAAGAAACTGTTTGCGGCTGCACGCAAGGGGGACGATATCGCCAATCAGGTAGTTGACGAGACAGCCAGGTATCTCGGGGTGGCTCTGGCCGGTATCGTGAATCTTATTAATCCGGAAGTCGTAGTGATCGGTGGCGGTATTACCGATGGCGGGGCGGGGTTCGTATCGGCCGCGGCCGATGAGATTAGAAAACGAGCCTTTTCATCGGCTGTCGAGAAGCTGGTCGTCGTTAAGGCCGCTCTTGGCAACGATGCCGGCTTTATCGGAGCCGGTTTGCTTGGAATAGAAAAAGATTAACTCTGGGAAACCAAAATGTCTGAAAAAAAAATGACAGGACCAATCACTCACCGGATTGCGGTCTGGTATGGCTTCATATTTGCGGCCATTTTCCTCTTGTATGGCGGGGTCAAAATTATTCTTGGGTTTCTTGACCGCAACTATGCTGACATGGTAACGCCCATTCTTTTTTTGGTGCTGGGACTGATACTGATCGCTGTCGCTTTCGCCTATAAGGAACAAAAAGCGTGGGGATGGTATGGCTTGATTGTTGTAAATTGTCTGGTTGTCATCACTGCGGCTGCAGGGATAAGACATTACGAGAACATCATCCTTTTGATAATATCGGGCGTCGTGTTGTACTCGCTTTTTGCTCCCGCGACAAAACAGTATTTGGGCCGGTAGCGATAAATTTGGGTTGACAAAGGTCGATAACCTCGTAAATTGGCATCTCAGTCAATTTAGATGATTCTGGCGCCCTAGCTCAGTTGGTAGAGCAACGGACTGAAAATCCGTGTGTCCGCAGTTCAATTCTGCGGGGCGCCACTTTTTTTTGCCCTTTTGTGCCCTCCGCTGGGGAAATCAGTTGTCAATTCAGCCTAAAATTCGAATATTCCCTGCATAACCGATACGGCAGGTGATCAGATCGGGTGAATTGTATACATACCAAATTCGACGGCGTCTTCATTATAGAGCCTCAAGTCTTTAAAGACAATCGCGGCTACTTTATGGAATGTTATGTCAGGGAAAAGTTCCACAGCCTTGGAATCGCAGCCGACTTTGTGCAGGACAATCATTCACTTAGCCTGGAAAAAGGGACGGTCAGGGGGATGCATTATCAGCTTCATCCCAAGGCCCAGAGCAAGCTGGTCCGGGTTGTGCGAGGCGAGATTTTGAATGTTATCGTGGATATACGGCGGGGCAGCCCGACTTTCGGCCAGTGGTTGAATGTCAATCTCTCTGCGGACGACAAGCGCCAGTTGTTTATTCCCAGAGGGTTCGCCAATGGATACTGTACCCTGCAGCCGCAGACCGAGGTTTGCTACAAAGTGGATGAATACTACGCACCGGCCTTTGAGCGTGCCTTCAGGTGGAACGACCCTCAGCTTGCCATTGACTGGCCCGTAACTGAACCAGTACTGTCCGAGAGGGATTCGAAGGCCCCTTTGTTTGCGGACGCGGAAATTAATTTCGAGTACGAGGCAATGTGATGGACACGGTTTTGGTCACAGGCGCAGGCGGATATATCGGGTCGATTCTGGTCGGGAAGCTTCTTGGCGCCGGTTACCGGGTTAAGGCTGTGGATAGATACTTCTTCGGCGATGACAAACTCCAGCAGCATAAAAACCTCGAGATTATCAAAGAAGACTCGCGCAAGCTCAATGGAAAGCACTTCGAAAACGTTCATCATGTTATTGATCTTGTGGCCTTGTCCAATGACCCCAGCGCCGAACTGTTCCATGAGCACACCTGGGGTATCAACTATTTGAGCAGGGTATCCAGCGCGAGACTGGCCCGCGAGTCCGGCGCAAGGCGATATATACTTCCATCGAGCGCCAGCATTTATGGTTATCAGGATGAGATTGTCGACGAAACTTCGCCGACGAATCCACTCACTGTTTATGCCCACGCAAACGAAAAGACCGAGCAGGAGGTTCTTGCTCTCGCCGGTAGTGACTTTGTGGTAACGGTTATGAGACAGGCGACCGTGTTCGGGTACAGTCCGAGGATGCGGTTCGACCTGGCAATCAATGGGATGACCTATGGGTGCTGGGCGACCGGGAAGTTGCCGCTTATGCGCGATGGCAGCCAGTATCGCCCGATGGTGCATATTCAGGATACGACCGACGTGATGCTTTTGCTTCTCACATGCGACACCGGTTTTACTAATGGTGAGATATTCAATGTGGGTGGGGACGACGGCAATTTTAGAATCGAGGATCTTGCCCGCCGCGTTGCGGAAGCTTCCAGGCAGATAACCGGGCGCGAGGTTGAGATCGAGTGGTATGGTGATCCGGACAAGCGCAGCTACCGGCTGAGCTTCAAGAAAATACAGGAACGTCTTGGCTGGACGCCGCGCGCCACCGTTGAACAGGGAGTGGGGGAGATTATCGACGCTCTTGAGAAGAAGTTGATAGATAGAACACCCGATACGATAACACTCGATTGGTACAAGAGTCTCGTACACTGGCACAAGATAATCCGTGAGGTCGAGAAGTACAGTGGTATTCTCGATATCGAATAGGTCGTTCGATGAAAGATGTGTTGTTAGTGGGGGCGAATGGTCAACTTGGTCTGGCCATTCAACAGGTCTTGGGGCGAAATGGGCTGGGCGTCACACCGCTGACGCGCCGCGAGTTCGATGCTGACCACGATGATGCGGCTGTGGCTCTCGCCGAATACCGAGAGCACCGCTACCTGATAAACTGTATCGCCTACCACAAAGTGGATCTGTGCGAGGATAATTTCGACCGGAGCTTCAAAATAAATGGTCAGCTTGTGATGAAATTGGCGCATTTTTGTTCCAACCACAATATCACCTTGATGCACATCAGCACCGATTATGTCTTCGATGGGCGCAAGCCTGAGGCGTATGTCGAAACAGACCGGCCGTCGCCGATCAACGTCTACGGGGCGTCGAAGCTGGCCGGGGAGATTCTGACGGCCGCTTACGCCGGTAAGTATTTCGTTTTCCGTGTCTCATCTCTTTTTGGCTACAAGAAAACGACAGATCCGAACGTAAATTTCGTAGAAAAGATGATTCACGCCGCGCGCGAGAAACGACCGCTAAAGGTGATCGACAATCAAATAATGTCGCCGACATATACCGTGGATGCCGCTGCCGCCATCGGCTCGGTTATAAAACAGGGGGTGACTGATTACGGTATTTACCACGCCTGCAACAGTGGTGAGTGCAGCTGGTATGAGTTTGCCAGAACAATTTTCGAGCTAACCGGTCTGGATAACGACCTTGCGCCGGTATCATATGACCAGTTTCACACTCATGCCCCAAGGCCGCAGTTTTGTTCGATGAATAACGCGAAGCTGGCGGGGTTTCATAAGATGAGACAGTGGCGGGAAGCGCTGGCGGACTATCTTCGGGTCAGCGGCTATGTGAAGGGGTAGGCAATTTGTCATCAGTTGTCAAAAAAGGTATTGTTTTGGCCGGTGGGTTGGGCAGCCGGCTGTATCCGGCAAGTCTGGCGGTTTCAAAGCAGCTTCTGGCAGTCTATGACAAGCCGATGATCTATTATCCGCTTTCGGTGTTGATGGATATTGGAGTAACGGATATAATGATTATTGTCAATGCCGGTGACGCTGACAAGTTTAATGCGCTGTTCGGCAACGGGGAGAGGCTCGGTATTAACATCAGGTACGCGGTCGAAGACCACCCGAAGGGGATAGCCAACGCGTTCATAATAGCCAGCGATTTTATCGACGACGACACAGTTGCTTTGATACTCGGCGACAATATTTACTGTGATACAGGTATAATCATCAGAGCGGTTGATAAATTCGAATCCGGAGCTTTGGTTTTTGGCGTGACGGTTTACAATCCGGATGAGTATGGCGTGGCTGAGGTCAGCGAGGACGGGCGAGTTCTGTCGATTGAAGAAAAACCGACAAGCCCCAAATCAAATATTGCGGTCACCGGATTATACGTTTACGACTCCGACGTTGTGGCGATTGCTGAGGGTCTCAAACCGTCGGCGAGGGGAGAGCTTGAGATTACTGATGTCAATATGGAGTATGTCAGGCGCGGGAATATTATACTCGCTAATCTTGGCGATGAGGTGCCGTGGTTCGATGCCGGCACGGCGCAGAGTATGATGAGGGCGGGTCACGCTGTCGCGGACCGTGAAAAGCAGACCGGCCGAAAGATAGGCTGTCCTGAAGAAATCGCGCTCGAGTGCGGATATATCAGCCTTGACCAGATGAGACAGCAGCTCGAGTCAATGCCGGAATCCGATTATAAGGCATATTTAACTCGTATAGTGGCTGTTCAGGCCGGATAATAAGGGCTGTTATCTCGAATTGGCATAAAAATATCCGTTGATTTTTCGATACTGATTGTATATTATTGCCAGACCTGCCGAGGCAGGTTCACAAATATCTCGAAAGCTGGTGGGGTTCCCGAGCGGCCAAAGGGAACAGACTGTAAATCTGTCGGCGAAGCCTTCGGAGGTTCGAATCCTCCCCCCACCACTTTTTTGTGTCTTCTGACCACACTTCCAATACGCCGTCGAACAAAAGCCTTGTCGAAATTGCCGCATTTGCATAGCTTGCCTTTTATGTTTTAGACGCAACCTTTCTCGAAGGAGTGCCGGCCATGTTTCATAAAATTCTGGCTTTAATATTTCTGTGCTTGCTTGTACTTACGCTTTCAGCGGCCCCGGCTCTTACCGGAACCGGCGAATTCCCACCGTCGGTGATGAAAGCCCTTGAGGCTTCGGGCAACAATCGGCCCGAGCTGGAAAAAGCGTTTACTCACTATCAACAACGGTCGGACAGCAGCGAGATAGACCGACTGAAATACATGGCGGTTCAGTACCTGATAGAGAACATGGAGGGGCACTGTTATGTCACGTACAAGCTCGTCGATACCGCTGGGGAAGAGGTTGACTTCAACGTGCTGGACTACCCTGATTATGATTCGCTCGAGCGGGCAGTGGGGGCTATTGAGGATGCTCGCGGCGTACTTGACTACAAGAGAAAAGACAAGTTCGATGACCTTCAGACTATCACCGCCGATTTTCTTATGAATCAGATAGACTATGCTTTTCGGGCATGGACAGAGAAACCGTGGGCGCAGAATCTGACGTTTGAGCAATTTTGCGACTATGTCTTACCATACCGCGGGAGTAACGAGCCGCTGGAGCCGTGGCGGGAGTACTTCTGGAGTCGGTACGAGGGTATCGTCGATAGTATGTCGGATCCAACTGACATCGTTGAGGCCGCCAGAATAATAAATGATGATGTCCGTTCGTGGTTCGGTTTTGATCCTCGCTATTACTATCATCCCACCGATCAGGGACTGTCCGAAATGCTGGGCAGCGAGCTCGGTCGGTGTGAGGACATGACCAATGTAACCATATATGCTTTCCGGGCCAATGGCCTGGCGGTCACCAGCGACTACACTCCGTACTGGGCCAACTCCGGCAATAATCACGCCTGGAACGCGATTCTTCTTGCCGACGGCAGAGTTGTGCCTTTTATGGGGGCAGAGGCCAATCCCGGCGAGTATAAGCTTGCCAACAAACTGGCCAAGGTATATCGCAAGATGTATGCGTTGCAGCCGGACAACCTCATATTTCAGACGCGAAAACAGGAGGAAGTCCCGCGTTGGTTAGCCGGCAAGAATTATATCGATGTAACCCCGGATTATACCGAAGTCTTTGATGTCAGCCTGTCCTTTACGGAAGAACTGCCCGATTCGGTCGATATGGCCTATCTTTGTGTTTTCAACTCGGGCGAGTGGCAGGCCATTCACTGGGGGAGGATTTTCGACGGCACCGCGGTGTTTACGGACGTGGGCTCCGATATAGTTTATCTTCCCGCACTGTATTTGAATGAAGAGATTGAACCGTTTGGCCCGCCGTTCGTGCTCGAAAAGAACACCGGCAAGGTCATAACACTCGAGGCGTCCGGGTTAAATTCAATGGTGAAACTAACCGGCACGACTCAGCGTAAACAGGAAATCTCGACCGATGGAGTCGCGAAATCATCGCTGGCGGACGGTAAAGAATATGAATTTTTTGTGTGGCAAGACGGCTGGCAGTCACTGGGTACAGCTACTGCGGGTGATGAACCTCTCGGCTTCGAAAATGTACCGCAGGGAGGACTGTATTGGCTGGTTGCCGATGACTCCGATCGGGAAGAACGCATTTTCACGATTGATGATAGTATTCAAGTCTGGTGGTAGAGTAAGAAACTAACGGATATGAGTCAGATGTTTGAACCTGTTGAAAAAGAACGCAAGGACTACACCGAAGGTTCAATTACAAGTTCCATTGTAAAAATGGGACTGCCGTCGATGTTCGGTTTCCTCAGCCAGAACATTTATTCCCTCGTTGACACTTTCTGGGTATCGCGACTTCCGGAGAAAGAATCCGGCGTGGCGGCTGTGACATTCTTTGCCACCATATTGTGGCTTTTCTTTTCGTTCAACCAGCTCGTCGGCCCGGGCTCGGTAGCCATCATTTCGCGACGTTATGGAGAAAAGGACTATGATAACGCCGAGAAGGCAATTAAAGAGACTCTATTTCTCAAGCTTTTCTTCGGGATTCTGTTCGGCATAGTCGGCTATTTCTTTGTCGACAGGATGCTCTTGTTGATGGGGGCGGAAGGGCTTGCCCTCACCGAGGGTATAGCGTATGGACAGGTGATGTTTATCGGTATGCCCATTATGTTTGCTACCTATTCGATTTACACCGCCATGCGAGGGGTGGCCAATCCGCAAATGGCCATGTACCTGATGATTGCCTCTAACCTGATGAACCTGATTCTCGACCCGATTATTATGTTCGGCTATTTCGGATTGCCGGCCCTAGGGATTCGTGGCGCCGCCATAGCATCGGTAGCAAGCTTTACCCTCACCCTGGCCGTCGGGCTACTGTTTTTCTATGGTGACTTCACAAATGTGAGGCTCCACTTACGGGGGAAGGTGGCTATGTCGGCGCAATCGATGTGGAAGATGGTCAAGATAGGCGTTCCGGCCTGGTTTGGTGATATGTCGTTCTCGGGGGCACGGTTGGTAATAACTCCGCTGATAGCGGCATTCGGCACCAAAGTGGTTGCGGCCTATGGCGTCGGTAATCAGGTGACACACTTCGGTATCATGATCCTGGTCGGTATCGGGTTGGGGTTGTCTTCTTTGATCGGGCACAACCTGGGCGGAAAGAAATTCGAGCGAGCCAAGAAAACGGCGGATCAGTCGATACTTCTGGGCACAGCCATAATGCTGGTCTTCGGCATACTGAATTTCGTTTTTGCGGAGTCGGTGATGAGACTCTTTTTCGAGTCGGATGATACGGTGCGATATGGAGTAATCATGCTCAGAATCTTCGCCATAAGTTTTCCCTTTATCGGGGTCTTTATCATGGTGTCCGAGATTCATGTCGGCGTTGGATTGAATACGCCTGCCATGGTTGTCAGCATCGTCCATTCGTGGTTGTTAGAGGTTTTACCAATCATAATGCTCACACAGTTCATGAGTTTCGACCAGAACGCCATCTGGTGGACCATATCGGCTGCCGGGATAGTATCTTCCATTATTTTCTATGCCTACTATCGCAGAGGGCGCTGGCTGACGGTCGAGGTTTAGGCGATTCGTTCCGGCGAAACTTCTTGACATTTCCTTGATTATACTTTACTTATAGAAAAGGACCATTTAAGGTATTGTATACCTATGAGGTCTTCTGCGTTCGCTATACGACAGGCGGCCGCAGTTGTTTTGGGTAAGCTCGGGAATGGGGCTAGCAAAAAGGGCGACAGTAAAACCATGTCCTCTGATGAGACAATGAATTCCAACGGGCTCGAGCTATCTGCCGGTAAAGCCAAGCATATCAGTTTCGCGCGCTCTTTATCCAGCGCTACGACGTCGCAGGATTCTGATATGTCTCTGGATACGCTTAAATCTCAGCACAAGCTGTTCTTTCTGGCGCTCGAGTCTCTACCGCACCCGTTTTGTCTGATCGACGCCAGCGACTTTTCTATCAAACTGGCCAACTCGGCGGCGGGCTTCGACGGTAAAGGTAAGTGTTACTCCACCATGCACTCGGTTGAAAAGCCTTGCGCCTCGATGGGCGAGCCCTGTCCCGTCGATCTGATAAAAAAAACTAAGGCGCCGGTTGTGGTGGAGCATATTCATCCGGATGAAAGCGGCATACCGCGCTGTGTTGAAGTACACGGGTATCCGGTATTCGATGAAGAGGGGGAGGTAGCACACATTATTGAATTTCTTCTGGATATTACGCAACGACGTTGCGTGGAGGACGCTCTGCGGGAATCAGAGGCGAAGTGGCGTTCGGTGGTCGAAAACGCTCCGGATACAATCCTTTCCGTCGATCGCAGTGGCAAGGTACTGTTTGCCAACAGGGATCTTCCATGTTCAAACGGCCATGTCAGCATAAACGACCTATCCCTTGATGACTTTATCCCGGCCGAACATCTTCAGCTGGTAAAGCAGAAGGTGCGGAGGGTTTTCGACACCGGGGAAGCGGATCGATTTGAGATATCGTCGCTGAAGGACGATGGTGGTCAGGTGTGGTGTTCGACGAGGCTCGGACCGATAATACGCGACGGAAGAGTGTGTGCCGTCATCCTTATGGCCAGAGATACTACCGAGCACAAGAGAGTTGAGGGGGAACTTGTCCGGGCGCAGTCTGAACTTGAGCGGAGGGTGGAGGAGCGCACCGCCGCTCTGGCCGAAGTAAATGAAAAGTTGAGGGTTGAAATCGCGGAAAGAAAGTCCGCTGAAACGGCGTTGCGCGATTCCGAAAAATTGCACCGGGTCATTCTCGAGCACATTTCTGACGCCCTGTTTATTACTGATGACACCGGCAGGATTACCTACGTGAGTCCGACGGCCGCAGACATTTTCGGGTACACCCCCGACGACTTACGCCGCGTGGACAATATCCGGCAGATACTTGGAAAAGACATCCCCGATATCAGGGAATTGACCAGGCGGGGAAAGTTTGACAATATCCGACTAACAGTTTCGGATACACGCGGCCACGAGCTGACCCTGCTGGTTAACATAAAGAAGACCTCCATAGGTGACGGTACGGTTCTGTATACCTGTCGCGATATTTCGCGTCTGATCAGGGCCGAAGAGGCGCTGCAAACTGTCAACGAGGAGCTGCGCCTGGAACGCGAATCACTTCGTCAGAAAAATACGGCCCTGAAGGAAATACTCGGACAGATCGAGCAGGAAAAAAAGCGTGTGGCTACACAGATTCATCTGAATATAAACAGGGTGGCTATCCCGATTCTCAAGACGCTGGAGCGAAAGGTTTCTCCGGATGGAGAGTATTTCATTACTCTACTAAAAAGTTCTCTGTCCGAGATTACCTCACCATTTATTAGCCGACTTGAGAAGAATTTCACCAACCTGACCCCCAGAGAACTGGAAATATGCCACATGATCAAGAATGGTTTTACCAGCAAGCAGATAGCAGCCACCCTGAACAATTCCGTGGAGACCGTACTCAAACAGCGCAAGACAATTCGAAAGAAACTTCAGATTACCAATCAGAAAGTCAACCTGGTTACTTACCTTAAGTCATTGGAACAAAGTTAATTATGTGGTACCGATGGCCTGTCAGGCAAGCGTGCTCTGATATAAGAACGCCGGATTTTGCTTGTTATTGGTGATTAGTCTATGGGGTACAAGTGATACCCAATATGGGTCTAATAATGCCCTCTTGATAAACAGGCTAAAAAGCAGATAATAGCATAAAGAGGAGAGGATTAGTCGTATAAGGGCGATTAAGAACTTACGAAATTCGTGAGGATGGAGAAACGGCACTCGCGGATACTGTACTCTCCCAGTTGAAGTAGATACCGTCTTTTATGTCAATGGTTGATATTGTGGATTGAACCTTTCTCTTTTTATGAGCATAGCTCTGATTATGTTCAGCATTTTCCTCATGCAGGCCGCCAGAGCGACTTTTTTGAGTTTTC